>CAYXXN010000001.1:0-52161 GCA_964469055.1 uncultured Thermoanaerobaculia bacterium
CCTCCCCGCGGTCATCGGTTTGACCGTGCCGAGAACCGTCCTGTACGATCGCATTCGTACTCGCCTTCGCGACATGGTGGCGCGAGGGTGGGTGGGGGAGGTGGAAAGCCTGCTCGCCCGCGGCCTCGA
The DNA here is from genome assembly GCA_964469055.1 of uncultured Thermoanaerobaculia bacterium. Taxonomy (GTDB): domain Bacteria; phylum Acidobacteriota; class Thermoanaerobaculia; order Multivoradales; family JAHEKO01; genus CAYXXN01. The sequence goes on from CAYXXN010000001.1 coordinate 130, forward strand.
TCCCTCTCTCCCGGCCTTTCGCGCCATCGGCTATCGGCAGCTGGCTCTTCACCTGCGCGGCGCCACCTCCCTCGACACGGCGCTCGAGCAAACAGCGCGATCGACGCGTCGTTACGCGAAGCGGCAGGAGACATGGTTCCGCCGGCAGGAAAGCGTGCGCTGGGTCTCCGAACCCGATCCGGCCCACCTACTCGGGCTCCTGGAGGAATGACGTGGCCAAGACCAACATCAACATCCAGGACGGTTTTCTCTTCCAGCACTTGAAGGCCGGCACTGAGCTGCAACTGGGCCTGATGACCGGCAAGACCCTGTCTGGCCAGCTGCGCCGCTTCGACCGCTTCGCCGTCGTGCTGGCGAGCGGCGGCCGCGAGATCCTCGTCTACAAGCATGCCATCGCGACGCTGGAAGAGGCCGCTCCCGGAGCTCTCTGAGCCCGCGAGGCGAGTCGGCGGCCGGCGATCGGCTGCGCGGCCCTCGCGGATCACGGGCCTTCTCGTCTTGCTGACGCTGGTGGGGTGTGCCGGCCTGCGCCCGCGACCGGCGCCGCCTTCGTCCTTCGCCGCGGCGGACCGCCCCTTCCTCGTCTCGCCGATTCAAGGCTACCCTTTCGCCCTGCCCTTGCAGCGCGCGCAGGAGATCACCGCCACCCATCGGGCCCTGGTCGAGACAGGGGCCGGGGACCTCGCGACGCGCAGCGCATCGCAGTGGTTGACTGCGGATCCCCGATTTCACCCCGCCTCCGTGCTGCTGGCGAGCGTCGACTTCGGCGCCGGACGCTGGCAGGAGGCGGCGATGCGGCTCGAGGCGGTGGTCGCCGAGTTGCCTCGCTACGTGGCGGCGCAGCTCCTGCTCGGGAGAACCCGGGAGCGGCTCGAGGAGATCCCGGCGGCGGTCGCCGCCTACGCGGCGGTGGCGGGCCAGGAGGCGGTGGCAGCAGCGTCCGTGACCCGGCTGCGCTCGCGCGCCGCCGAGATCCTCGCTGCCCGGATCGGCGATGCCCTGGCGCGAGGGCGCCTGGACGTGGCTCGTGAAGCCCTGCAACAGCTCTCGCAGTGGGCACCCGGCACACTTTCCACCCTGCGGGCGGAGCTGGCGGTGGGGGAGGCCGCGGGCGAGCCGGAGCGAGCGCTGACGGCAGCCCGCCGGCTCGCGTCGCTGGAGCCCGGCGATCGGCCGCTCGCCGAGCGGCTCGCCGACCTGGAGCTCGAAGCGGGGGACGCCGGGCGGGGCCTGCAGATCTTGGAAGAACTGGCGGCAAGCCATCCGACGGACATGGGGTTGGCCGAGCACCTGGCCGAGGCCCGCTTCCGCTGGCGGCTGCAGCTCCTCCCGGGGCATGTCCGGGACCTCACCGGCCGAGCCGTCCTCACCCGCGGTGACTTCGCCAGTCTCGTCTTCTGGCTCTTCCCCACCGTCCGCCACGGCCGTGTCGAAGGAGCCACGATCGCCAGCGACATCCTGGAGAGCCCGGCGCGAAGGGAGATCGCTCGGGTCATCAATCTCGGCCTGCTGGCGGTCGATCCCGATCTCCACCTCTTCCACCCCGAGCGACCGATCACGCGCCAGGAGGCGCTCGACGCCATCCTGCACCTCCTGCGCGTCCAGAGCTCGCCGGCCGGTTGCAGCGACGCCCCTACTGGTGGTAGCTCGGCGGAGGGCACCTGTGCCGCAGCCCAACGCTGCGGCCTGATTGCCGATCTCGGCGACTGCTTGCCAGGCGCGCCGCTGAGCGGAGCGGAAGCGATGGCGTTGGCCCGGAACGGTGGCGGGCTGCTGACCGAGAACGAGGAGCCGGGGGCGTGAGCTTCAACCTGCCGAACCTGCTGTCGTTGCTGCGCATGGGCCTGATCCCGCTGTTCGTGATCGCCCTGCTGCGGGGCGAAACGGTCAAGGCGTTGGCGATCTTCGCCGTGGCCGGACTCTCCGACGCGCTGGACGGCTTGCTGGCGCGGGTCTTGAACCAGCGCTCCTTGCTCGGTGCCTACCTCGACCCCATCGCCGACAAGCTCCTGCTGACGACGGCGTACATCGGACTGACCGCACTCGACGGGCATACCGGCTTGGTTCCGATCCCGATCTGGGTGACCGTGCTGATCATCGCCCGCGACGTCCTGATCCTGGTCGTGGCGCTGGCGTTGGCCCTGGCCCTCGACACCAGCGAGTTCCCGCCGACCGTGCTAAGCAAGCTGACCACCTTCTGCCAGATCGCCGGAGTGATCCTCGTCCTGCTGTCGGGTCCGACCGACTGGGTGGATCGAGCGGCGGAGCTGACCCTCTACCTCGTCGGCGCGCTGACGGTGGCCTCCGGGCTCGACTACATCTATCGCGCGAGTCGCTTGGTCGGGGCCAACCCATGAAGCGCTTCGATCCCGCCGTCGTGCGCTTGCTGGTCTTCGTCGCCGCCCTGGCCCTCATCGCGCTCCTGCTCGTCTTCTTCGGCGACATCCTGCAGCCCCTGCTCCTGGGCATGGGCATCGCCTACCTGCTCGACCCGGCCGTGAGCTGGTTGTCCCGGCACGGCGTGTCGCGTTCGTTCGGAGCCATCCTCATCGCCTTCGTCGCCGTCCTCGCCGTGGCCCTCGCCCTCATGTTCCTGGTGCCGAGGATCGTGGGGGAGGTTCAGGAGCTCGTAGCGCGGCTGCCGGCTTACAACACGACCTTGCGGGCCAGGGTGGAGCCCTGGATCGCGGAGCTCGAGGCTCGCTATCCGGCGCAGGTCGCTGAAGCGCGGGCCAGGATCGTCACCACGTTCAACGAAAACCTGCCGGGTCTGGTGGCCCGGGTCGCGGGTTGGCTGGGCAGCCTCTTCGCCAGCGCGCTCGGTTTCGTTCTCTTCCTCTTGAGCCTGGTCTTCGTGCCGGTGTTCGCCTTCTATCTGCTCGTTGACTGGCCGCGCCTCCGCCAATCGCTTCTCGACTTGGTGCCGGTGCCGTATCGGGCGGTGACCGTGGAGCGGCTCGGGGAGGTCAACTCCGCCCTCGGCAGCTTCCTGCGCGGCCAGCTCACGATCGCCCTCATCCTGGCGACCATCAATGCGACCGGCTTGGTGTTGTTGGGCGTCCCGTTCGGCCTCGTGGTGGGGCTGGTGGCGGGCCTGGCCAACCTGGTCCCCTACATGGCCCTGGTCGTCGGCCTGGTCCCGGCCCTCCTGCTCTGTTGGGTCGAGCACCAGAGCTGGCTCCACCTGCTCGGTGTGGCTGGCGTCTTCACCGGCGCTCAGGTGCTGGAGGGAACGGTGTTGAGCCCGCGCATCCTCTCGCGCCACGTCGACCTGCACCCGGTGGTGGTGCTCCTGGCGGTGATCGTCGGCGGCAGCCTCTTCGGGTTCCTCGGCATGCTCGTGGCGGTGCCCACCGTCGCCGCGTGCCAGGTCTTCGTGCGCCATTGGGTGGCGCAGTACAAGCGCTCGAACGTCTATCACGGCAAAGGCGACGAGGCCGCGGGCGCGTCGTCCGGCGCCCCCTGACGGCGCGGCTCGCTCTGATACAGTGCCTACCGGCGATGCCGCCGTTCGTTCACCTCCATCTCCACAGCGAGTACAGCATGCTGGACGGTGCGAACCGTCTGCACGACGTGCTCGACAACGCCAAGTCGGCCGGCATGCCCGCGGTGGCTCTCACCGACCATGGCAATCTGTTCGGGGCCATCGAGTTCTACGACGCGGCGCGCAAGGTGGGCATTCAGCCGATCCTCGGCATGGAGGCCTACGTCGCGCCCGGGCGCCACACGGACCGGGACCCCGCCCAGCGCAGCGCCAACCATCTCGTCCTCCTGGCCCGCGACGAGCAGGGCTACCGCAATCTGCTGCAGCTGACGACCCGCTCCTTCCTGGACGGCTTCTACTACAAGCCGCGCATCGACCGCGAGCTCCTGCGCTCCCATGCGGCGGGGCTCATCGGCCTGTCGGCTTGTCTCAAAGGCGAGATCAACGAGCGCATCACGGCGGGGCAGGAAAGCGAGGCCGAGCGCACGGCGCGGGACTATGTCGAGCTCTTCGGCGAGGGCAACTTCTACCTCGAGCTCCAGGACCACGGCATTCCGGCCCAACGGCAGGCCAACGAAGTCCTGCGCCGCATCGCGCGGCGCCTCGGCGCCCCCCTGGTCGCCACCAACGATTGCCACTACCTCCGTCCGGACGACGCCACGGCCCACGACGTCCTGCTGTGCATCGGCACCCAGAAGACGCTGGCCGACCCGGATCGTCTGCGCTACGCGAGCGACCAGTTCTACCTGAAGAGCGGCGAGGAGATGGCGGCGCTCTTCCCCGACGTGCCCGAGGCGATCGAGAACACCTTGCGCATCGCCGAGCGATGCCGGCTGGAGCTGCCGAAGGGCACGCAGCTGCCAGCCTTCCCGGTGCCCGCGGGCCACACCCTCGACTCCTTCTTGGTGGCCGTGACCCGCGAGGGCCTCGAGGAACGCCTGGCGGAGCGGCCCGCCGCGGGGGCCGAACGACGGCTCCCGGACGAGGTCTACCGGGAGCGCCTGGAGCAGGAGATCGGCGTCATCCAGCGCATGGAGTTCGCGGGCTACTTCCTCATCGTGTGGGATTTCATCCGCCACGCCCGCGAGCGGCACATCCCGGTCGGCCCCGGCCGCGGCTCGGCGGCGGGATCGCTCGTCGCCTGGTCGTTGCACATCACCGACATCGATCCGTTGCGCTACGGCCTCGTCTTCGAGCGCTTCCTCAACCCCGAGCGCGTCTCGCTACCGGACATCGACATCGATTTCTGCATGCGCCGGCGGGGCGAGGTCATCCAGTACGTCAGCGAGAAGTACGGCCGCGATCGAGTGGCGCAGATCATCACGTTCGGGACGCTCGGTGCGAAAGCCGTGATCCGCGACGTCGGGCGCGTCCTCGGCCTGCCGTACGGCAAGGTCGACCGGATCGCCAAACTGATCCCCGACATGACCAAGTCCGTGCAGGACGCCGTCGAGACGGTGCCGGCGCTGCGGGAAGAGGCGGCAGCCGACGCCGAAGTGGCGCAGGTGCTGGCGATCGGCTCGCGCCTCGGAGGTCTGACGCGCCACGCCTCGATCCATGCCGCCGGTGTCGTGATCTCACCGCAGCCGATCGAGCAGCTCGTGCCCCTCTGTCGAACGGCCAACGACGAGATCGTCACTCAGTGGGACAAGGATGTCGTCGAGCGCCTGGGCCTGCTGAAGATGGATTTCCTGGGACTCCGGACCTTGACGGTGCTCGACGACACGGTGCGCATGCTCGGTTACCAGGGAATCGATCTCGACCTGGACCGCGTGCCCCTCGACGACAGCGAGACGTTCCGTCTGTTCTGCGAGGGCCGTACCGACGGGATCTTCCAGTTCGAGTCGGGCGGCATGAAGGACCTGCTGCGGCGCGCCCCGCCCTCCCGCTTCGAGGACCTGGCGGCGCTGAACGCCCTCTATCGTCCTGGCGCCCTCGAAGGCGGAACCGTCAAGCAGTACGTCGAATGCAAGCAGGGCCTGCGCAAACCCAGGTATCTGCTGCCGCAAGTGCAACCGATCCTGGAGGAAACCTACGGAGTCATCGTCTACCAGGAGCAGGTGATGAAGATCGCCCAGGAGGTCGCCGGCTTCTCGCTGGGCGCCGGCGACCTGCTGCGCAAGGCGATGGGCAAGAAGGATCCGGAAGCGATGGCGAAGCAGAAGGAGCAGTTCCTCGACGGTGCCGAGCGCAACGGCGTCAGCCGGACGAAGGCCGGGCAACTGTGGGAGTACATCGCCCCCTTCGCAGGCTACGGCTTCAACAAGAGTCACAGCGTCGCCTACGCGCTGCTGGCCTACAAGACGGCCTTTCTCAAGGTGCATCACCCCGTGGCGTTCATGGCCGCCATGCTCACCTCGGAGATGGGGAGCAAGGACAACGTCGCCAAGTACATCCGCGAATGCCGGCAGATGGGCCTGCGCATCCTGCCGCCGGAGATCAACGAGTCGGACTGGGCCTTCACCGCCGTTGGGGACGCCATCCGCTTCGGCCTGGGGGCGGTCAAGGGAATCGGCGAGGCGGCGGTCGAGACGATCCTCGGCGCCCGCCGCCGCGTGGGGCGCTTCCGCGGCTTGGCGCATCTGGCGACCGAGGTCGATCTGCGGACCCTCAATCGCGGCGTCTTCGAGGCGCTGATCAAGTCTGGGGCGCTCGACGCCTTCGGGACTCACCGGGCGGCCCTGGTGGCCGCCCTGGAGGGCATCGTCGATCACGCCCAACAGCGGCGGCGAGAGGTGGAGCAGGGCCAAGGGACCCTGTTCACGAGTGGCCCGGCGCAGGAGCCGTCCATCCCGAGCTTCGCCCCCTGGGACGAGCGCACGCGGTTGCTGTTCGAGAAGGAAGCGCTCGGCTTCTATCTCACCGGCAACCCCCTGTCGGAGCACCAAGCGCAGCTGGCGAAGCTCGCGACGCACACCAGCGGCGGTCTGGTCGCCGACGACGAGCGACGGGTCACCCTCGGCGGCATCGTCACCCAGGTACGGCAGCGCAAGATCAAGAACGGGCCCAATGCCGGCAAGGTGATGGGGCTCTTCGTGCTCGAGGATCTCGATGGCTCGCTGCCGGTGACGCTCTTCGCGAGCCAGTACCAGCAGTACGCGTCGTTGCTGGTCGAGGGCGCCATCGTGCTGGTGCGCGGAGTGGCGCGGGATCGGGGGTCCGGAGTGGAAGTCACGGGGGAGGAGGTCGTGTCGCTGGACCGCGCTCGCCAGGCGCTGGTGCGCGAAGTGGAGCTCGAGTTGGACGAGCGCTGCACGGCCGGCGAGCTCGTCCGGCTGCGCGAGCTGTTGGCCGAGCACGCCGGCGACGTGCCGGTCCGCCTGTGCCTTCGCATCGAGGGCCGCTCGCTGCGGGTCGCTCCCGACGAACGCTTTCGGGTGCGCTACGACGCGGCGCTGGTCGGCCGACTCGAGGACTTGCTCGGCAAGAGCGCCGTCCGGCCGGCTTGAGCCGGAGCCTCGCCATGCGCTGGAGCGAGCGCGTCGCCCTGCCGACCGAGACGAGGATCGTGCTCGCGGCCTTGGCCGCAGCAGCGGCGCCTGCCGAGCTCGTGGCGTTGGTCGGTGGGTTCGTACGCGACCTGCTGTTGGGCCGCGAGACCCGGGACCTCGACATCGTCGTGGTGGGCCGCGGCGCCGATCTGGCCGACCGCCTGGGCGAGCGGCTGGCGGTGGCGCCGCGCATTCACCCGCCGTTCGATACCGCGGAGCTCCGGGTCGGTGAGCTACGCCTCGACGTCGCGAGCGCGCGCCGGGAGCACTACCCGGCCCCGGCAGCCCTACCCGTCGTCCGACCGGCTGGCCTCGAGGAAGACCTCGGCCGCCGGGACTTCACGGTGAATGCCATGGCGCTGCCGCTGGCGGCCGCGTCGTTGGCGGAGATCGTGGATCCGCACCAGGGACGGACGGCGCTCGCGGAGCGGCGGCTGACGGTCCTCCACCCGCTCTCCTTCCGCGACGACCCGACGCGCATCTTGCGCGGCCTCGAGCTCGCACCTCGGCTGGGATTGCGGTTCGATTCCGAGACCGAGGCGCTGGCGCGCAGCGGCTCGGCGTACCTCGCGGCGCTCTCGCCCAGCCGCCTCCTGGAGGCTTGGACGCGGCTGTTCCCCGATGCCTCGCGAGTCGGCGAGAAGCTCGCGACGCTCGACCGGCTCGGATCGCTCTCCATCCTCTCGCCCGGACTTCGCGACTTCCCGCTGGCGGAGGTCGAACGGCTGGTCACTGCCCTGACGGCGCCAGCGGGCGCGGCGGCCGCCACCGGGCGGGCCGTCCTCGCTTGGCTGGCGCGCCGCGCCGGGCCGAGCGTCGAGCTCGATCTGGCCCGCCGCTTCGGGTACCGGGAGCTCGAGGGGCTCGGCGAGCGGCTGGCGCGGGCCGAATCCGACCTTGCGGCCGCGCACCCGCCTCACGAGCTAGAGCGAGCCGTCGCGAACATGGACGAGATCGAGCTGACGGTGCTGGCCGCAACCGCGCCACCGACGGCGGCCGAACGGGCGAGCCTTGTCCTGGCCCACTGGCGCGCGCTTCGCTTGGCGATCGGCGGCGCCGACCTGGTAGGGGCGGGTTCGCCGCCGGGGCCACTCATCGGCGAAGCCCTGCGACGGACGCGCGCCGCGCGACTCGACGGTGAGATCGCGCCCGAGGAGGAGCTCACCTTCGCCTTGGCGTGGCTCGCGCGGCAGGAGGCGGAGGCATGAGGCTGGCGCCATGGCTGCTCGGCGCGTCGGTGGTCGTCCCGGTTGCCGGTCAGGATGGCCGCTCGCAAGAGGCGGCGCGGCTCTCCTGCGTCTCCGAGCTCGGTCGCTCCGAGGTGACCCTCTTCGCCAACGGCACCCTGCGTAGCCGGCGATGGGACGAGGCCGGGGCGCTCGAGATGACGCTCGCCGAGCTGTCGCCGGAGGACCTCGCAACCTACCTCGACCGGCTGGCGGGCGAGGACCTGAGCGAGGTGCAGACCGAGCGGGGCGGCGCGGCTGGCCCATGGCTGGAGACCTGCGCCATGGATCTCGCGTTGCCGGGCCGCGAGGAGCGGCAGGTCCGCTTCGGCGCGCTCGACGCCCTGCCACTGACCCTCGCCAGGGTGGTCGGCATCCTCCACGAGCTGCGGGCGAGGGCCGAGGAGCGGCGGCCGGTGGAGAGCCTACCCCCGGATTACGTGCCCCAGCGCGGCGACGTGCTGTTGCGCCAGGACGGTGGTCGCTATCAGGTCGAGGGCCTGACCAGCGATGGCAGGGGAGTGGAGCTGCTCGGTCTCGACCAGCCGCTGACGCTCTACGTGGCCCTCGACTCCCTGAGCGGAGAGTTTCGACGCCTCCTGGAGCGGCCGTGACGGAGGGCGTCCGCCTCCGCGCCGGGCGGCTCAAGGGCAGGCTGCTGGCCATCGGGCCCGGCGTCCGGCCGACCGGCTCGCGCGTGCGCGAGGCCCTCTTCGACGTGCTCGGCCCGCGCATCGAGGGAGCCCGGGTGCTCGATCTCTTCGCCGGCTCGGGAGCCGTCGGCCTCGAGGCCCTGAGCCGCGGCGCCGCCGAGGTGTTCCTGGTGGAGGCCGATCCCCGGGTCGTACGCGTGCTCCGCCGGACGGCGGCCGCCTTCGCGCCTGGCTGCGCCCGCGTCGTCCGACTCCACCTGCCGGGCCAGCTGGGCCGCCTCGCGACGATCGCGCCGCGGGGTTTCGACCTCGTCTTCGCCGATCCACCCTATCGCTTCGATCGACATGTCGAGCTGCTGACGGATGCCACCTCCCTGCTCACCGGCCACGGCGTCTTCGTCCTGGAGCACGCCGCCGCGGACGAGGTGCCGGCGGCCGTCGGCGAGCTGGCGCGCACGGACGTGCGTCGCTACGGAGAGTCCTGTCTGTCCTTCTACGAGCGCTCGACGATCTCCTCGCCCACGGCCGGCTCGCAGCCGAGGAAGTAGACCAGCTCCTCGAGATAGATCCGCAGGTCGACCGTGCGGGTGCGCACGTGAGCGGCGCGTCGCAGCTGCACGGGGGCGAAATTGAGCACCGAGCGCACGCCGGCGGCGACGAGCAGATCGTACGCCTCCTGGGCAGCAGAGGCCGGAACGGCGAGCACGCCGATCTCGGCGCCGTGCTGCCGTACGATCTGCGGCACCTCGCGAACGTGGAGAACGGTGAGCGGACCGACGACCGTGCCGACCTTGGTCTCGTCGACGTCGAACGTGCCCACGACCCGGAAGCTGCGGTGGTGGGTGGCGAAATGACGGGCAACGGCGGTTCCCAGCTGGCCCATGCCGACCACCACCAGGTTGTGGGATCGGTCGAGGCCGAGCAGGGAGCGCAGCCGCTCGACGAGATGATCGACGTCGTAGCCCACGCCGCGGATCCCGAACTCGCCGAATTGCGTGAGGTCCTTGCGGATTTGAGCCGCCGACAAGTCGAATCGAGTGGCGAGCTCGAGCGAAGAGATGCGAGTCATGCTCGCCCCCTGCAGCTCGCGCAAGCAGCGCAGGTAGACCGAAAGGCGGTTCAGCGTCAGGCAGGAAACGTCGGACGGCGGCACGGCGATTCTGTCACTTCAACGACGGCGCTTGCGCCTCCGGGCGCAGCGCGGAAGAATCCGACAGGCTTCGAACACGACAGGGATTCGCAGGAGGAGGACCCATCCGGAGTGTGGAGCAACTGGTGCGAAAGGGGGGACTCGAACCCCCACGGCCTCAACGGCCACAAGATCCTGAATCTTGCGCGTCTACCAGATTCCGCCACTTTCGCGCGCCGGCGGATTGTAGCAGCCCGTGACGGCACGCCATAGAGGCGCCGGAGGCGACGCGCCGCCGGCGAAGGAACAGGCGACGGCGAGCGCGACGTCGCGGGTCGCGGCGGCAACGGCGCTTCCCGGTGGCGAGGCGCTCGTCGTCGAGGCCGCGCGCGAGCGCCTGGCGGGCGCCGGGCGGCGGGGCCTCACGCTGGTGCAGCTGGCAGAGGCGTTGGCGCCTGCAGCAGGCCCGGACGAGGTCGAGGCGGCGCTCGGCGAGCTCGAGCGCGAGGGTTGGGCGGCGAGCTGGAACCGACGGTGGTTCGCGGTGCGCTGGACGGACTGGGTAGCGGGGAGAGTGCGCGCCACGCGCGGCGGCGACGCGCTCGTCGAGAGCGGGGCGGAGGGCGAGGCGGGATACTTCGTCAGCCGTCCGAACCTCAAGGGGGCACGCGACGGAGACCTGGTGCTGGTGCGGCCTCAGCGCCGGGGCCGGCCCCGACTCGGCAAGTTGCCCGAGGCGACGGTCCTCAAGGTGCTCGACACCCGGGCGGAGAGGTCGACGGGCCACTTGCGCAGCGACGGGAGGGAACGCTGGCTCGTGCCCTTCGACCCCCGCCGACAGCCGGAAGCGCTGGTGATGGACGACGCGGAGGGCCTCCCGGACGGAACGTGGGTGGTCGTCGAGCTGGCCGCCGAAGGCGCCCGCGCCGGCCCCTTGCGCGGGCGAGTCGTCGAGACGCTGGGCACGCTGGACGAGCCCGGAACGGACGTTCGCGTCATCCTTTCCCATTACGAGATCCCACAGGACTTCCCCTCCGGCCTGGTGGTGGCCGCGGCGGCCCTGCCGGCCGATCCCGCCGGGGACGACTTCGCGGGCCGCGAGGACCTGCGGCACGCCGTCATCTTCACCATCGACGGCGAGACGGCACGCGACTTCGACGACGCCATCGGCGTGGAGCGCCTGGCGGACGGCTCGTTCCGGCTCGGCGTGCACATCGCGGACGTCGGCCACTACGTGCGCGAGGGCTCGCCCCTCGATCTCGAGGCCTACCGACGAGCGACCAGCGTCTACTTTCCCGACCGCGTCGTGCCCATGCTGCCGGAGGGGCTCTCCGATGGGCTGTGCTCGCTGCGCCCCGATGTACCCCGGCTCGCGCAGTCGGTGTTCCTCGAGTTCTCCCCGGACGGGACGGTGCGCGGGCGCCGATTCGCGGACACGGTGATCCGCAGCCGGCGCCGGCTGACCTACGGCGAGAGCCGCCGAGCGCTCGAGGAGCCGCGGCGAACGGACCGCGCCGAGTACGGGGAGGTGTTGCCCGCCCTCGAGACGGCGGCCGAGCTGATGCAGGTGCTCTACGGGCGGCGCCTGGAGCGCGGCTCGGTCGATTTCGATCTGCCGGAGGGAGACGTGATCCTGGACTCCGACGGGACCACGATCGGCGTCAAGCCCGGCGAGCGCAACGTCGCCCACCGCATCATCGAGGAGTGCATGATCGCGGCCAACGAAGCCGTCGCTCAAGAGCTGTCGAGCCACGAATGCGTGGCGTTGTTCCGGGTGCATGATCCGCCCACCCCGGCCAGAGTGGAGGAGCTGCGCCAGCTCCTGCGTCCGTTCGGCCTCGAGCTGCCGACCGACCTCACCGTGCTCCACCCCAGCCACCTGCAACGCGTGCTGCAAAGCGTCGTTGGCAAGCCGGAGGAGGCCTTCGTCTCGACCGTCGTCCTGCGCACGCTGCAGCGCGCCGCCTATTCGCCCCAGGAGCGGGGGCATTACGCGCTCGCCTCGCGCCACTACACGCATTTCACCTCTCCCATTCGGCGCTATCCGGACCTGTTGGTGCACCGCCGGCTGCGGGCCCTGCGGCGCAGCGCGGCGAGCGGCGAGGCGGCAGCGAGCAGGCTGGAGGAGCGTCTCCCGCGCCTCGCCGCTCACTGCAGCGCCAATGAACGCCGTGCGGAGCGCGCCGAACGAGACCTTCTCCGCTGGAAGCTCGTGCGCTGGATGAGCGACCGGATCGGGGAGCGGTTCCGAGGCCGAGTCACGGGAGTGCAGCCTTTCGGCCTCTTCGTGCAGCTCGACGACCTCTTCGTGGATGGCCTCGTGCCGATCCAGACGCTCACCGACGACTTCTATTTGGTGGAGCTCGAGCAGCGCCGGCTGGTCGGGAGTCGCTCCGGCCGTGCCTTTCGCCTGGCGGACGCCGTCGAGATCGAGTTGGCGGGGGCGGACCCGCTGCGGCGAACGCTCGACCTGCGCATCGCCGATCTACCGCCGGTGGCCCCGGAGCCGCGGGGCGCGCCGCCGCGCCGCCGCCGCTGAGCCCCGACCGTCCCTTGCTAGACTGGCGCCGTATGGGTCGCCACGCCCTCGAGCCACGGGCGCTTCGCGCCGGACGCCTCCTCCTCCGCGCCACGGCCGAGTGAGGGGGGCGTCGTGTCTTCGCCGACGGTCGCCATCGTCGGGCGTCCCAACGTCGGCAAGTCGACCCTGTTCAACCGACTGATGGGGAGGCGGCAGGCGATCGTCCACGACCTGCCCGGGGTGACCCGGGACCGCGTCAGTGGTCTGGCGAGCGTCGACGGGCGCAGCCTGCACCTGGTGGACACGGGCGGGCTCCTCGTTGGAGACGACGAGCTCGGCATCAACCGGCAGGTCATGCAGGCGGTCGCTCTGAGCGACCTCGTGCTGCTGGTCGTCGACGGGAGCGCGGGCCCGCTGCCCGCCGACCAGCACGTGCGGGATGCGCTGCGGCCGTTCGGCAAGCCGACCGTGCTGGTGATCAACAAGGGTGACACGCGGGCGGCCCGCGACGGCTTTCACGAGTTCAGCCGCCTCGGCGTGGAGCCGCGCATCCTGTTGTCGGCCGAGCATGGCGAGGGGCTGCCGGAACTGCGCCGGGTCATCCTCGATCGCGTGCCCGTGGCCGCCGAGGCCGAGCGTTCCACGGCTCCGCGCTTGGCGATCGTGGGCCGTCCCAACGTCGGCAAGTCGTCGATCTTGAACCGCCTGGTGGGGGAGGAGCGGGCTCTCGTCGCGGCCACGCCCGGCACCACCCGCGACCCCGTCGACTCCCTGGTGGTGCGTTCCGGCCGCTCCTACCTCTGGATCGACACGGCCGGCATCCGCCGGCGCAGCAAGACGGCCGACGGCGCGGAGGCCCTCGCCGTCCTGATGGCGAGCCGCCAGGTGGAGGCCGCGGAGGTCGCCCTGCTCGTGCTCGACGCTTCCCAAGGCGTCACCTCGGGTGACCTCGCGATCGCCGACTCGATCCGCGAGCTGGGGCGCGCCGCCGTCGTGGCGGTCAACAAGTGGGACCTGCTGGACGAAGCGGCCCGGGTCCGCCTCGAGGCGAGCTGGGAGCGGCTCGACGAGCTGCTCGGCGGCCCGCGGCGCGTCAATGTCGCGGCGACGACCGGGCGAGGTCTGGAGAAGCTCTACCCGGCGATCGATGAAACCTTGGCCGCTTTCCGCCTCGAGGTTTCCACCGGGGAACTCAACCGCATCCTGGAACGGGCCGTCGCGGCGCGCCACCCCCCGGCCAGTCGGGGAAGGCCATGGAAGCTCTATTACGCCACCCAGGTGGCGACGGGCCCGCCCACCTTCATGCTGTTCGCGAATCGGACGCTGCCGCGCGCCACGGCGTATCGCCGCTACCTGGAGCGCGCGCTGCGCGAGGCGCTCCTGCTGCGCGGCGTCCCGGTGCGGCTCGTCCTGCGGCGACGGTAGCGGCGGCGGGGAGCTGAAGGGCGGGACGGAAAAGCGCCTTGACGGCCGTCGGCTCGGCCGTGTAGCTTCAACCAGTACCTTTGAGATTCTGCTTGAGGTTTGTGTCCCTGGCGGCCCCTCGGGGGTCGCGCCGCCGGCCATGAAGATGCAGCGCAGATCGGGCACCTCGACCACCAAGGCGGACCTCGTGGACCTCGTCTACCGTACTCACGGGGGCCTCACCAAGCACGAAGCTACGGAAGTCGTCGAGAGCATCCTCCGCCACTTGAAGACCAACCTCCTGGCCGGCAAGTCGGTCAAGATCCACAACTTCGGGGTCTTCGAGGTGGTGCCGCGGCGGGGCCGAGTGGGAGTAGACCCGGCCAGCGGGGAGCGCATCTTCATTCCCGCGCGGCGCGGCCTCGCCTTCCGTCCAGCCGATCGCCTGAAGCGCGAGCTGGCCCCGAGCGACGACGAGAGTTGACGGTCCCGTGGCCAAGAAGCTCTTCTACAAGATCGGCGAGGCCTGCAAGCAGCTGGACATCCAGCCCTACGTGCTGCGCTACTGGGAGACCGAGTTCGCGGCCCTCTCGCCGAGCAAGAGCCGCTCCGGCCAGCGCGTCTACAGCGAAGACGATCTGCGGATGATCCGGCGGATCAAGGAGCTCCTCTACGACGAGGGATTCACCATCGCCGGCGCCAAGAAGCGACTGGAGGCGGAGGTGGCGGCGGGCGGACCGAAGGTCCGCGCCCTGCACGCCGTGCCCGTGCACGAGCCAGACCAGCCCCTCGACGAACCGGACACTGTGGAGGCCGCGTCCGAGGACACGCTCGCCGAGGTAGTGGTGGAAGCGACCGGCGAGGCTGGCCTCGCCGACGATCGGCTTCGGGAAGGCCTGGCTCGAGCGCTGCGCCAGGCGCGCGAGATCCTCGCTCTGCTGGGTCCCGCGTCTTCCCCCCGCTAGGCCCCTCCGGTACACTCTGGCGTCCCGGTCGGGACGTGGCGCAGCCTGGTAGCGCACCTGAATGGGGTTCAGGGGGTCGCGAGTTCAAATCTCGCCGTCCCGACCAGCCAACTCCCCCTAGCGATGAGCGAGATGCGCGAGATCACCGGCCGGCTGGACGGCACGGGCAAGCGCTTCGGCGTCGTCGCTTCGCGTTTCAACGAGCGCATCGTCGAACGGCTGGTGACAGGCGCCCTCGACACCCTCCGCCGGCACGGCGCCGAGGAGATCGAGGTCGTTCGGGTCCCCGGCGCCTGGGAGATTCCAGCGGCGCTGGAGGAGCTGGCGGCCGCCGGTCGCCACGACGCCTTGATCGCGCTGGGAGCCGTCCTGCGCGGCGAGACGCCGCATTTCGATTTGCTCAGCGCCGAGGCCAGCCGGGGCATCGCTCGGGTGGCCGGCACCTATCGCGTGCCCATCGGCTTCGGCCTCCTGACCTGCGACACCGCCCGGCAGGCCGAGGAGCGCTCCGGCGGCAAGGCGGGCAACAAGGGCAGGGAGGCCGCGCTCGCCGCCCTCGAGATGGCCGACGTCGTGCGGCAGCTGCGCAGGTGACGAAGCGGCGCCGTGGGCGCGAGATGGCGATGCAAATGCTCTACCAGAGCGAGCTCGGGGGCTGGAACGCGCAGCAAGTCCTGGCCCGCTTCGATGCTGCCGAGCTCACCGCCTCCGAAGGCGCGGAGAGCGAGCTCGAGGCAGAGCCCTTGGAGCTCGCGCAGGTCAACGAAGCGTTCGCGTACGCCCGCTTCCTCGTCACGGGAACCCTCGAGCGCCGCGCGCAGATCGACGAGCTCATCACCAGCCAGGCGGAGAACTGGCGGCTGGAGCGCATGCCGGTCGTCGACCGCAACATCTTGCGGCTCGCCGTCTTCGAGATGCTCGTCGAGCACGACGTCCCCAAGGTCGTCGTCCTCGACGAGGCCATCGAGCTGGCGAAGAAATACGGTGCCGAGCAGTCGGGAGCCTTCGTCAACGGGCTGCTCGACGGCCTGTTGAAGGCGAGGGTGTTTCCGGGGAGAATGACTTGATGGGTCGCTGCTCTCCCGAGAAAGGAATCCAGTGAACCGCCGTTCTCTCGCGCTCGTCTGCGTCCTCCTCGACGGCTGCGGCTACGGCCTCGTGGGACGCACCAGCAGCCTGCCGCCCGACATCGAGGAGATCTACATCCAACCGCTGTCGAACCGTACCCTGAGGGAGCAGATCGATCAGGAGTTCACCCGCGCCATCACCAACGAGTTCCTGCGGCGGCCGCGGTTCAAGATCGTCAACACCGCCAACGAGGCCGACGCCGTCCTGACCGGAGAGGTGTCGAACTTCCAGGTGCGTGCCGTGTTGTTCGGCGCCGAGGACGAGGGCCGCGCCCGCGAGTACGAGATCCTGGTGTTGGCGAGGATGGAGTTTCGGCGCAGCGGCACCGAAGAGGTGATCTGGCAGCAACCCTTCTACCAGTTCCGTGAGAACTACACCTTCGACCTGGACCCGCTGAGCTTCACCGACCGCGAGGACCTCGCCGTGCTCGAGGTGGCCGACGAGTTCGCGGAAACGCTGGTGATCGATATCCTGGAAGGGTTCTAGCCGAGCCGGGTCACGGCCTTGGTCAGCCGTGACTTGGTACGCGCCGCCGCGTTGGCGTGAACGATGCCCTTCTGCGCCGTCGCGTCGACGACGCCGAGCGTCTCCGGCAGGGTCGCTCGCGCCGTCGCGCCGTCGCCGCTGGCGATGGCGGCGCGCAGCTTCTTGACCGCGGAGCGCATCGCCGAGCGCTGGGCGCGGTTGCGGATCTGCCGCTGGCGCGACTGCCGATTCTTCTTCTCGGCGGAGGGGTTGTTCGCCATCCTGCTTCCTCTCTCGCGCCCGGGCGCGAAGAACGCGGCAGTCTAGCCGCTCGCCTAGCCGGCGTCAACGCCCAGATCGCGCAGGCGCTGGCGGGCCAGGTTCGCCTCGTCCGAACCGGGATAGGAGCGCACGACGCTGCGCAGCTGCCCGACACCCTGGTCCCGTTGGCCCAACTGCAGGTAGGAGTAGCCCTTCTTGAGCAGGGCACTCGCCATCTTGTCGCTCCGCGGATAGCGCACCACGATGCGATCGAACTCGCGGATCGCCTGATCGTAGCGGCCCTGGCTGTAGAGGCTCTCGCCGACCCAGTAGGCGGCGTTGTCGGAGAGCTCGGTATCGGCGTAGGAGTCGAGATACTGCCGGAAGCCCATGATCGCGAGGTCGTAGCTGCCGCGCAGGTAGTCGTTGTACGCCGCCTGATAGAGCTTCTGCGGATCCGAGGGCGGGGGCAGAGCGCCGGGCGGCCCGCTCTCCGCCGCGCCGCCCCGGGTGTCCCGCAGCTGCTGATTGGTGGTCGCGATCTGTTGGGAGAGGTCGTTGAGCCGGAAATCCGTATCGGCGAGGTTCGACTGCAGCTCGTCGATCTGCGTCGAAAGCTGCTCCAAGGCGACCTGCATGTCAGCGGCCGAACGCCGGAAGGCGTCGGTCTGCGCGCCGATCTGGCTGCCGAGCTGAGAGACTTCCTCCTTGCTCGAGACCTGCTGCTGCAGGTAGAGCACTTGGCGTTGGATCTCCGTGAGCTGACGATGCAGCTCGTCGATGTCCGAGCTGCTCACACAGCCGATCAGCGGCAGGCTGACCAGCCATACCCACCCCGTGCCTGGCGCGAGCCCGCCGGCCCGAGCCCTCAGGAGCGGCCGGTGATCAGGAACGTCGCCCGCCGGTTGAGCCGCCAGCACGCTTCCTCGGAGTCGGTGCACTGCGGTCGCTCCTCGCCGTAGCTGATCGTCGACATGCGAGTGTCGTCGACCCCGAGCGAGCCCAGGTAGTTGCGGGCCGTGGCCGCGCGCCGATCGCCGAGCGCCAGGTTGTACTCGTTGGTGCCGCGCTCGTCGCAGTGACCCTCGATGGTGAAGATGAAGTCGGAGTGTTCGGCCATGAACTCGGCGTTGCGCGCCAGACGCTCGCGCGCTTCGGGCAGGAGCTCGTACTTGTTGTAGTCGAAGTAGACGTCGCCGAGCAGACCCTGCTCGCTCGCGTACCGGTTGATCGAGTCGAGTTCCTGGTCCCAGATCGGCGTTTCGTCGAGCGTCAAGTCCGACGCATCCTCGACGCTCTCCACGGTGGGCACCATGACCTCCTCGGGCGCCGGTGTCGTCGGCTTCTTCTTCCCGCCGCAACCCACGCCGCCGAGGCTCAGGGCGATGATCAGCCCGACGACCAACATCCGCATGCGATTCATTCCACGACTCCTTCGGGGTCCGATGTTTCCTGCACTGGGCTTCGCTCTTCAGGGCGAAATGTAGCAGAGGGGCAAGGGGCGAGCAACCTGCGTGCCGGCCACGCAGCCGCTCAACGGGGCGGGAAGCCCGACCAGGACGGCCCCCAGTTGTTGCCGTCGCTGGTGAGCTGGCGCAGGTGGCCGCCGTCGACGTCCATGGCGAAGACCTGGGTGCGGCCCGCGCCGCTCCCCAGGGTGCGAGCGAAAGCGATGCGCTGGCCATCCGGCGAGAAGCTCGGCGACTCGTTGCTCGCCGGCCCGCTGGTCAGCCGAGTCGCCTCGAGAGTCACCAGATCGGCCAGGAGGATGTCGAAGCGGTTGCTCCCGGTGCGGCTCGCGTAGGCCAGCCGGGTCCCGTCTGGGTTCCACTCGGCGCCGTCGTTGTACTCACCCTGCAAGCTGATCCGCCGTACGTTGGCGCCCTCGACGTCCATGGTGTAGAGCTGCGGCTCGCCGCTGCGCGAGGAGGTGAATGCGATCTCGCGCCCGCCGGGGCTCCACGCCGGGTTGGCGTCGATGCCGTTCGCGTGCGTGAGCTGCCGCAGTCCCGAGCCGTCACGGTTGCAGACGAAGATCTCCGAGTTGCCGTCGCCCAGGGAGCGCGTGAAGGCGATACGAGCGCCATCGGGCGAGAACGTCGGGTTGGCGTTCAGCGACCCGTCGGTGACCACCGCTCGCTTGCTGCCCCCCGGGAGCACGACGAGATAGAGGCCCGGCCGTCCCGAGAAGTAGGAGGTGTAGGCGACGGCATCGTTCGATGGACTGAAGCTGGGGGAAAGAGAGATCGTCTTGTGGGCGGTGACCGGGCGCTGGTTGTGCCCGTCGTAGTCCATCAGGAAGATCTCCTTGAACTCGTTGGGCCGGGAGCCGCTGCGGTCCGAGACGAAGGCGAGCGCGGTCGAGCTGATGCCCCGGCGGCCGGCGAAGTACTGGACGATCTCGTCGGCGAAGGTGTGCGCGACGCGGCGGGCCGCCGTCGCCTCGCCGCGGTAGCGTTTGCCGAGGATCGGCTCGCCGCTCTTCAGGTCGTAGAGCCGACCCTCGAGCACCAGGTTGCCCTCCTCGGTCGCGAAGGCGACCTCGAGGAGGACCTGGCTGCCGAGCGAGCGGTGCAGCTCGAAGTCGCGGGCCGGGTCGCCGGTCAAGACGAGGACCGCGAGCTCGTCCGGTCCCACGAGGCGGAAGATGCGGCTCGCCTCGAGGTCGTCGCGCAACGTAGCGTCTGCCTCGCGGGCCGCTGCCAAGAGCGTGCCGGCGGCGTTCGTATCGGGTGCGGGGTAGGAAAGCACCACCAGGGAGCGCGCCTCGCCGGTGATCTTGATGGTGATCTCGGAACCAGGAACGGTGTCCGCCGGCTGCGGCAGCTCTTGACCGGCGACCCAGCCGACGCACGGGGCGAGGGCAGCAAAGACTGCGAGCAAGGGTCGCAGGACCACGGTGAGCGACATCTTGGCAACTCCCTCAATTGAAGATGACATTCACCCCCACCCAGTCCTCTTTGTAGGTTTGAGGCAAGCGAGGAAACGGTGCGGCCTGCTGCACGGCACGCAGCGCCGCGAGATCGAAGCTGCTGAATCCCGAGGACTGAGCGACTCGCGGCTCGCTGATCGAGCCATCGCGGCGGATGCGGAAGCCGATGACCGCTTGCACCTCGCCGCCGATCGGCGGCCGGGTCCAGAACGAGCTGATCATCGCCGCCAACTGATCCACGTAATAGGTGTAACGGAAGTTCGGGTCCTCGATGCCGACGCCGCTGGCCCCGAACGTGGCCGTCCCCGTCGAGCTGCCGGTGGGGGAGCCTTGGCGGCGCAGGAGTTCCGAAGCGGAGGGCGGCGTCGCGGCCCGTGGTTGCGGCGGCGTCGAGTCGGGAGTGGGAAGGGTGAGTGCAGGCTCGGGTGGGGGAGGAGCCTCCGGCTCGGGCTCGGGGGGTGCGGGCTCGGGCGGTGCCGGTTCGGGCGCCGCCCGGGGGGGTGGCTGCCGCACGCCGAGCGTCGCCGCCGGCACGATCATCACCGGGCCGCTGAACTCCAGTGGCTCGCGAGTCTCGGCGCGGAGCAAGGGAGCCACGAAAACCCCGAGTGCCACGGCGGCATGGAGAATGAGCGACAGCCAGACGAGACGGCGGGTCTTGCCGCTGGTGCGGCGGCGATCGGCCAGGACTGTCGTGACGTCGTCGAGCATCGCCCGCTAGCGCTCCGGCCGTTCGGTCACCATCCCAACCTCGCGGATCCCGCCCCGGTGCAGGAGATCGAGGACTTCGATGACCTTGCCGTACGGAAGGTCCTTGTCGCCCTTCACGAAGACAGTGCGGTCACCTCGCGCCGTCAAGATCGGACCCAGCCGCTCGACGAGGCGGCTCGGATGCACGGGCTCCTCCTGGATGTAGATGATGCCGTCGCGGTTGATCGACAGCACCAGGGGATCATCCGTGTCGAGCTGCATCGGCTCGGCCTCGGCCTGCGGGAGGGCCACCTCGATGCCCTGGTGGAGCAGGGGAGCCGTCACCATGAAGATGATCAGCAACACCAGCATCACGTCGACGAGCGGCGTGACGTTGATGTCGGCCAGCACCGACTCGTCCTGCTCGCCGCCAAAGCCGATACCGAAGGCCATCGTCCGCTCAGGTGAAGTTGCGCTCGGCCAGGTTCATGAACTCGAGCGTGAAGTCGTCGAGATCGGCGCGCACGCCCTTGAGGCGCGCGGCGTAGTAGTTGTAGCCCAAGAGGGCAGGGATCGCCGCCACCAGCCCGAGCGCGGTGTTGATCAGCGCCTCGGCGATGCCCGGGGCGACGGCCACCAGCGAGGTCGAGCCCGAGAGGCCGATGTCCTGGAAGGCCACCATGATCCCCCAGACGGTCCCGAACAGACCGATGAACGGGCTGGCGGCGGCGGTCGTGGCGAGGAAGGCCGTGCCCCGCCCCAGGCGGCCCAGCTCGGCGCCCGTGGCGCGGCGCAGCGTGCGCTCGAGGGAGACGAGCGACTTCATGCGATAGCTCGCTGCCGGCGCCTTCTCCTCGGGGCGCCGGCCCGCCTTGACCTGGCTGTCGATCTCGGCGTAACCGGCCTCGAAGAGCCCCACCAGCGGCGAGGCCTGCAGGCGCTTGGCCTCCTGCGCGACCTCGCTGAAGCGCTGGCTGTTGCGGAAGCGCTCGAGGAAGGTGGAAGTGTGCGCCTGGGCGCGCTGGAGCTGCAGGTACTTCCCCAGCATGATGCTCCAGGATCCGACGGACAGCCCGAGCAGGACGAGGGCCACGGTCCAGGCCATCGGCCCGGCTTGGAAGAAGACCTCGAGCAGCCCGGGGCGACCGGCGGGACTACTGGCTTGAGCGAGGAGAGTGAGGGGAGGCCAACCCATGAGGAGTCGTCGGCGACGGCGCGAAAGTAGCATGCTCGACGCGCGGGCGTCCACGTGCTTGACCGTGCCGAAGGTCGCCGATTAGGGTAACGGCGGTCGAGGAGTGAGGCATGAGGGTCGCCGTGTGCATCAAGCAGGTCCCGGACGCGGAGGCGCGGCTGCGCGTCGCCCGCGACGGTCGCTGGATCGAAGAGGAGGACCTCCCCTTCGTCATCAACGAGAGCGACGAGTACGCCCTCGAAGAGGCTCTCCGCATCGCCGAGCGGACGGACGGCGAAGTCGTCGTCTTCTCGTTGGGTCCGGAGCGGGTGCGCGAAGCGCTCCGCAAGGCCCTGGCCCTGGGGGCGGCGCGGGCGGTGCACCTCTCCGACCCCGCTTTCCACGGCGGGGACGCGCTGGCCTGCGGTCGTGCTCTGGCCGCGGCCCTGGCCCGAGAGGCCTTCGACCTCGTGCTCACCGGCTCGCAGTCCGACGATGTCGGCTACGGCGCCACGGGCTCGGTGATCGCCGGCCACCTGGGCTGGCCCCACGCCTGGCTGGTGATGGGCGTCGAGATCGAGGAGGGCGGCACCGTCAAGGTAAAGCGCGAGATGGAAAGCGGCCTGAACGAGATCTTTCGCCTCCGCCTGCCGGCCCTGCTCGAGATCCAGGCCGGGCTCAACCATCCCCGCTACGCCTCGCTCAAGGGGATCATGGCGGCGAAGAAGAAGGAGATCGCGTCCCTGACGGCCGCCGACCTCGGTCTCTCCGCCGCCGAGGTCGGCGAGGTGGGCTCGAGCATCGAGATCCTCGGCGTGGCCTTTCCCGAGAGCTCGGGCGGGGCGCAGATCCTCGCTGGCGACCCGGCGACGGCCGCCAAGGCCCTGGTGGAGAAGCTGCAGAAGGAAGCGCGGGTGCTCTGATGGCCAAGGTCTGGGTCGTCGTCCAGCAGCGCGACGGCAAACTGCACCGGATGTCGCGAGAGGCGCTCGGCGCCGGCGTCGCCCTGGCCGCCGCCACCGGCGGCAGGGCCGAGGCCGTGGTGCTCGGCCACGGGGTCCACGAGTTGGCCCGGGAGGTCGCCCACGGTGGACCCGCCGCGGTCCACGTCGCCGATCATCCCGCCCTCGCGGCCTACACTCCGGGCGCCTACGTCGGCGCGCTGCGCCAGGCACTCGCCGCGCACGCGCCGGAGGTCGTGGTCTTTCCCCACACCTACCAGACCGTGGACTACGTCGCGCGGCTCGCCCAGGCGGTGGACGGCGCGCTAGTGCCCGAGGTCATCGGCTTTGCCGCGAACGAGCACGGTCTGACGTGGCGCCGGCCGATCCTGGGCGGCAAGCTGCAAGCGACGGTCCGCAGCAAGGGCCCGTACCCGGTGCTGGTCTCCGTGCAGTCGGGTGCGTTCGCCGCCGTCGAGAGCACGGGCGCCGCGGCGATCGTGCTCCAGCTCGCCCTCGACCCGGCGCAACTGGTGGCGGATCGCGAGATCCTCGGCGTCGAGGAGGTGGCGGGCGAGCAGGTCGACCTCTCGGCGGCATCGATCATCGTCGCGGTCGGCCGCGGCATCGGTGACAAGGACAAGTTGGGCATCGTCGAGCAGCTGGCGGCGGCGCTGGGGGCGGAGATCGGCGCCAGCCGGCCGGTGATCGACAACGGTTGGTTGCCGCGCGATCGCCAGATCGGCTCGAGCGGTCAGACGGTGGCACCCAAGCTCTATCTCGCCCTGGGGATCTCGGGCGCCATCCAGCACCTGGTGGGCATGAAGGGGGCCCAAGTCGTGGTGGCGATCAACAAGGACCCCGAGGCCCCGATCTTCTCCGTCGCCCAGTACGGCATCGTCGGCGATCTCCACGAGGTGGTCCCGGCGCTGACCGCGGCGCTGCGTGAGGCTCGCCGCGGCTGAAGCGCTCCCTGGAGGTCAGCTCGTCGCCGCGCTCCGCCGCCGTGCGATCTCGTAGAGGGCGACGGCGGCGGCGACGGTGACGTTGAGCGACTCGACGGGTGGCCGCACGGGGATGGTGACGACCAGCCGGCAGCGACGCGCGAGGTCGGGCGAGAGCCCCGGGCCCTCGGCGCCGACGGCCAGCACCAGGCGCCCGGAGAGCGGGGCGTCCCAGACGGAGAGGCCCCCCCGCGGCGCCAGGGCGACCCAAAGCGCTTCCCCCAAGTGCCGAGACAGATCGTCGGAAGTCACCTCGACCGCCACCGGTAGGCGCAGCAAGCTGCCGGCGGCGGCGCGCTGAGCCCGGGGATGGTTGGGGCTCGCCGAGCCGCTCGCCAGCGCCAGCCCATGGACTCCCGCGGCCTCCGCGACGCGGGCGAGCGCGCCAAGGTTCCCGGGGTCTTGGATGCCCTCGACGTAGAGGAAACAGTCGCCGTCGGCCGGCAGTCCGGTGGCGCCGCCGCGCGGCAGGCGCGCCACCGCGATCGTGCCGCGGGGAGAGTCGGCGTCGGCGACCGTCGCCAGCAGCCGGGGGGCGATGAGCTCCGGCGGTCGGGGAAGAGCCGCCGCCAGGCTCTGTCCCTCGGCTCCCCCCAGGAAATCTGGCGTCATCAGCACCCGCTCGAGCACCACACCCGCGGCGAGGGCCTCGGCCAGCAGGTGAGGCCCCTCGAGCAGGCAGAGATCGCCGTCGCGGTGCCGACGCAGCCGCCGTAGCTCGCGCAGGGCCGGGTGCCGGGGGCTCGCGATCACAGCGTCGATGATAGCCAGCCGCGTTGACGCCTGCCGGGGGCGGCGGTATCGTTCCCGCGGTCCGCTCGAACCCGTTCCACGACCGCCGACACCCTAGGTCGATCGCTCGCTCGTTGATGTCCGCGGAGGATCTCCCGGAGTCGCAGCCCCCGAGCCCGGAGCGCCGGGCGGCGGGAGGCGGCTCCGCCCTCCTGCGCCGCCTCGACGATGGCATCGCGGTGGCCGTGCTCGACTCGCTGCCCCCCGAGTTGCTCGGCGTCCGGGACGCCTTCCTGCGCTACTTCCGCCAGCACCGCCGGGTGCCGATCGCGCTCGTGCCCCAACCCGTCGAGCCGGAGCGCCTGGGGCTCGCGCTCTCCGACGAGGAAGCCATCGCGCGAGCCCGGCGCCAGGTGCGTGCCATGCAGGAGCGCTTGGGGGAGGCCTACCACTTCTTCGTGGCTGTCGAAGGCGGGCTCGACCGCGTAGCCCTCGACGACGACGAGCGGTTCTTCGTCCGTAGCTGGACCGTGATCGCGGGTCTCGATAGAGAAGCCTGGGGCGCCAACGGCTCGCTCGAGATCCCGGCTCGGGCCCTGGCGGACCTGGGCGGGGAGCGCCACGCGCCGTGGGGAACGCGGCGCAGCGGGGGGCTGATCAGCTCGCTCACCGGCGGCGCCGAGACGCGTCGCGCCGCCGTCGCCGAGTCGACCTTCCACGCCTTGTGCTCGTTGTTTTACGGCCTGTTCGACAGTCACCCCTGGGGCGCGCGCGGCGCTTGAGGCCCGGCGGCGCGCGGTTGCCTCGAGGGGCGCCCTCTGCTACCATGCGCCGTCTCTCGGGCCCACACGCCCACCGGCCCCCGCGGCAAACAGATCGACGGAGAGCGAGATGGCCTCGTCAGAACCCTATCTGTTTACCTCCGAGTCGGTGACCGAAGGTCACCCCGACAAGGTCGCTGACCAAATTTCCGACGCGGTTCTGGACGCGGTTCTCGCGCAGGACC
Source organism: uncultured Thermoanaerobaculia bacterium (assembly GCA_964469055.1). Lineage (GTDB taxonomy): Bacteria > Acidobacteriota > Thermoanaerobaculia > Multivoradales > JAHEKO01 > CAYXXN01. The sequence goes on from CAYXXN010000001.1 coordinate 25,336, forward strand.
CGATGGGTCGCGTCGCCTGCGAGACCCTGGTGACGACCGGGCTGGTGGTGCTGGCCGGCGAGATCACCACCGACGCTCGCGTCGACTTCATGGAGATCGCGCGGCGGACGATCCGGGAGATCGGCTACACGCAGGTGGACTACGGCTTCGACGCCGACACCTGCGGGGTCATCGTCTCGATCGGGCGACAGTCCCCGGATATCGCCCTGGGAGTGGACACGGGAGGGGCCGGCGATCAGGGACTGATGTTCGGGTATGCGTGCTCGGAGACGCCGGAGCGCATGCCCTTGCCCATCATGTTGGCGCACGCCCTGACCCGGCGATTGGCGGAGGCGCGTCGCTCGGGCGCCCTGCCCTGGCTGCGCCCGGACGGCAAGAGCCAGGTCACCGTGGAGTACGAGGGCGCGCGGCCGGTCCGCGTGGCGACGGTGGTGGTCTCGACCCACCACGCCAAGGGCCTCTCCCAGGAGGAAATCCGCGAGCAGGTCATAGAGGAGATCGTGCGGCCCGCAATCCGTCCCGAGCTCCTCCAGGGCACCGAATTCAAGATCAACCCCACCGGCAGCTTCGAGATCGGCGGGCCGCAGAGCGACTGCGGCCTGACGGGACGCAAGATCATCGTCGACACCTACGGCGGCGTCGGCAGTCACGGGGGTGGCTGCTTCTCGGGCAAGGACCCCACGAAGGTGGACCGTTCCGCCTCCTACATGGCCCGCTACGTGGCCAAGAACCTCGTCGCTGCCGGCCTGGCGCATCGAGCGCTGGTGCAGCTCGCCTACGTGATCGGCGTCGCCGACCCGGTCTCCGTGAACGTCCAGAGCTTCGGCACGGGGAGCCTTTCCGACCGCCGACTCGAACGCCTGGTGCGGGAGCACTTTCCCCTGCGACCGCTCGACATCATCGAACGCCTCGAGCTGCGGCGACCGATCTACCGAGCTACCGCCGCGTACGGTCACTTCGGCCGTACGGAGCCTGGCTTCTCCTGGGAAAAGACGGATCTCGCCGAAGAGCTTCGTGCCGCCGCCGGGCTCGTTGGCGCGGTGCCCGCGCCCGTCGCCGTCCATTGAGCCCGGCCGCCACGCGCCGCCCGCCGACGAGGACCACGCCATGACGACCGCTTCGAGCGAGACCATCGCCTGTGACGTCGCCAACCTCAAGCTGGCCGCCGAGGGGCGGCGCCGCATCGAGTGGGCCGACCAGCACATGCCGGTACTGCAACTGATCCGCCGGCGCTTCCGCGAGGAGAAACCCCTGGCCGGACTGCGCATCGGCGCGTGCCTCCACGTCACCTCGGAGACCGCCAATCTCATGCGCACCTTGACCGAAGGGGGCGCGACGGTGGCGCTGTGCGCGAGCAACCCCCTATCGACCCAGGACGACGTGGCCGCGAGCCTGGTGCAGGATTTCGGCCTGCCGGTCTTCGCGCGCAAGGGCGAGGATCTCGACGTCTACTACAGCCACCTCAACGCCGTGCTGGACAGCGAACCCCACCTGACGATGGACGACGGGGCGGACCTGGTGTCCCTGCTCCACAAAGAGCGCCGGGAGCTGATCCCCAACCTCAAGGGTGGAACCGAGGAGACGACGACCGGCGTGATCCGGCTGCGCGCCATGGCTCGGGACGGCGCGCTGGCCTATCCGATCCTCGCCGTCAACGACTCCGACACCAAGCACCTCTTCGACAACCGCTACGGGACGGGCCAGAGCACCATCGACGGCATCCTGCGAGCGACCAACCTGCTGTTGGCCGGCAAGACAGTCGTCGTCGTCGGTTACGGCTGGTGCGGCCGCGGTGTGGCCAGCCGCGCCGACGGCATGGGGGCCAACGTCGTCGTCGTCGAGGTCGACCCGGTGCGCGCCTTGGAAGCCCAGCTCGACGGTCACCGTGCCGCCTCGATCGCCGACGCCGCCCCGCTCGGCGATCTCTTCGTGACCGTGACCGGCAACAAGCACGTCATCCGCAAGAAGCACTTCAACGAGATGAAGGACGGCGCCATCGTCGCCAACGCCGGTCACTTCGACGTCGAGCTGGACCTGCCGGGTCTGCGCGAGCTGACGCGCGAGAGTCGGGCCGTGCGGCCTTCGGTCGAGGAGTTCGAGCTCCTCGACGGGCGCCGCATCTACCTCCTGGCCGAGGGTCGTCTCGTCAACCTGGCGGCGGCCGAAGGCCATCCGGCGTCCGTCATGGACATGAGCTTCGCCAACCAGGCGCTCGCCGCCGAGCTGATCGCCGGGCGCGAGGAGCCGTTCCCGATCGGCGTCCATCGCATCCCGCGGGAGCTCGACCACCAGGTGGCGTACCTCAAGCTCGAGTCGATGGGGATCCACATCGACACCCTCACCCCCGGGCAGCAGAGCTATCTCGAGAGCTGGGAAGAGGGCACCTGAGCTCTAGGCCAGATCGACGTCGTCCCAGGTCTTGCCGTACTTGAGCACGTCGTGCTTCAAGAGCTCGAAGTCCGTCTGTCGCGGGCCGGGGCGGGCATCGCGGTAGACGGTGTCGCAGCGGTAGCAGACCACCGCCCAGCCGAGCCGGCGCGACAGCCAGAAATCGAGACCCGCCAGGACGACGAGAGAGAGGCCGTAGGTCCACGGAACGAGCACGGCACCGAGGCCTACGAGCGCGCAGCCCAGGGCACGGTGGACGTCCCGTTGCCGGTAGAGATGGCGGCAAACGCAGAGCGGGCAGACCTCGACCGCTGAGGACGTCCAGCCCTCCGTGGCGACGGCGCGCCCCTCGCCGCAACCCGGGCAGGCGAGCGGCGTCTCACGCGGACTGAGGACGGCCGCGAACGGCAGGCCGCAGGCGCGGCATTGCGTACGGATCCGCACCCGGCTCCTGCGACTAGACCGGCACGCCGGTGGTCGCGGTCAGGTAGTAGGCCGTGATCTCGCCGATCAAGGCGCCGACCACCAGCACGTAGAGGATGCCCGTTGCCGACTGGTTCGATCGCCGCCGCGCGCAATGGAGAGACATCAGGCCGAGGGCGAGCGGGATCGCCAAGCCCCACAGCAGGCGAAACCACAGGAACATGCCCTGTCCCTGGAAGCCGGCGATCAGCTCCCAGGGACGGGGCTCACCGGCCGCCTCCAGCCGCCAGGCGCCGAGCAGCGTCGCCCCCACGGTAAGACAGCGCAAACCGACGGCAGCCACCAGCGCCCAGCAGAACGTGACCAGGTGACGGAAGCTCAGGCGCGGCGCGACCAGGTACCAATGGCCCAGCAGCATCGTGACCAGTGCCCAGCCCAGCAGCGCCGCCGAGCTGAGCAGCGCCGCGACTCCGTAGGGTGACGCGAGCGCCGGCGCGGTCGCCGCACCGACCAGGTGACCGCCAGCGGCCAGCATTGCGGCGCCGCAGGTCGCGAGCGCCAGCAGGGCCGCCCCACGGGCCGCTCGCCAGCGCTCTCGCCACGCCGCGACCCAGTAGAGGAGCGAGCCGGCTCCTGCGGCCGCGAGGCCCCCCTCACCGGCCCAAGGCCGGTCCCCGAAGGGCTGGAAGGGGTGGAGCAGGACCAGCGCCCCTGCGAGACCCAATAGCGCGAGCACGATCAGGGCGTTCATCTGGAAGTAGCCGCGGCCCAGGTCCCGCTCCGGGATCCAGAAGAGAGTGGAGAGGACGCCCGCCGCCAGGGCGAGCAGGAAGAGGAAGAAGACGTGCATCTCGGTCCGGTCGCGGCGAGGCTACGTCTTGATGCCGAGGAAGAAGTACACCGAACAGAGCGCGAAGGCGACGTTCGGTGCCCACACGGCCGCCAAGGGCGGCAGCGCTCCCGCCTCGCCGAGGGTCGAGAAGAAGGCGAAGACGCCGAAGAAGACCATGCCGAGGATGACCCCCACGCCGACCCCGTAGAGGGCGCCGCGGCGACCGAGTTGGAAGGAGAAGGGAAGCGCCACCAGTGCCATCACGAAGCACACGACGGGGAAGGCGATCTTCTTGTGGAGCGCGACCTCGAGCTGCGGCGCGCGCTGGCCGCTGCCCTCGACCTCGGTGATGTAGCTCGCGAGCTCCCGGTAGTTCATCCCCTCGGGCAGCTTGAGCTCGGATTCGAAGTACGCCGGCGTCTCCGGGTAATCGTCGATGACCGGCTCGCTGAAACGCCGGTATTCCAGCACCTGCCGCTGCTCGAAGCTGCGCACCCAGCCGTCCTCGAACACCCAGGCCTCGCCAGCGTACTCCGCGCGCTCGGCGTAGAGACGGCGGCTGATGCTGAAGTCCCCGGGCGCGAACTCGAACACCTGCAGGCGATCGAGCGCCTGGGCGTCGGCGTCGTAGCGCAGGTAGTTGTAGATGTAGCGGCCCTGACCGAAGAGCCACTGGCGGTCGGCGCGGCGGTAGGTGCGGGCGCCGCTGCGTCCATTGATCACGTCCTTGAGCTTGGCCACTTTCTGGTTGGAGGCGGGAAGGACGCCCGCCGCCAGGCCCGCCGTCGACCCGGCCACCAGCAGCGCCGCCACCGCCGCCGGCACGGCGAGCCGGTAGAGGCTGACACCGAGGGACTTGGCGGCCACGACCTCGTTGCTGCGCGACAGCAGGCCGAACGTGACGAGGGTGGTCAAGAGCACCGCCACCGGCGCCACGTCGTAGAAGATCTGTAAGGCCGCGTACTTGTAGAAGTCCCACACGACCTCGCCACCGACCTGGTTCTGCAGCATGTCGTCCAAACGCTCGGCCAAGTCGGCGACCACGGCCACGGTGACCAGGGAGAGCTGGACGAAGAGGAAGACCTTGAGGAACAAGATCAAGACGTAGCGGTCGAGCAGGTTCGGGAGCCGCCAGCCGAGGCGGGGGAGGCGGAGCACGAGGGCGCGGGCCCGCTGGCCCACGGCCTCGCCGCGGCGCCGCAGGGCCTCGACCTGCCGCGGCCGGGCCCTGGCCCTTGCGGATCGCGGCCGGCGCCGCCAACGCTCGAGCAGCGCGGCCAACAGGTGGCTGTCGCGATTGCGCCGCCAGAGGAAGGCGAGCCCGAGAGCAGCGAGGAGGAGGTTGGGGAGCCACATCGAGAGCGCGGGGTCGACGGTGCCGACGCGGGCCGCCTCCTCGCCGTTGGACAGGAACACCCAGTAGACGAGGATGACGGGAACGGAGAGCGCGAAGCCGGTCGAGCGGCCGCCGCCGCGGCGCAGCGTGTAGCCCAGCGGCAGCGCCAGGAGACCGAAGACGAGGCACGCCGCCGGGATGGCGAACTTCTTATGGATTTCGACCCGCGTCAGGTTGCGGAACTCCGGCGAGCGGTCCGGCTGGAAGCGGGCGGCGAGGAGCTCACGGAGGCTCAGCTCGCGCAAGCTCTTCGAGATGGCGATGCGCTTCTCGCGCTCCTGGGTGAACTGCTCTTGCAGGGGGCGCTCGAGCCGTTCGTAGAGGGCGAGCTGGTACTGGGAGGGGTCCTCGAAATCGACCTTGTGGGTGACCGCGTTCTGCAGACGGAGGTTGAGGGTGTCCGCCTGGGGGTCGAACACCACCTCGCCCCACTCGGCGACGGTGACTTCGTTGACCCGCGACGGCAGATCCTCGGTCACGAAGACCCCGTGCCAGCGCGAATCCCCGGGGAGGCGATCGAAGACATAGACGATCAAACCCTCCCACTCCTCGAAGAAGACGCGGGGCTCGACCTGCTGGGTGACGCCGCGCGTGAGGATGCGAAAGTTGAGGCGCTGGAAGGCGCTGTTGCCGGCCGGGAGGGCCCACAGCATCAAGGCGGTGTTGACGAGAGCGAGGAGCAGCGAGAGGGCGAAGATCGGCCGGTACAAGGTGAACAGGCTGAAGCCGGAGGCCCGCAGGGCGATCAGCTCGCTGTCGGCTGCCAGCCGCCCCACGGCGACGAGAACGGCGAAGAGGAACGCCATGGGGATCGTCAGGACGACGATGTTCGGCAGGCTGAAGAGCACCATCAGGCCGACCTCGCGCACCGGGACATCCTGCTGGATGACCAGCCGCGTGAGGCGGAAGAGCAGGTTGAGCAAGAATATGAAGGTGTAGACCAGGAAGCCGATGCCGAGCGGGCCGAGTGTCTCCGCCACCAGGTAGCGGTCGATGGTGCGGAGGAAGCGCATCGGCGAGGGATCGAGGCGGCCGGATTATACGGACGGGGCCGGGGTCGCCGGGCGGCTTGGGTGCGTCCGATAAGATACATTCTGTCAACCTACGGTTGACAGAATGTATATGGCACGTCGGCCATGGCTTCTCCGGGGTCTTCTACCCCGCTTCTGAGCTACGGGTGGTACGGCTAGAGACGGCCGGCGGTGGGGATCAGTCCTTGGCGGACTTCACTTGCCGGAGGATGGCCTCGAGGGCGGCGATGAGGTCGCCGCGGTCGACGGCGCTTCTGCGGAAGCTCAGGGCGAGCTGGAAGGTCTTGTCGGGGGCTCGGAAGCGAAACACGTAGGGCTTGGCCTTGCCGCGCCGACCCTTGCCTTGCGGGGTGACGCGACGGTCGGCGGCTCGCAGGTCCTCCCGTGACAGGCCGCGCGCGGCGGCTTGTTCCAGGAGGCGGATCATCTCTGCCTCGCTGCTGGCCGCGCGGGCGATCTCGAGCAGCAGGGACTTGGAGTGGATACCGAGGGCCTCGACGACGTCCCGGGCTCGTGGTGGCATGCTCAAGAGGCGCAGGGTCTCGGTGACGGCGGTGCGCGAGCGGCCCACGGCGCCGGCGATGTCCTCGTGGGTGTAGCCGTAGCGGTCACCGAGCGCCTTGAAGCCGGCCGCCTCCTCGAACGGCGTGAGGTCCTTGCGCTGCAGGTTCTCGACCAGGGCGATCTCGAGGGCCTCCTCCTCGCTGACGTCCATGGCGATGACGGGCACCTCATGCAGGCCGGCGGCCAAGGCGGCGCGGTAGCGGCGCTCGCCGGAGATGATCCGGTAGCGTGGCCCGCCGGCGGCGTCCGGCAGGGGCCGCACGAGGATCGGCTCGAGGACCCCCTTGTTACGGATCGAAACCACCAGCTCCGAAAGGTCACCCATGCTCGCCCGCGGTTGCTCGGGATCCGGCTCGATCGCCGCTAGGGGCTCGAGGTGACCCACGGCCTGGCTGTGGCGGGCCGCCAACTCCTCGACGAAGTGGGCCTCGTGGCGCATCTTGACGCGCAGCGGCAGGCCGCGCTTGGCAGATTCAGACACGACTCAGGATCTCCTCGGACAGCTTGTAGTACTCGAAGGCCCCCGTCGAGCGCGGCGCGAAGGTGAAGATCGACTCGCGGTAGGCGGGGCTTTCCTCCAGTCGAACGCTCTTGGTGATGACGGTGGCAAAGAGCTTCTCGCCGAAGACTCTCCCGACCTGCTCACGGATGTCCTTCGAGAGCAGCGTGCGCTTGTCGTAGAGGGTCAGGACGGCGCCGAGAATCTGCAGCTGGGGGTTGGCCCGCTGCTTGATCTTGTCGATCGTCTCCAGCAGATCGTCCGTGCCCTCGAGGGCGAAGTAGCTCGACTGGATGGGGATCAGGATGTGGCTCGCGGCCACCAGCGCGTTGACGGTGATGATCCCCAGGGTCGGCGGCGTGTCGATGATGATGTAGTCGAAGCGGTCCGCGACCGAGCGCAGCTCGTCCTGCAGGCGGTAATAGCTGTCGAGCTCGCCCAGCAGCTTGGCCTCGATCTTGGCGAGGGCGATCGCGGAGGGGGCGATCGAGAGGTTGCGATGCCGCTCCGCCGGCACCAGGATGTCGGCCAGGTGCACGTCGGGCTCGACCAAGACGTCGTACACCGAGCGGGCGATCCCGTCGATCGGCAGGAACGACATGGTGCTGTTGGCCTGGGGGTCGAGATCGACGAGCAGGGTCTTCAGGCCCTTGTTCGCCAGCGCGGCCGCGACGTTGATGGCGGTCGTCGTCTTCCCCACCCCACCCTTCTGGTTCGCGATCGCGAGGATCATCGAGCGCCGGCAGTGTACGGGACGCTCCGTGCACGGTCAAGGCGCCGCGCCTCGACCGGCGCCATGTCGGCGCGCCGACATTCAAGCTAACTGTTTGATCTCACGCAAGTTGAGCTGTGGAACGAGAGACAACTGCTCACATCGTGTACTTGCCCAAATCCTCGGGATCGATCTCCTCCAGCCATTTCTCCAGCCGTTCGGCGGCGCCCACCTTCTGCAGCAGGTCGACCGCCTCGGCCCGCTCGAGCACCGACTGGAGCACGAAGATCGGGGCGTCCGAGCGCAGGGCGAGGGCCAGGGCATCGCTGGGCCGCGAGTCCAGGGTCATCACCCGCTGATCCTCGCAGCGCAGGTGGACGACGGCGTAGAAGGTGTTGTCTTTGAGATCCGAGATCAGCACCTTGTCCACCGAGGCACCCAGGCCGCGCACCGTGGCCTGCAGGAGATCGTGGGTCATCGGCCGAGGCGGCTCGATGCCTTCCATCCGCATGGCGATGGCGTTGGCTTCGAAGACGCCGATCCAGATCGGCAGGAACAGCTCGCGCGCCGGATCCCGCAGGATGACGATCGGCATATTGGAGGTGGGGTCGAGCATCAGACCCTTGATCTCCATGCGGACCGCTTGCGCTTCGTCGCTCATGGTCGCCGGGTCGGTGAGCGGCGTTCGCTCCAACGACCCTCAACGGGGCATTGTGTGCCCCGCGCCGAGGCAGGTCAAGCGCGGCTCGCGGCGAGGCTGTGCGCCAGGGCCGATTCGATGCGCACGCGGGTCAGGGCGCCGGCCCGAGCCGGTGCCTCGCCGGACGGGAAGTTCACGACACGATGGCAGGCCGTGCGCCCGGCCTGCGTCGCCGGCGTGCGACCGGGACCGGTGACCAGGACCGGCAGCGTGCGGCCGACGAGGGCCTCGTTTTCTTCGCGCTGGATGGGCTCTTGGGCGGCGAACAGGTCCTGCAGCCGCGCGGCGGCCACCTCCGCGGGGACGGTGGGCAGCGGCAGCCGAGGCGCCGCCGTGCCGGGGCGCGGCGAGTAACGGAAGGCGAAGATCATCGCGAAGCGCGCTCGGCGGACGAGCGCCAACGACTCCTCGAAGTCCGCCGCCGTCTCGCCGGGAAAGCCGACGATGAAGTCGGTCGAGATCGCGATCTCGGGGCGAGCGGCGCGCAGGCGCTCGATCAGCGTCAGGTACTCGGCCACGCCGTAGCCCCGTCCCATCGCGCGCAGCACTCGATCGGAGCCCGACTGTACCGGCAAGTGGAGGTACGGGCAGATGTTGGCGTGCCGGGCGAACTGCTCCACCATGCGCTCCGTGAAGTCGCGCGGGTAGGAGGTGACGAACCGCAGCCGCTCGACTCCCGGAACCCGCGCCACGGCGTCGAGGAGATCCGCGAAGTCGAGCCCGGGCTGTTCCGGATCGCGCCAGTGGTTGACGGTTTGGCCGAGGAGCTCGATCTCGACGAAGCCATAGTCGACGAGATGCCGCACCTCGCGCAGGATCTCGGCGAGCGGCCGGCTGACCTCCGGGCCGCGCGTCGTCGGCACGATGCAGAAGGTGCATTTCTTGTTGCAGCCCTCGACCACGGTCACCATGCCCTTGTAGGCGCCGTCCCGGCAAATGGCGTCGAGGTCGTGGCGGCGTGCGGCCGAGAAGCCTGTGGCGACCGTGCGGCGGCCGGCGCGGCGGGCGGCGACGACCTCGAGCAACTCGCCGACCCGGGCGGTTCCGAGCACGAAGTCGAGGTCGGCCACCCGCTCCAAGGCGCGCTGTCCCTCCTGTTCGGCGACGCAGCCGCAGAGGCCGAGCAGCAGGTTCGGACGCTGGCGCTTGTGCCTTCGGTAGCGGCCGAGCTGGGAGTAGACCTTCTGCTCGGCCTTCTCTCGCACGCTGCAGGAATTGAGCAGGATGAGGTCGGCGGCGCTCGGATCCCGGGTCGGCAGCATCCCCTGCTGCATGAGCTGGCCGGCCATGCGCTGCGAGTCGAGCTCGTTCATCTGGCAGCCCCAGGTCTCGACGAAGAAGCGGCGCGGTGGGTTACCGATCATCGCCGCTTCCCGTCGGGGTCCTCGGCTTCCACCGGCTCGCCGACGGTGTGCTCCGGCAGCTCTCCACCGCGCGGCGAGGCCGTGCTCGCCGGCTCGAGCTCGAGTCCCTCGCGCAGCCAGCCCGGCAGGGCCCCCGCCCGCCGTCCGTCTTCGAGGATCAGTTGCAGGCTCTCGTGCTCGAACTCGGCGCTCTGGCGCGCCACCTCCAACTGTGCCAGAGCCCGATCCCACGCCGGCTTGATCTGTGAATCGCGATAGAAGGGATCGTCGGTGGCGTAGAAGTCCCAGCGCAGCGCCGCCGCCGTGTCCTCGAGCTCGGCCAGCTGCTCGACGGCGGCGCGCCAGCGCAGTCGCGCGTCGCGCACCCGCCGCCGCCAGTAGAGCTCGGGGTCCGTCGCCGAGAGCGACAGCTCCTCCTCGCCGCCGGCCGGCGCCGGAGCGGCCTCGGCATCCCCTGGTGCGGCCTCGCTTTCTTCCTCGATCGCCGCCGCGGGGACGTTGGCCACGGTGATCTCGCCCCGTGCCGCCTGTTGCTTCAGGGTGGTGTCGGTGACCACGCGGGTGGCGTGGCCTTCCCGCGCGGCACGCTCGGCGCGGGCCTTGAGCGAGGCCTCGTAGAGGGTCGGGGGTGGTTCGGCGGGCGCCGCCTCTCCCCCACGCTTGATGACCACCTCTCCCGCCGGCGCCGCCGCCCCTGGCGGACTCGGCGGCGGTGCCGGCTCGGTCGGTACCGGGGCTTCGGGCGCCAGTGGCGTTGGCGCAGCCTCGACGATCGGCTCGGTCGCCGGCGCGGCGGCGGGCGGCGTCGCGGGCGCCGTCGGGCTCGCCGAGCGGCAGCCGAGCGCCAGAAAGAGGGCGAGCGTCGCCGCCGGCAGGGACCCGAGGCGCAGCCCGTCAGATGCGACCATAGCGATCCTCGAGGCGCACCACATCGTCGAGCTCCGGGGTCGAGATCTCGATCAGATCGCAGCCGCGTGTCCCGGCGATGAGTCGGTGGCGCGTGCGGGGCGGCAGGCGATAGGCCTCTCCCTCCGCGAGGAGGCGGGACACGAGGAGTCCGTCCTCCTCCACCACCAGCTCGCAGTCGCCGTTGAGCAGGTAGAGCGTCTCGTCCTTGGCCTCGTGATACTGCAACGAGAGCGCCTCGCCGGGCTCGACGTGGAGGATCTTGCCGGCGTAGCGATCCGTGTGGGCCAGCACCAGCTCGTGGCCCCACGGTTTGTCGATCTTGCGCACGGAGACGAGCATGGGCTCGGGCAGGGGCACACTCAGGAGACGACCGCGAGCTCGCTCGCCAGCAGCGCCTCGACCTCGGCGGCCGAGCTGGCGTCGAGGCAGCGCTCCGCCAGCGCCGTCAGCCGTCGAACCTCCAAGGAGCGCACACGGGCCTTGATCTCGGGCAGCGCGCGCGGAGTTACGGAGAGGCGCCGCAGGCCCAGGCCGAGGAGAAGAGGGGTGAGAGCCGGATCGGCCGCCATCTCGCCACAGAGGGAGACGTCGATCCCCGCTGTGCGCGCGCTGTCGATGACGAAGCGTAGCATGCGCAGGATCGCCGGATGGAGCGGCTGATACAAGTAGGCGACGTGCTCGTTGTTGCGGTCGACGGCGAGGGCGTACTGGATGAGGTCGTTGGTGCCGATGGCGAAGAAGTCGACCTCGCGGGCGAGCCGATCGGCGATCAGGGCCGCCGCGGGCACTTCGATCATGATGCCGAGCCGGAAGTCGGTGGCGTAGGAAAGGCCGGCCGCGGCGAGCTCTGCGGCGGCTTCGGCCACGGAGCGGCGGAAGGCGTGGATCTCTTCGACCGTCGCCACCATCGGCAGCAGCACCCAGAGATCCCCGAACGGCGCCGCCCGCAGCAGGGCCCGCACTTGGTGCCGGAACACTTGCGGTCGCGCGAGGGTCAAACGGATGCCGCGCAGGCCGAGCACCGGGTTCTCCTCGTCGGTGTGCATCACCTCGCGCGCCAGCTTGCGGCCGCCGAGGTCGAAGGTGCGCACCACCGCCGGGTGCGGCCGTGCCGCCTCCAGCAGCCGGCACAGGGCGCTCAGCTGCTCGTCCTCGCTGGGCAGCTCGGGGGCTTTCTCGATGAACAGGAACTCGCTCCTGTACAGGCCGACGCCGGCCGCCCCGAATAGCACCGCTTCGTCGATCTCCTCCGGCAGGTCGATGTTCGCCATGAGCTGAACGGCGACCCCGTCGGCCGTGATCGGCGCTAAGGACCGCGTTGCCGCCATCTCGTGCGCGTGGCGATCCTCCGCCCGCCGCCGGGCCCTCCCCTCCTCCAGCTCCTCGGCGGAGGGATCGACAACCACGCGGCCACGGTCGCCGTCGACCAGCACCTGACGGTCGCCGAGCGGCACCTCGCGGAGGCCCTCCAGGCCGCTCACCAGAGGCAGGTGCAGCGAGCGCGCGATGATCGCCGTGTGCGAGGTCGGCCCGCCGGTTTCGAGCGCGAAGCCCGCGACTTGCTGCCGCCCCAGGCGCACCGCCTCCGACGGCGTGAGGTCGTGCGCCACCAGGATCACGTCCTGCCCGACCTCGGAGAGCTGGTGGGGGCCGAGGCCCCGCAGCGCCCGCCGGAGATGGCGCGCCACGTCGCGCACGTCATCGACCCGTTCGCGCAGGTGCGGACTGTCGAGACGCTCGAACTGACGCGCCAGCTCTAGCTCGACGCGGTGCACGGCCCACTCCGCATTGACTCGCCGGTCGTGGATCCAGCGCTCGATGCGGCCGAGCAGCGCCTCGTCGTCGAGCAGCAGGGCCTGCGCCTCGAAGATCGCCTGGAGCTCCGGGGACAGCTCCTGCCGGGTCTCTTCGCGCAGCGCGCCGAGGTCCTCCCGCGCCAGGGCGACCGCGCGGCGCAGGCGCTCGCACTCGGCGTCGAGGGCCTCGTCCGGAAGCGGGATGCGCAGGATCTCGTCGGCGCCGTGGTCGAGGACCACCGCGCAGCCGCTCGCCACTCCCGGGGAGACGCCGAGACCGCTGAGTACCTGCCGCGCCACGCTCAGGCCTCCTCTCCGAAGCCGTCGGAGATGAGGTCGACGACGCTGGCCAGCGCCGCCTCCTCGTCCGCGCCCTCGCAGCGCACCCGCACCCGGGAGCCCTGGGTCGCCGCCATCAACAGCAGGCCGAGGATGCTCTTGGCGTTCACCACCTCCGAGCCGTCGCTCAGGGTCACGTGGCTGTCGAAGCCGCCGGCAACGTGCACCAGCTTGGCGGCGGCGCGGGCGTGGAGACCGAGGCGATTCACGATCTCCACCTCACGCTCGACCACGCTCGCCCTCCCCACACGGCGGCGCCGCTGCGGCGGCCTCGCCCTGGGCCCGGCAGATCCCGCCGCGGCTCTTCTCGACGATCCACTCGGCGAGATCGGTGACGCTCGCCGTCGCCATGCCGCCGCAGGCCAGTCGCACCACCATCGGCAGGTTGACGCCGGCCAGCACTTCGACCTTGCCGCTGGCGCGCAGCGACGCGGCGACGTTGAACGGCGTGCCGCCGTAGATGTCGGTGAGGATGAGCACGCCCCGGCTGGAGTCGAGCTCGGCCAGCGCCGCTGCCGTCTTGGCGCGGGCCGCCTCGAAGGAGTCCTCCCAGTCGAGCGAGAGGGCCGCGAAGTCCGGTAGCTCCCCCACGATCGTCCGCGCCGCCGCCAACAGCTCGCGGGCCAGGCCCCCGTGGCTCAGGATGAGCGTCGCCGCCATTCAGCGCTCCAGGTCGCGATGCACGAGGCGCACGTTCCATCCCTGGCCGCCCAGCCGCTCCTTGAGCTCCTGGGCGATGGCGACCGAGCGATGGCGGCCGCCGGTGCAGCCGATGCCGACCGACAGGTAGCTGCGCTCCTCGCGCTGGTAGTTGGGCAAGAGGTAGACCAGGAAGTCCTCGAGCCGCTCCACCAGCTCGCGGTACGCCGGTTGCGCCAGGAGGTAGTCGCGCACCGGGTCGTCCTGCCCGCTCTGTTCCCGCAGCTCCGGCACGAAATGGGGGTTGGGGAGAAAACGCACGTCGAAGAGCAAGTCGGTCCCATAGGGGATGCCGTACTTGAAGCCGAAGCTGGTCAGGGTGATGTCGAGGCCGGCCGCGGCGTCCAACTCGCCGAACTCGCGTTGCACCTGATGCCGGATTTCGTGGATGGTCCACTCGCTGGTGTCGTACACCCGGTCGGCGGCACCCCGCAGATCGGCCAAGAGCTCGCGCTCGCGGCGGATCGCCTGGATGAGCGTCAGGTCCCCGGCCAGCGGATGCGGTCGCCGGGTCTCCGAGAAGCGGCGCACCAGGGCCTCGTCGCTCGCCTCCAGGAAGAGGAGCACGGGCTCCAGCCGTCCCCGGTCGATCTCCGCGAACAGGGCCGGAAACTCCTCGGCGAAGCCGGGCGCGCGCACGTCCACCACCACCGCCAGGTCGGCGTCCGCCGGCACGGCGGCGTCGGGGTCGCGCAGCAGCTGACGCAGGAGAGGCAACGGCAGGTTGTCGACGCAGGTGGTGCCCAGATCCTCCAGGCACTTGGCGACCGAGCTCTTGCCCGAGCCCGAGAGCCCGGTGATGAGCACGAGCCGGCGCCGCGCCGGGCCTCCGCTCATCAGTCCTCCTCCCGCTGCAGCCGTTCCTCGAGCCGCCGCGCGAACTCGCGAGCCGAGTGGTGTCCCTGGAGCTTCAGCAGGTGATTGCGGGCGGCGATCTCCACCAGGATCGACAGGTTGCGACCCAGGGCCACGGGCATCTTGATGTAGGGCACGGGTGTCTCGAGGATGTGGTAGACGGTCTCGTCGAGGCCGAGCCGGTCGTACGCCTTGCCCGGCTGCCAGGCCTCGAGCTCGACCACCAGATCGACCGACTTGCGTTGGCGCACGGCGGCCAGACCGAAGAGATCGTGGACGTTGACGATCCCCAGGCCGCGCAGCTCCATGTGGTAGCGCAGCGGCTCCTCGCAAAAGCCCACCAGCTCGCCGCTCGGGTAGAGCTTGATCGTGACCCGGTCGTCGGCCACCAGGCTGTGACCGCGGGTGATCAAGTCGAGCGCGCACTCGCTCTTCCCCACCCCACTCTCGCCGATGAGCAGCACCCCCAAGCCGTAGATGTCGAGCAGCACGCCGTGCAGATGGATCGAGGGAACGAGGTGGTCTTCGAGGAAGTAACTCACCCGCTTGATGACCGTCGAGGAGAGCGCCGGCGAGCGCAGGACGGGGATCTCGCGCTCGGCGCACAGGCGGCCGAACTCGGCGACCGGGTCCAGCCCCTTGGTCAGCACGAAGACCGGCACGGGCAGCTGGGTGATCGCGTCGCAGCGCTCCTGCCGCTCGGCGGCCGGCAGCTCGGAGAGGTACGCCGTCTCGCTCTCGCCGACGATCTGCACTCGGCCGTCCTTGATGTAACGGTAGTAGCCGGCGAAGGCGAGACCGGGCTTCTGCACTCGAGGGTGGGAGATGCGGTTGCGCAGGTGCGAGGCGCCGTGCAGGACCTCGAAGTGGAGGTCGTGCAGCTCTTCCCCGAGCAGCTCGCGGACCTCGACCCAACTCGACTCGGGCTCGCTCACCCGGCCTCTCCCCCGACGCTCTCCTCCTCCTCCTCCTCCTCCTCGGGAGCCGCTTCGCCCGTCGCCGCGCGGTCGCCGCGCCGCCGCCGATCCATGAACTTCTTGCGCGAACGCTGGGCCTGCGTCTCCAGCTTGTCGATGGCGAGGTTCAGCGCGTCGAGCAGGGTGTCGGTCTCCTCCCGCGCCTGCAGCACGCCGAAGCGGTGCGCGATGTGCACCTCGACGATCTCCCGGTGCTTCTCCTCCTCGAGCGTGATCCGCACGTCGACCGGCTCCTCGAGGAACTTGATCACCTTGCGCAGTTTGCGCTCGGCGAACTCGCGGATCTCGGCGTTCAAGCGGACATGGCGCCCCACGTACTCGACGTTCATCCCGAAGTCCTCGAGAAGATCTGCCTGCGGTTGGTCGACGGAGGAATCCCCAACTCGTCGCGGTACTTGGCGACGGTGCGACGCGCGATGTTGATGCCCTCGCGCTTGAGAGCTCGCGCCAGGCCGCTGTCCGAGATCGGCTGCGCGGATTCCTCGGAATGGATCAGTTGCTCGATCTTGCGCTTCACGGTGAGCGACGAGATGTCTTCGCCGTACTCGCGGTCGATGCCGCTGTGGAAGAAGAACTTCATCGGCGCGAGACCGCGGGGCGTGTGCAGGTACTTGTTCGACACCACGCGACTCACCGTCGACTCGTGCATGCCGATATCGTCGGCAACGTCGCGCAACACCATCGGCCGCAGGTGCTCGATGCCGTGGTCGAGATAGGCGCGCTGCTGGCGGACGATCGATTCGGCGACCTTGTAGATCGTGCGCTGCCGCTGATCGAGGCTCTTGATCAACCAGACGGCGGAGCGCAGCTTGTCCTTCAAGAACTGCTGGGCCTCGCCCTCGCCCCCGCGGTCCTTCATGCCGCGCAGCATCTGACGGTAGGCGCGGCTGATGCGCAGCCGCGGCAGCCCGTCGTCGTTGAGCTGGATGACGTAGTCGCTGCCGACCTTCAAGACGTAGACGTCGGGGCTGACGTACTGCACCCGATCGTTGGTGAACTTGCGCCCCGGTCGGGTCTCGAGCGCGCGGATGCGCTCGACAATCGGCTCGAGGTCGTCGAGGGCGACGGCGTACTTGCGCGCCAGGGCCTGGAACTGGCGACGCAAGAAGGCTTCCCAGTCCTGGCGGACGATGGCGAGGGCCAGCGAGTCCTCGGGCTCGCCCTCGGCCACCAACTGCGCCTCCAGACTCTCGCGCAGGTCGCGGCACGCCAGGCCCGGAGGGTCGAAGCCGCGCACCAGGGTGAGCGCCGCCTCCACCTCGGAGAGCTCGAAGGGCGGCTCGCCGTCGCACGCCCCGTCCCCCATCGCCCGGATCTCCTCCAGGCTGGCGACGAGGAAGCCTTCTTCGTCCAGATTGCCGATGACCAGCTCGGCGATCGCCCGCTGGCGGGGCGCCGTATCCCCCATGTGCAGTTGCCAGAGGAGGTGGTCGTAGAGGTCGGGCTGGTGCGTCAGGCTGTTCTCGAGCGGCGGCGCCTCGCGCGGCTCGGCCAGGATGGGCTCGGTCGAGCTCTCGAAGTAGTCGTTGAAGTAGGCCTCGAGGTCGATCTCTTCCGGCGGCGACTCCGTCGCTGCTTCCGCCGGCGCTTCCTCGACCTCGGCCGTGCGCTCCTCCTCGGCGGCCTCCTCGACCTCCTCGAGCACCGGGTTCTCTTCCAGCTCCTGGGTGACCAGGCCCTCGAGCTCGAGGCGGGTCATCTGCAGTAGCTTGATCGCCTGCTGCAGCGACGGCGTCATCACCAGCCTCTGGGAGAGCCGCAGGGAGAGCTTCTGCTCGAGGGCCATGGCGGGAGGAGGCTAGAGGGTGAAACCCTCGCCGAGGTAGATCTGCCTTACCTGAGGGTCCGCGGACAGATCGGCGGGGTGGCCCGACCTCAGGATCGCGCCGTCGTTGATGATATAGGCGCGGTCGGTGATCTTCAAAGTTTCGCGCACGTTGTGATCGGTGATCAGGACCCCGATGCGCATCGATTTCAGGTGGCGGATGATCTCCTGGATGTCGAGCACGGCGATGGGGTCGATGCCGGCGAAGGGCTCGTCGAGGAGCACGAAGGCCGGCGCCAGGACGAGGGCGCGCGCGATCTCGGTGCGCCGTCGCTCGCCGCCCGAGAGCAGGTAGCCGGGTGTCGTCCGCACGTGCGACAGGCCGAACTGGCGGATCAACTGGTCGACCCGTCGCTCCTGATCGTTGCGCGCCAGGTCGAGGGTCTGGAAGATCGCTCGCAGATTCTCCTCCACCGTCAGCTTGCGGAAGACGGAGGGCTCCTGCGGCAGGTAGCTGATGCCGCGCCGCGCCCGAAGGTACATGGGCAGATCGCCGATCTCCTCGTCGCCGAGCAGCACCTGGCCGTCGTCGGGCCGGGTCAGCCCGACGACCATGTAGAAGGTCGTCGTCTTGCCGGCGCCGTTGGGCCCCAAGAGGCCCACGATCTCGCCCGGACGCACCTCGATCGACACGTCGTTGACGACCGCCCGCCCGCCGTAGACCTTGCGCAAGTGGCGGGTCGCCAGCATGCGGTCGGCGCCCAGGGCAGTCACCTCCCGACCTCCGGCCGATCCGGCGGGTCCTCGTCGTCGGCCCCCTCGACCGGCGGGGGCGCCTCCTCCGCCGGCAACCCCTCCTCGGCGGCGGCGGGAGGTTCCGGCACGAGTGGCTCGGGAACCGGTCCGAAGGGATCGTCGACCCCCCCGGCTTGGCTGTCGAGCGCGGCCGTGCCGCTCTCGAAGTCGTAGAAGACGGCCCTGCCCAGGAACTCCGCGCCGTCCCGATCGACCAGCCGCACGGGGTCGCCCGTGACGCGGACCTTCTCGAGCTCCGGCCGGTACTCGGCGGCTTGGCCGTAGACCTTGTTGCCGGACTCGGGGTCGTCGATCTGAACGGGGCCGAGACACTCCATGAGCTCGAACTCGTCGGCGTCGTCGAGGTGGAGCCGGATCTCGCGGCAGAGCATGTGGGCCTTGCCTAGCCGGGCGCGCGCCGACCCTTCGTAGACCAGGACTCTCTCCTGCCGGGTATAGCGCAGGCGCTGCGAGGTCACCTCGAGCGGCTGGGCAGGAGCCGCCTCTGGAGCGCCGTCCGCCCCGCCCTCCTCTCCCCCGGCCGTTACGCCACGGGCGGCCGTCTCCCAGACGGTCTTGATCGGTCCGCTGGCGGTGAACTCCTCGCCGTCGCCGCCCAGCGTCTGGGCGAGCAGATAGTTGGGCCCCTGCCAGGCGCGAACGCTCTGCTCGAAGCGGAAGCCCTGCTCGCGCTGCCAGGTTGCCTGCTCGGCCACGACGTGCAGCGGCTCCTCCGCCTCGCCGCCCGGGCCGAGCGCCAGAGCCTGCCCGCGCTCCATGTCCGCACGCACCCCGTCGACGGCGCGCACGTCGCCCTGCTCGCGATCGATGGAGATGTGGGGCGAAGCGACCCGCACGCCGTCGCGGGCGATCCAGGTACCGGGCCCTTCGAGCAAGAGTTCGCCCGAGGCCTCCGCGAGGCTCAGGCGCGGCGTGCGAGCCTGCGTCCAGGGCTCGGCGAGGTCGACGCCGCCGTCGACCTGCAGGCCCGTGATGTCACCGGAGGATCCGACGCTCATCCGCAGCGTCTCGCCGCAGAGGAGCCGCAGGCTGGGCGTCGGCGCCGCGGCGAGGTACTCCTCGAGTCGCACTCCGGCGTCGCCGGCCAGGCTCGCTAGCCGGCGATCCCGGAACTCCGCCACCACCTCACGAGACTCGAGCGAGCGCACCAGCCCGGCGGCCTCGAGCGCCAGGCGGGCGATCGGATGCGGCCCAGCGAGGAGATTGGCGCGGGCCGGAGCGCCATCCTCGTCGAAGGCGACGCGCAGCTCGTGCCCGTCGGCCTCGAGACGATGCAGCAGGCCGTCGCCGCGCCCTTCGAGGGCGGCGAGCCGCACCCCCCACTGGGCGTCGAGCTGCTGCAGGGTGCGCTCGTCGGCCGCCAGCTGAAGGTTGAGGCGGCTGGCGGCGAGCCGATCGTCGCCGCGGCCGAGCACCACATCGCCATCGGCTTGCAAGAGGCGCGTCTCGCGGTTGTAGGTCACGCGGCGCGCGTCGAGGCCGAAGGGCGGAAACATGCCGGGCTCGCTCCGCACGCTCACCTCACCGGCGAGCAGGAACTCGTCGCTACGGAAGTTCGCCTCGAGCTGCCGCGCCCGACCGACATAGCCGCCCCCGAACACGAAGCTGACCGGGGCGAGGCTCATCAGGTAGCGTCCGCGGCGCCGCATCTCGAGGCCCTCGGTGCGCAGCGTGACCCCGTCCGGGCCTTCGAGTGCCACCTTGCCCTCGAGCACGGCGTGCTTGCTCTTGGCGTTGTAGAGCGCCCGCTCGCTCTGCACGCGGTACACGCCTCCGCCCTCGCGCTCGACGCTCAAGACGACACCTTCGAGCGAGAAGTCGTCCTCCTGGCGCGAGGCGATGCGGTTGGCCTGGATGCCGAACACCTTGCGCCCTTGATCCGTGAGCTCGAAGGCGAAGCCCTCGCCGGACAGCACGAGTCCCTCGAGGTCGTCGGTTCCCCCCTCCTCGCGGGCCGGGGTCAAGCCCACACTACGCTGGCCGCGGCCCCACCAATAGAGCGCCGCCACCGCCAGCGCGAAAAGGACGAAGCCGCCGGCCAGGGCGCGGCGCACCCAGATCACGGTAGGGTCACGCGCTTTCCTCACCACGGCCGATTCTAAGCGGGGGCCGGGCCGCGCCAGGCGCGGGCCGCCTCGAGCTGGAAGACCGGGCACTCCCGGTAGCGATCGAGCCGCAAGGTGCCGAGCGCCTCGAACTCGCCCGCCAGCTCGGAGGCCCGCTCGCCCCAACCCCAGCCGACGACGGAGAGCGGCCGGCCGCTCGGCGAGAGCGCCGCCGCCGAGAGGTGCCCCCGCCCGAAGGGGCGCGGGCTGCCCAGCAGCCGCAGAGGTCCCACGCGCAGCAGCGGCTCCGGGTTGCCGACGCCGAAGGGCTCGAGCTGCATCAGGTCGGCCAGGAGCCCCTCGTCCAGGGCTTCGGGCGGCAGGGCGGCCTCGTACTCGAGGGTGCGCGCCAGGAGCTCGGCCGGCCAGCTCGCGGCCGCCGCCTGCCACGCGGAGCGCAGCTCGGGTAGGCGCTCGCTCGTCGCCGAGAGGCCGACCGCCTGGGCATGCCCGCCGAAACGCACCAGAGCGTCGCTCCACGGGGCCAGGAAGTCGAAGAGGTCGATGCCGGGCAGGCTGCGCCCCGACCCGACGGCGATCTCACCGTCGACCGAGAGCAACAACGTGGGTCGATGAAAGGCGCGAGCCAGGTGGCCGGCGGCGATGCCGACCACGCCGCGATGCCAGTCCGCGCTCCAATCCACCAGGATCCCGGGCAGCGGCGCCCAGCTCGCGAAGCGAGCGGCGGCCTCTTCGACGACCGCATCCTGCGCCGAGCGGCGATCGCGGTTGTGCTCCTCCAGTCCGGCCGCCAGCTCCTCGGCGGCGCTCGGGTCGCGAGTCAAGAGCAACTCGAGGGCCCGCTCGGCGCTCGCCATGCGGCCAGCCGCGTTGAGGCGCGGCGCGAGACGGAAGGCGACGTCCTCGCTGGTCACGGGAGGGACCGTGCCGGCGTGGCGCATGAGGGCCTGCAGCCCCAGCGAGCGGGTCGCCGGCAGGGCCCGCAGGCCGAGGGCGGCGATGACCCGGTTCTCGCGCGTCAGGGGGACCATGTCGGCGATCGTTCCCAGGCAGGCCAGGCGCAGCAGGCTGGTCGGCGACACCGCCTTGCCGCAACGCTCGCCGAAGGCCGAGGCGAGCTTGAAGGCCAGGCCGGCCCCGCAGAGGTCCGCCGAGGCGTCGGTCCGACCGGCGCGCCGCGGGTTGATCTCCAGCGCTCCAGCGGGTGGCTCGCCGTGCGCCAGGTGATGGTCGGTGACGATGACGTCGAGCCCGCGCTCCCTGGCCGCCGCCACGGCGGCGTGGGCGCCGCTGCCGCAGTCCGCCGTGACGATCAGCCCGCAGCCCAGCGCCGCCGCCCGCGCGGCGTGCTCGGACTGGAAGCCGTAGCCCTCGCGCAGTCGCTCGGGCAGGATGCTCTCCACCGCCAGACCGCAGGCGCGGAACACCGCCACCAGCTGAGCGGCGGCCGTGACGCCGTCGACGTCGTAGTCGGCGACGACCGCCACGCGCTCACCGCGCGCCCGCCCGGCGGCGAGGCGCTCGACGGCCGCGCCGAGTCGCGGCAGGGTGTCCGGAGCCGCGAGCGCCCCGAGCTGAGGATCGAGGAAGGCGGAGGCAGCGGCAGGATTGGCCACCCCGCGCCGCGCCAGCAGCTCGGAGCGCCAGCGGGGATGCCCGGCCGCTTCCAGGGCCGCGGCGGAGGCCGGCCGCGGCGCTGCCACCCACCGCGCCTGGTCGGCGGAGCTCACCCGCTCAGCTGCCGAGGTGGACGCCGAGGTGGCGGAAGCGCTCGTAGCGCTGGCGCCGCAGCTCGTCGGGCGACTCGTCGGCCAGCTCCGCGAGCGCCACCTCGAGGGTCTCACCCACCCGCCGCGCCGCGTCCTCGTGGTCGGTGTGGGCGCCGCCCAGGGGCTCGACGATGACGCCATCGATGACCCCCAACTCGGCCAAGTCGGGCGCCGTGATGCGCATCGCCTCGGCCGCCGCCTCCTTCTTGTCTTGGTCCTTCCACAGGATGGCCGCGCAGCCTTCCGGGGAGATCACCGAGTAGATGGCGTACTCGAGCATGTAGGTGCGATTGCCCACCCCCAACGCCAGGGCCCCGCCACTGCCGCCCTCCCCCGTCACGAGGACGACGATCGGCACGCCCAGGGCCGCCATCTCGATCAAGTTGCGCCCGATGGCCTCCGCCTGCCCCCGTTCCTCGGCGTCCAGCCCGGGGTAGGCGCCCGGCGTGTCGACGAAGGAGACGACCGGCAGGGCGAAGCGCTCGGCGAGGCGCATGAGGCGCAGAGCCTTGCGGTAGCCCTCGGGGCGTGCCTGTCCGAAGTTGCGCACGATGCGCTGCTTGGTGCTGCGTCCTTTCTGGTGACCGACGACGACGATCGACCGTCCGCGAAAGCTCGCCAGCCCGCCGACGATCGCCGGATCGTCCGCGAAGGCGCGATCGCCGTGCAGCTCGACCCAATCGGTCATCAGCAGGCGGATGTAGTCGTTGGTGTAGGGCCGGTCCGAGTGCCGCGCGACGAGGGTCTTCTGCCAGCGCGAGAGGTTGCCGTAGACCTCGCGCGTGCGCTCCTCGAGCTCGGAGCGCAGTTTGGCGAGCTCGCGCCGGCGACCGCCCTCCTCGGGAAACGACTCGAGCTCCTCGATGCGACGCCGCAACTCGACGAGCGCTTCCTCGAACGGGATCTCCGCGGGGCTCATGAGGCGCGCGCCACCGTAGCAGAGCGCCGAAGGCTACAGCAACTCGTAGGGATCGATGTCGACGACGACGCCCGGCGGCAGGGGCTCGGGCAGCGCGCGCCGTAGCAGGGCGCGCAGCCGCGACCCGGAGGGCCCGCGCAGCAGGAGCTGGAAGCGCCACTCCCCGCGCAGGCGCTCGAGGGGCGCCGAGGCCGGACCGAAGACGCGGACCTCGCGCGCCAGCGGGTCGGCGGCGAGCGCCCGTCCGAGCTCGTGGCTGCGCTCCTCCGCCCGTTCGCGTCGCCGGTCGCGCACCAGGATCTGCGCCATGCGGCTGTACGGTGGGTAGTGGAAGACGCGTCGGAAACGGGTCTCCTCGGCCGCGAAGAAGGCGTCGTCGTGACGCAAAGCCGCCTGGATGGCGTAGTGGTCGGGGTGGTAAGTCTGGATCACGACGCGGCCCGGGCGCTCGCCGCGACCCGCCCGTCCGGCGAGCTGCGTGAGGAGACTGTAGGTGCGCTCGACGGCCCGGAAATCGTGAAAGCCGAGGTAGGTGTCGGCCGAGAGCACGGCGGTCAGCGCGACGCGCGGGAAGTGATGGCCCTTGGCCACCATCTGCGTGCCGATCAGCACCTGGGTGTCCCCGCGCGCGAAGGCTTCGAGCACGGCCCTGGCACCGCCGCGCCGTCGCGCCGCGTCGCGATCGAGCACGCTCGCCGTGGCCTCGGGAAAGAGACGGGCGAAGTCCTCCTCCACCCGCTCCGTACCGGCACCGATCGGCTCGAGCGCCGCCTCGCCGCAGCGCGGGCAGGCCGGTGGCACGGCGACTGCGCCACCGCAGATGTGGCATCGAAGGCGTCCCTCGCGGCGATGGAGAGTGCGCGGCAGACCACAGTCCGGGCAACGCTGATCCTCCCCGCACGCCCGACAGAGCAGCAGCGGGGCGTAGCCCCGGCGGTTGCGCAGCAGGATCGCTTGGTCGCCGGCGCTCAAGACCGCCGTGAGCTCCTCCGTCAAGCGTCTCGAGAAGTGGACCTCGCCTGGACGGCGCGAGAGTCCCTCTTCCCGAAGGTCGACCAGCACGCCCTCGGGCAACCTCCCCTGGCCGACCCGTTGGTGGAGCGTCAGTTGCACGAGCTTGCCGCGCACCACGTTCTCGCGCGTCTCGAGGCTCGGAGTCGCCGACACCAGCACGGCGACGGCGCCCTCGCGATGAGCTCGAGCCAAAGCCACGTCGCGGCCGTGGTAACGGGGCGCCGTCTCCTGCTTGTAGGAGGCGTCGTGCTCCTCGTCGACGACGATGAGGCCGAGGCTCGGCACGGGGGCGAAAACCGTCGAGCGGGGCCCCAGGACGACGCGGGCCTCGCCGCCGCGCACCCGCTCCCACTCCTGCTGGCGCTCGCTCGATCCCAGGGAGGAATGGAGGATCGCGAGGCTCCGGCCGAAGCGGTCGCCGAGCTCGCCGGCGAGCGCCGGCACCAGGGCGATCTCCGGCACCAGGACGATGGCCGAGCGGCCCTGCGCCAGACATTCCTCGACGGCGCGGATGTAGACCTCGGTCTTGCCGGAGCCGGTGAGGCCGGCGAGGAGGAAGCCCGTGTAGCGGCGCTCGCGGAGCGCCGCCCGCAGCCGCTCGGCGGCCTCCCGCTGGTCGGCGCGCAGCTCGATCGCCGGGCGGGGTACCGTGGCCAAGGCCTGCCCGGCCATCGACAGTCGCTCGACCTGGGTGAACGAGCGCAGCACGCCGCGCTCGAGGAGCCGGCGCACGACTCCCGCCCCGCAGCCGACCTCGCCGGTGACCTCGGCCAGGGTGGCCGGCCGGCCGGCCGCGGCCAGGTACTCGACGACCGCGCGGCCCTGGCGCGAGCGCCCGCAGGCGGCGAGCAAGTCGGCCGGGGGACTCGAGCCGAGCTCCACCGCCGTCACGTAGCGTACGCCGCGAGTCGGCGTAGCCCCGACGGCGAGCCGACCTCGTTCGCTCAGCCGCTCGACCCACGCCGGCAGGTCGTCGAGCTCCGTCGCCTCCTGCAGCTCGGCGAGCCGGATGCGCCCGCGCTCCCGCAGGACCTCGACGATCCGCGCCTCCTCCTCGTCCACGGGCTGGGCCAGGCTGCCTCGATCGGTGAGCCAGACCCGCCGATCGCCCCACGGCGGCAGGTCGCTGGGCATCACCGCGCGCAGCACCTCACCGATCGGCGCGAAGTAGTAGTCGGCGACGAAGGCGGCGAGCTCGAGGAGGGTCGGCGGCAGCACGGGCCAGGGGTCGACGACCGCCTCGATGGGGCGCAGGACGACGCCCTCCGGGGGCGCCTCCCGGCGAGCGAGGATGACGCCCACCAGTCGTCGGCCACCGACGCGGACGCGGGCCCGGCAGCCGGGCGCGGCCGAACGGGCGAAGGCCGCGGGCACCTCGTAGGTCAGCGGCCCCGCCACGGGCAGCGGGACGGCGACGTCGACGTAAAGAGGCGAAGGCGGCTCGCGGCGGCTCAGGCGACGGCCGCCGTGTCGTGCGACTTGCGGCGCTTGGCCAGGCCCGAGGCGAGGGCGCGCTCGACTTCCTTGGCTGCCAGCTCCTCGTTGATCCGCTTGACGTGCGCGACCTCGCTCACGATGAAGTACTTCGCCCGTTCGTACATCTTCTTCTCGCGGAACGAGAGGCTCTTCTTCGCGCTGACGAGCTGCAGGTTCTTCAAGACCCGCGCGACCTCCGTCAGCTCGCCGGTCTTCATCTTGTCGAGGTTCTGCTTGTAGCGGCCCTTCCAGTCCTTGTAGGTGTCGAAGGTCTCGTCGCGCAGCACCTTGAACAGCGACCTGATATCGGTCTGCTGGCACAGCGGCCGCAGCCCGACCAGGTCGAGGTTGTCCTGCGGGATCATCACCTTCGAGTTGTTCGACAGGAGGCGCAGGTAGTAGTAGGTCTGCTCGATGCCGGCGATCTCGCCGTTCTCGATCTTCTCGACCACGCTGACGCCGTGATTGGGATAGACGACCTTTTGGCCGACTCGGAAAGACACGTGCTTGCCCCCGCGGAAGCTGTTGGCGATGGTTGTGTAAGTCATCCGGCGACTTACACTTAGGAGTGCCTATTGTAGCGGAAAGGGGACGATCGGTCAACTGGCCAGGCGCTGCCTCCAAGGGCCCGGACAGCGGTAAAATGCCCCGCCACGACACAAAACGTCATCCTGGGTAGGGGCTCGAGGCGAGGCCAGGAACGACAAGCGGAGCCGTTGTCCCCTTCTCAGGACGCACCCGGCGACCCACAACGGCTAAGATCGCGACCCCGCAGCCGGAGTGGCGGAACTGGCAGACGCGACGGGCTCAAAATCCGTTGATCCGCAAGGATCGTGGGGGTTCGACTCCCCCCTCCGGCACCAGCCCGGCGCCGCCGTGCCTCCCTAGTTCACCACCTGATCCCAGGCCGAGGTGTTCCCGCTCTCGAAGCCGTCGCTGAAGATCAAGGCGAACGGGCTGCAGTAGGTCAGGGTGGCGCCCTCGAACTCGGCGAAGGGGTCGTCGATCGAAAGTGGGGCCAGGGCGCCGGTCTCGAGGTCGATGGTGCCGTACTGGTTGGCGCCGCCGCCTTGATAGGTCCAGGCGTAGAGGGTCCCAGTCCCGTTGTCGAAGTCCATGCCTTGGGCGAAGTTGGAGTCGACGTTCGTCGGGCCGATCAGGGTGGCCGCGCCGGTGGTGGGATCGATGTCGTAGATGGCGTCCTCGATGACGTCGTGGCCGTAGAGCTCGCCGACGCAGTTCATGGCGATGGCGACCAGCAGCGGCGCGACGGTCGTCGAGCCCACGAACGTCGCCTCGCCGGTGTCGGGGTCGAGCGTGTAGAGCGTGGAAGTCGTGTCCTCGTCGCTCGAGGTGGCGTAGATCGTCCCCAGCATCGGGTCGACGGCGAGGCCGGTCCAGAGGTGGCCGCCGAGGGGGTCGCTCGGGCCGATCGACGCAAAAGCCCCGGTCGCGGGGTCGGTCGTGCCGAGCTGTTGGGTGTCCTCGTTGAGCGCGTAGAGCACGGAGCCGTCGGG
>CAYXXN010000002.1:0-47751 GCA_964469055.1 uncultured Thermoanaerobaculia bacterium
CTGCCGATGTTCGCGATCGGCGGGCTGACCGGCCTGCCGCTCGCCCTCGCGCCCACCGACATCCACCTCCACGACACCTACTACGTCATCGGGCATTTCCACTACATCGTGGCACCGGGGACGATCTTCGCCCTGTTCGCCGGCATCTACTACTGGTTCCCGAAGATCACAGGGCGCAAGATGAACGACACCCTGGGCCGGATCCACTTCGTGCTCTCCTTCCTCTTCATCAACGGCGTCTTCGCCCCGATGTTCCTGCAGGGCCTGGCGGGCGTGTCGCGCCGCCTCTACGACGGCGGCATGCAGTACGCCCATGCCCAGCCGGTCCTGCACTGGAACAAGTTCATGTCCGTCTCGGCCTTCCTCCTGGCCGTGGCGCAGGTCCCGTTCATCGTCAACTTCTTCTGGAGCATCAGGAAGGGCAAGGCGGTCGACGCCAACCCCTGGCAGGCGACGACGCTCGAGTGGGCGGCGGCGCCCTCGCCGCCGGTCGCCCACGGCAACTTCCATCACATCCCCGTCGTCCATCGCGGGCCCTACGAGTACAGCCCCCCGAGCGACCCGACCGGCTACTTGCCGCAGCACGCGGCGCCGCAGGAGAGATGAGCGGTGCAGATTCCCCACACCGTCGACGAGCGCCCGGACACCGGGCTCTACAACGCGAAGCTCGGGGTCTGGCTCTTCCTGGCCTCGGAGGTGATGCTCTTCGGAGCGCTCTTCTCCTCCTACATCCTGCTGCGCACCGGCGGCGGGCCGTCGTTCCTCGTCGGCCACGAGGAGCTCAACATCCCGCTCGCTTTCGTCAACACTTTGGTGCTCATCTTCTCGTCGGTGACCATCGTCATGTCCTGGGCCTCGCTGCGGCTCCGCGACTTCGCCAAGTTCCGGCTGTGGATGGGGCTGACGATCCTCTGCGCCCTGGCCTTCCTGGTGATCAAGGCCTTCGAGTACGGGGCCAAGTTCGAGCACCATCTCTACCCCTCGACCAGCAACTTCCTCGGCATCTACTTCACGTTGACGGGGCTCCACGCCTTGCACGTGATCGGCGGGGTGATCGTCAACGGCTACCTGTGGGGGCCGGGGGCCAAGATGTGGCAGAGCGAGCCGGAGCGCTTCACCAACCGGGTGGAGACGGCCGGCCTCTACTGGCACTTCGTCGACCTGGTGTGGATCTTCCTGTTCCCGGCGCTGTACTTGCTCTAGGAGAGAGGGCGCGATGAGCGGTCACGGCGTGGAAGCGATTCGCGGCGAGATCCGGCGGTATTGGATCGTAGGGCTCGCCCTGTTCCTGCTCACGATCGTCACCGTGGCGGTGAGCTACCTCGACCTGTCGGTCGGGACCTCGGTGTTCGTGGCGCTGCTCATCGCCGCCTTGAAGGGTGGGCTGGTGGCGGCGGTCTTCATGCACCTGATCTCCGAGCGGCAAGCCATCTACGCCTTGTTGACACTGACCGTGGTCTTCTTCATCGTCCTGATGTGGGTGCCGGTCTGGGGCCGGATCGGATCGATCGCTCTCGGGTGAGGTGCGATGTCGCTCAAGGCCTTCCACTTGCTGTTCATCGCCGTCTCCGTCCTGATGTGCGTCTACGTCGGGGCCTGGGGGGTGGGGGAGTACCTGCACGGGACGACGTCGGCTTTCCTCGTTCTGGGCATCGGGTGTTTCCTGCTCGCCGGGCTGCTCGTCGTCTACGGCGTGCGGGTGTGGCGTAAGCTGCAGGCGTTGCCGCGATGAAGTCCGAGCGCCGCCGGCCCGCGCCGGCCCGAAGCCCGCTGGCGGCGAGCGCCGCGGCGCTGGCCCTGCTGGCGCTGCCGCGGGCGGCGGGCGCCTGCGCGGTCTGCTACGGCGCGGCGGACTCGCCGCAGACCGCGGGCTTGAACGCCGCCATCCTGTTCCTGCTGGCCGTCGTCGCGCTGGTGCAGGCGGGCCTCGTGGCCATGTTCCTCGCCATCCGGCGGCGGAGCCGCGACTACCAGCGCCGCAAGGCGGAGTTGCACCTCATCGAGGGAGGAGCGCGCTAGATGCTCGAGTTCCTCAACCGCTGGCTGCCGATCGACGCCTCGGCGCACGGCCCGGAGCTGGACCGCTGGACCGCCATCGTCCACTGGCTGATGCTGGTGCTCTTCGTCGGCTGGGGGATTTACTTCCTCTACGTGCTCTTCCGCTTCCGCGCTGGTCGCAACCCCCGGGCGAGCTACGAGGGCTCGACCTCGCACGTGTCGACCTACATCGAGGGCGGAGTGGCCGTGATCGAGGGAGTGCTGCTCTTCGCCTTCGCGATTCCCGCTTGGAGCCGCTGGGTGACCCCGCCCCCGCCGGCCGACGACCCCGTCGAGGTGCGGGTCGTGGGCGAGCAGTTCGCCTGGAACGTGCACTACCCGGGACCCGACGGGCGCTTCGGGCGGGGCGACGCCCACTTGGTGTCGGCGACCAACCCGCTGGGGCTCGACCCGGCGGACGCGGCGGGCCGCGACGACGTGACGACCATCAACCAGCTTCGGCTGCCGGTCGATCGCCCGGTGACCGTCCATCTCGGCTCGAAGGACGTGATCCACAGCTTCGGGCTGCCCTACTTCCGAGTCAAGCAGGACGCCATTCCCGGCCAGGACATTCCCATCCACTTCACGCCCGTGATGGTCACCCCGCCGGAGGCCCGCCTGCCGGGGTGCGCCGCGGCCAGCACCTGTTGGGAGATCGCCTGCGCTCAGCTCTGCGGACTCGGGCACTTCCGGATGCGGGGCTACGTCACCATCCTCGAGGCGACGGAGTTCGACGCCTGGCTGACCGAGCAGGTGGCGGCGAAGCTCGCGGCGCCGCCGCCGGCGACCCCGGCCGTCGCCCCACCCGCCGCCGAGCCCGCGCCGGCGGAGGCGCACGCCGCGCACTCGAGTTAGCGTCGGGAGGCGAGCCGGTGGGTGGCGATCTCTCCTGGATCCCCACCTGGAACGCCACGCTCAACGGCCTGGCTGGCGTTTTGCTGGTCGCCGGCTACCTGGCGATCCGGCGCCGTCGCGTCGCTGTCCACCGGGCGCTGATGACCGGCGCCTTCGCCTGCTCGGTCCTCTTCCTCATCTCCTACCTGGCCTATCACGCCCGAGTCGGCTCGGTGCACTTTCCCGGCCAGGGATGGCCCCGGACCCTCTATTTCGCCATTCTGATCTCGCACACGACGTTGGCCGCCACGGTTCCCGTGCTCGCCATCGTCACGCTGCGCCGCGCCCTTCGCGGCCGTTTCGCCGCGCATCGCCGGATCGCCCGCTGGACGCTGCCGATCTGGCTCTACGTCTCCGTGACCGGCGTGGTCGTCTACTGGATGCTCTATCGCGTGCGCTGGTCCTGAGCGCGCGCGGGGCCATTGACCGGCCCAGGGCGGTCGGATAGAACGACGGGCGATGTGCCGCAGGAGCGCAGCCATTGGCGGTTGGGGGCTCGTCATCGGATGGCTGGCCGTCAGCCCGGGCCGCGCCCAGGCGCTCACCCTCGAGGAGGCGCTGGCCTCGGCGGCGCTGCGCAACGAGACCCCGGCCATCGCCGAGGCCCGGCTGGAAGCCGCCGGCGCCTTGCGCCGGCAGGCCTTCGCTCAGCTCGTGCCGGCCCTGACCGTGTCGGGGACGTACACGCGCCGCGCGCGCGAGGTCACGCGCACCGTCGACGACGAGGAGCTGACCATCCAGGCCATCGACGCCCTCGCCGGCCAGGCGCTCGTCGAGGCGCAGCTCTTCGACCTGCGCTCCTTGCCGCTCATCCGCGCCGCCACCGCCGGCCTCGAGGCTCAGCGCCTCGAGTCGGTCGAGCTCGAGCGGGCGCTCGCCTTCGACGTGGCCGACACTTTCTACGGTGTTCTCTCCGCGGAAGAACTGGTGGCGGCGGCCCGGCAGCGCGTGGAGGTGGCGCGCACGACGGCCGAAGAGGCGGCCATCCGGTTGGACGCCGGCCTGGCGGCTCGCAACGAGCTCACCCGCACGCGCCTCGAGCTGGCGACCGCGGAGCGAACTGCCACCGAGGCCGAGAACCTGGTGCGCTCGACTCGCCTGGCCCTGGGCTACCTGATCGGCGAGCCGATCGGCGAGCGGCCGCTGTTGGCACCCGCCCCCGCCGCCTGGGCGACTCGAGATGCGGCCGCCTTGGTCGAGCAGGCAACGGCGACCAGCGCCGAGCTCGCCGCCCTCGAGGAGCGGGCGGAGGCGGCTCACTACCAGGCCCGCGTGCCGCGCTTCGGGCTGGCGCCGACCCTCGATCTGCGCGGCCTCTATCGCACGACCAACGAGTCGGGGCTCTCCGGTGTCGACAGCGACTGGAACGTCGCCGTGAACCTCACCTGGGAGATGTTCGACGGGGGCAACCGGGAGGCTGAAGCGATGCGCCTGGCCGCCGAAGCGCGGGAGGCGGATTTGGTGCTCGCCCAGCGCCGGCGGGAGGTCGGCCTCGCGGTGGAGCAGGCGCTGGCCGACATCGCGACGGCGGAGGCGGCGCTCGTCCAGGCCGAGGTGCAGAGCGAGGTGGCCGACCAGAACGCCACTGAGGTGCGCGAGCGCTTCCAGCAGGGTCTGGCCACCGGCCTCGAGCTCGCCGACGCCTTGGCCGAGCGCTTCTCGGCGGCGGCCGAGGTGGCGCGCCAGGGCTTCGCCCGTCGCGTTGCCCGGCTCGCCATGGAGCGGGCGTTGGGCAGCTGGCCCGGCGGCGGGCGGGCGCCCACGCCGCCGGCCGCGGCGGGCCCCGCCGTTCGCGCAGTGGATCCGGTCGCCGCCACACCTTGAGGGATCCCATGCGATCTCACCGCTGCCCCGTCGTGCTGGTTGGCGCGAGTCTGGCCTTCACCTTGGGATGCGGCGGCGAGACGACGACGGGTCTCGCGGCCGGCGCCGCCCGGTCGGAGACCCGTTTCCCGGTCGAGGTCGAGCCGGTCGAGGCGCGGCTCGTCGAGTACGCCGTCCAGGCCGTCGGTTCGGTCGAGGCCTTCGAGCGGGTCGAGGTCACGGCCCGGGTCGCGGGGGTCGTGGAGCGCCTGCGCTTCCAGGAGGGGGACCTCGTCGATCCATCGCGAGCCCTGGCCGAGATCGAGCCGGAACGCTACCGGTTGAGCGCCGAGGCGGCGCGGGCCGGTCTGGCCCAGGCGGAAGCTCAACAGCAGGAAGCTCGGGCCGGATACGAGCGCCGCTTGGCGGTCAATGAGCGCAACCCGGACCTGGTGCGGGCCGAGGAGGTCGACGCCTGGCGCACGCGCCTGGCCTCGGCCACCGCCGGCGTCGAGCAGGCCAAGGCGGCGCTGGCCCTGGCCGAGCTCAACTTGCGCGACGCCTACGTCCGGGCCCCCGTGGCGGGAGTCATCGAGACGCGCTCCGCGCAGACCGGTCAGTACGTCCAGCCGGGCGCCGTGCTGGCGACCCTGGTGCGTCGCGAGCCGCTCCTGCTGCGCTTCGGCGTGCCGGAGACCGAGGCCGCGCCGCTTTCTCCCGGCCTGCCCGTGCGCTTCACCGTCCGCGCCGGGCAGAGCACCTACGCCGCCACGATTACCCATGTCGCCGCCGCCGCCTCGGAGGGGTCGCGGATGGTCGAGGTCACGGCCCGGGTGGACGACCCGGCGCGCGGCGAGCTGCGTCCGGGGGCCTTCGCCGAGGTGCAGGTGCCCGTGGGCTCGGCGTCCGAGGCGCCGGTGATCCCCCAGACGGCGATCCGGCCGAGCGAGCGCGGATTCCTCGCCTTCGTCGTGGTGGAAGAGCGCGCCGTGGAGCGAGTCCTCACCCTGGGCCTGCGCACTGCGGACGGCCGCGTCGAGGTGCGCGCCGGCCTCGAGCCCGGGGAGCGGCTGGTAGTGCGGGGCGCCGAGGCGCTGCGGGACGGCGCCCTGGTGCACATCGCCGGCGCGGAGGAGGCGACGCCTCCGGCCGAGGGCGGACCGTGAACCTGACGGAAGCCTGCATCAAGAAGCCGGTCCTGGCCTGGATGCTGATGGCCGGGACCGTGGTGTTCGGCCTCGTGGCGGCGACCCGCATCGGCATCAGCCAGCTGCCGGACGTCGACTTGCCGACCTTGAACGTCAGCGTCGGCTGGGAGGGGGCGGCGCCCGAGGTGATCGAAAACGACGTCATCGAGCCGCTGGAGGAGGCCCTCGTCCAGGTCGAAGGCGTCAAGAGCATCACCTCGACGTCGCGTCAGGGCAGCGGCTCGGTGACCCTCGAGCTGGTGCTGTCGCGCGACGTCGACCTCGCCTTACAGGACGTCACGGCGAAGGTGCAGCAGGCGCAGCGTCAGCTACCGCGCGAGATCGACCCGCCGGTGATCTCCAAGAGCAACCCCGAGGACAACCCCATCATGTGGGTGGGCCTCGCCGGGCCCTTCCCGCAGAAGGTGCTGGCCGACTACGCCCGCTACCGCGTCAAGGAGCGGCTGCAGGGCATCCCCGGGGTGGGCGAGATCACGGAAAGCGGCTCCGTGGAGCGCAACGTCCGCATCTGGATCGACGCCGCGGCGCTCGACGCGCAGAACCTGACGGTGACCGACGTCGTCCGGGCGCTGCAGGCCCAACACATCGAGCTGCCGGCGGGCCGCATGGAGACGACCGGCCGCGAAGTCGCCGTGCGCGTCCTGGGCGAGGCGGTCGATCTCGAGACGCTGCGCGGCATCATCGTGCGAGAGGACTCCCGGGGTACGGTCGCGCTCTCCGACGTCGCCTTGGTCGAGGACGGCTTCGCCGACATCCGGCGGCTGTCGCGGGCCAACGGCAGCCCGGCGCAGGGCCTGGGGATCCGCAAGCAACGGGGGGCCAACGCCGTGGCCGTGGCGCGCGCCGTGCGGGCCGAGCTCGCGCGCCTCCAGACCACGTTGCCGGAGGGAATGGAGCTCGGCCTCAACTTCGACTCGACCCGCTTCATCGAGGAGTCGGTGCGCGAGATCGAGTTCGAGCTGGTGCTCGCCGTGTTGCTCACGGCACTGGTCTGCTGGATGTTCCTGGGGTCGTTCTCTTCGACCTTGAACGTGGTGCTGGCGATCCCCATGTCGCTGTTCGGGGCCGTCGCGGTCATCTACTTCCTGGGCTTCACGCTGAATACCTTCACGTTGCTCGCGCTGGGTCTCGCGGTCGGCATCGTCGTCGACGACGCCATCATGGTGCTGGAGAACATCCAACGCCACGCCGAGATGGGCAAGTCCCGGGTGGCCGCGGCGCGGGAGGGCACCCGCGAGATCACCTTCGCGGCCTTGGCGGCCACACTGGCGATCTGCGCCATCTTCATCCCCGTGGTCTTCATGCGCGGCATCGTCGGCAAGTTCTTCCTGCAGTTCGGCGTCACGCTTTGCCTGACGGTCCTGCTCTCCTACCTGGAGGCGGTGACCCTGGCGCCGGCCCGTTGCTCGCAGATGCTCGACGTCTCGCGCCAGACCCGCAGCCGCCTCGGCCGGTCGGTGGACCGTGCGTTCACGGCTCTCGAGCGCGGCTACGCCCGGGTCTTGCCCTGGGTCCTCGGCCGACCCCTTCAGGTGGTGCTGGGAGGTGCCGCCCTCTTCCTCGTCTCTTTGTTGGTGTTCCGGGCGCTGCCCAAGGAGATGGTGCCGTCCCAAGACCAGGGACGAACCCTGGTGCGACTGCAGGCGGCCGTCGGCTCGGACCTGCAGGAGACGGATCGAATGGTGCGGCGGGCGGAGGACTGGGTCCTCGAGCGGCCCGACATCCAGCGGGTCTATGCCGTGGTGGGGGGCTTTGGCGGCGGCGGCGGCGCGATCAACAACGGCATGCTGTTCATCACCATGAAGCCGGTCGGCGAGCGGGAGACGACGCAACGGGACTTGGTCTCCGGCATCCGGCGCGAGTTCAACTCCTGGCCCGGAGTCCGGGCCGTGGTCCAGGACCTCTCGCAGCAGGGCTTCACGGCGCAGCGCGGATTCCCGGTCGAGTTCTCGGTCCGCGGCGGGGACTGGCAGCAGCTCATCGAGACGAGCCAGGACCTGATGGGCGAGCTCGCGGCCAGCGGCCTGGTCGTCGATCTCGACACGGACTACCAGGTGGGCGTGCCGGAGCTGCGGATCCTGCCGGAGCGCGCGCGGGCCGCCGACCTGGGAGTGTCGATCGAGGACGTGGCGACGACGCTCAACGCCCTCGTGGGCGGTGTGCGCGTCGGCAAGTACAGCGACGGCGGCCGGCGATTCGACGTCCGGCTCCGGCTGTTGGCCGAGCAACGGTCGCGCCCCGAGGACATTGCCCGGCTCAAGCTGCGGACCGCCTCCGGCGAGCTCGTCCCTCTCTCCTCGCTGGTCGCCAGCGAGGAGCTGCCGGCCCTGCA
The DNA here is from genome assembly GCA_964469055.1 of uncultured Thermoanaerobaculia bacterium. Taxonomy (GTDB): domain Bacteria; phylum Acidobacteriota; class Thermoanaerobaculia; order Multivoradales; family JAHEKO01; genus CAYXXN01. Next base: position 8,275 of record CAYXXN010000002.1, read on the forward strand.
GGCGATCACTCGCCGCGACCGGGAGCGCGCCATCACGGTGTTCGCCAACGTCGCCCCGGGCGCCTCGCAGGACGCGGCGCTCGCTCGCGTCGAGGAGCTCGCCGACGATCTCCCGGTCGGCGTGCGGGTCGTCCTGGCGGGAGCGAGCGTCGCTTTCCGCGAGTCGATGTCGAGCCTTCTCTTCGCGCTCCTGCTCGGCATCGTGGTCGCGTACATGATCCTCGGAGCCCAGTTCAACTCCTTCCTGCACCCCATCACGGTGTTGACGATCCTGCCCCTGTCCGTGGCCGGGGCCGCCTTCGCGCTCTGGGTCACGGGTCGCTCGCTCAACATCTTCAGCATGATCGGCCTGCTGCTCCTGATGGGCATCGTCAAGAAGAACTCGATCATCCTGGTCGACTACACGAACCAGCAGCGCGAGCTGGGCAGCAGTGCCCGTCAAGCGCTGCTCACCGCCGGACCCGTTCGGCTGCGCCCCATCCTGATGACCTCAGTGGCCACGATGATGGCGGCAGTGCCGGTGGCGCTTGGCCTGGGCGCCGGCTCGGAGACCCGGGCGCCCATGGCCCTGGCCGTCCTGGGGGGCCTGGTCCTCTCGACGGCCCTCTCGCTCCTCGTCGTGCCGGCCTTCTACCTGCTCGCCGACCGCGCAAAGCGCCGGCTGGCCGCCGGCCGGTGGCCCGACGCTGAGGAGCCCGAGATGGCCCCGCCGGAAGAGGGGGCGGCCGACTCGGCCCTCCCGGAAGCCGTGGCCTAGAGCGCCGGGTTCAGAGATCGAGACGGCCCTGTCGCTCCGCCTCGGTGGGGAGGTCCTCGGCGGAGTCACCCGCTGCGGCGCCCGGCGCGGGTGGCAGCAGCAGGTAGCGGCCGAAGCCCCGCACGTAGCGCAGGCCTCCTCCGTCGTCGCGGGCCCGCCGCAGCTGAGCGAGCTTCGAGTCGAGATCGTCGATGAAGTGCAGCGCGATCGCTTCGGCGGTCATCGGCTCCACCGGCGAGCCGAATTCGAGCTGGCCCTGGTGGGAGAGCACCAGGTGCTCGAGCAGGAGCCGCAGCTCCGAGGGAAAATCCGGAAGCGCCGCGCAACGCTCGCGCAGCAGGTCCCGGCCGAGCACGACGTGGCCCACGAGACGGCCGACGTCGGTGTAGTCGTTGGCGGGCATCGCGCCCAGCTCGTCCAGCTTGCCGAGGTCGTGGAAGAGGACGCCGACGAGGAGCAGGTCGAGATCCAGCTCGGGGTACTGCGCGGCCAGTCGCACCGCGAGCTCGGCCATCGACACGACGTGCTCGAGCAGACCGCCCCGGTAGGCGTGGTGGATGGTCTTGGCGGCCGGGTGCTCGCGCAGCCGATCGCCGTGGGCCGCCAGCGTCTCTGCGGCGAGCCGTCGCAGGATGGGGCGCGCGATGCGCTCGTCGAGGAGCCCCTCCAAACGGCGCCAGAGCTCGCCGATGTCCTCCTTGGTCGTCGGGATGAGGCGCGTTTCGTCGAAGCCCAAGCGCCGGTCGTCGTCCACCGCTCGCCGACACCGGGTGAGGCTCACCTGCAGCTGGTTGCGGTAGTTCTTGACGGTGCCCTCGAAGGCGACGAAGTCGTGGCTCTCGAAATCGCCCTCGAGGGCCCGGCTGTCCGACCACACCTTGCCGATGATCGAGCCGCTGGCGTCGGCCAACTCGAGGTCGAGGTAGCTCTTGCCGGTGCGGTCCTGGCGCGACTCCTTGCGGGCGAGCAGAGCGAAGCCGGTGACGGCGTCGCCGTCCTGCCAGGAGGCGATGGGCTCGTTGTTGCGGCGGGCCATGCGGTGCGCCAACTATACCCGCGCCGATCGGCGGCCTCTGGAGTCGGACGCTGGCAGCCGGCTTGCACGAGGGAACGTCCGCGATGCGCCGGCGGTTCTGGGAGAGCCTGGCCCTTGGAGCCCTGGCGGCCTCGGCGGCGCTGGCGAGCGGGGATCCCGTGCGCTGGCCGGAGGCGCAGCGCGCCTTCTTTCAGGACGGGCCCGCCCTGCTCTTGGGACGGACCGAACGAGAGGCCTTCGCCGAACTGGCGGAGGCGCAGCGCGAGGCCTTCCTCGAGCGGTTCTTGAGCGATCCGCTGCCCGCCACGCCCGAGAACGAGTTGCGCGAGGGCATCCGCCGGCGTCAGGTCCTGGCGCGGGGAGCGTCGCTCTCGCCGCTCGACGATCGGGCGCGGGTGCTGTTCCTGCACGGCGCGCCGGCCTCGCGCCATCGGGTGGAGTGCGGCCAGACCTTCGTGCCGCTCGAGATCTGGCGCTACCCGGACCTGCCGCGGCAACTCGTCCTCTACGAGCCGGCCGCGCGACAGGGCTGGCGGCTGTGGCTGCCGCTCGACTCGAAGCGAGTCCTCTACCACCACGAGATGGCGTACTGGATGGAGCAGTGGGAAGGCTTCCAGGGACCCAAGCCGCCGCGCTTCGACTTGCGCCTGTGCCCCGACACTCGTGCCCTGGAGGCCGCCACCGGTGTCGAGGGCTTGACGGGTCGTCGGCCGGGCCGGCCCGAGAACGCCGAGCTCGCGGCCGTGCTGGCGCCACCTGCGGATCTCGGCGAGTGGAGTCGCCGCGCCGCCGCCACCTCCCTGCCGGAGGAGCCGCCCGACCTGCCCGTGCAGCGGCTCTCCGTGCTCTTCCCGGCCAGCGTGCGGCAGCGCCTCACGACGCGCTTCGTCCTCGAGCTACCCGCCGGCGTCGAGCTCGGAGTCCGTCCGCGGGAAGGGGCGCCCGAGGGAAGCGACGCCCGCGAGGTGGCGCTCGCCCTGGAAGCCGCGGTCGAGCAGGAAGGTGAGCCCTTCGACAGCTTCCGGGTGCGCTTCCGGCGCGAGCCGCCCCCAGCCGAGGCACCGGTGGCGCTCGTCGTCGAGCGCCTGCTGCGGCCTGGTCGCGACTACGTCGTCCGCCTGCGGCTCACCGACGAGGTGACGGGCGCCGAGATCGTGCTCGCCCAGGGCTTCGCGGCGCCGGCCCAGCCGCAGCCGATCGTCGAGCCGCCGCTGCCGGGCACGGCCATCGTTGCGCTGGCCGAAGAGCTTGCCGCGACGCCGCTCGCCGGCGCCGACGCCCTGATGCTGGTGCCGCCGCAAGGGGAGTTCCTGGCCGGACCGTGGCGGGCCGAAGCGGTCGTCACGGGCTCACGCATCGTCGAGGTCGTCTTCCTGGTCGACGGCGAGCGCCAGCTGGCGCGGACCCTCCCACCGTACACCGCCGAGCTGCGGTTGGACACCTTGCCCAGCATGCAGCTCGTGCGGGCCGAGGGCTACGACGCCGAGGGTCGACTGGTAGCCGCCGACCAGGTCACGCTCAACGAGCCGCGCGGCGCCTTCGCGGTGCGGATAACGGCGCTCGAGCGCGGCGGCGCCGGCGTCCAGGCGGAGGCCGAGGTCGTCGTCCCCGAGGAGCGACGCCTCGAATGGGTGGACTTCCTGGTCAATGAGCAGCTGGCGGCGCGGCTCACCGAGCCGCCCTGGGCGGCCGAGCTCGAGCCGCCCGCGGCCGAGGGCCCGACCTTCCTCACGGTCGTGGCCGAACTCGACGACGGCAGTCGAACCGAGGACGTGCGCTTCCTCGACGCCCCGCGCTTCGGGGCGGCCGTCGAGGTGCGGCTGGTCGAGCTCTACGCCACCGTCGTCGATCGCAGTGGCGCCCCCGTGCCGGACCTCGGGGTCAGCGACTTCGAGGTTCTGCAGGACGGGGTACGCCAGGCGCTGGTCAAATGTGAGCCGGTCGAGGATCTGCCCTTGACGGTCGGCATCGTCGTCGATACCTCGACCTCGATGGCCGCCGCCTTGCCCGAGGCACAGCGCGCCGCCACCGGCTTCCTCGAGGCCGTCATTCGGCCGCGCGACCGGGTCTTCGTCCTCACCTTCGCCGACCGACCGGTGCTCGCCTTGGCCCCCACCGACGACGTGCGGGCTGCCGAGGCTGCCCTCAGCGGCCTGCGCTCGCTGGGGTGGACCTCGCTCCATGATGCCGTCGGCGCCGGCCTCCACTTGCTGCGCGGCACGCGCGGACGGCGCGCTCTGATCCTGCTCTCCGACGGCGACGATACGGCGAGCCAGGCGGCGTTCCGTGATGTGCTCGAGCTCGCTCGCCGGAGCGGCACGGCCGTCTACACGGTGGGTCTCGGCGTCTCTACCTTGAACCTGGCGGTGCATCGCAAATTGACCTCGCTCGCCGAGGCGACCGGGGGCCGGTCTTTCTTCCCCAGTCTGGCCGCCGACCTGACCTCGGTCTACGAGCAGATCGAACGCGATCTGCGCAGTCAGTACCTGTTGGCCTTCAGCCCCACTCCGCTGCCGCCCCCGGACGCCGCGCCGACCCTCGAGGTGCGGGCACGCGGCGGGCGATTGAACGTGCGCACGACCCGCAGCTACGATCCCTGAGATGAGCGACGCCGGACGCCGTCGGGCGCTGGGCTGGCTAGTGCTCGCCCTGGGAGCGGGCGGGGCAGCCGGGCTGGCGCGCAGCATCGAGTTCCCGCGGCTCAACCAGACCTATACCAACCTGGCGCCGGAGATCGCGCCCTTCTCGAGCGGCGGGCTCAACGTCCGCTTGCGCTCGCCCGCCAACAGCGTCACGGTGCGATCGCATCGACTCGAGCTCGATCCGCTGCCGGACGGCACGGTCCGCTTCGTGGTCACCGCCTCGGTGCTCGGCAAGGCCCAGCTCGTGGCCGAGCTCGACGCCGGAGGCATTCCGGCCGAGCTGGCCGACGAGGTCCTGCTGCCGATCCAGGACGTCGAGGTCACGGGGCGCGCCGAGGTGCGGCGCACGGCGGACGGCTACGAGGTCTTGCCACGGGAACTCCCCTCGCATGTCACCTTGGCCGTGCAGAGCCGCCTCGGGGGCCAGCTCGTCACCTGGTGCGACTTGTCGTCGATCCTCCTTCCCGGCCTCGAGTGCGGCGGTCTCGACCAAGCCCTGTCGCGACTGAGCTTGCCCTTGCCCCCTCCGGGCGAGACCTACTTCCTCGAGGCGAGTCGCCTGCTCCCCGAAGAGCAGGCGACCCTCGACGCCGCACTCGGCGCCGCGCCGCCACCCGCCGCCGACTAGGGGCTACCGGGCGATCCCCAGCCGGGTCGCCGCCTCGACGAGCTCGCGGTTGGCGGGCACCTCGAGCAGGAAGCGGTGCCGCAGCTCGGGCGCCAGGTGGCCGGCCTTGGCGAGCGCCTGCTCGTAGGCCCGCTCGAGATAGGGGCGGGCCTCCTCGGCTGGGATCTGGCGCGCGGCGAGCCAGTCCAGCCCGCGGAAGATCCGATAGTCGAGCCGTTCGCCGAGCTCGGGACGTACGAGGTGAGCGCGGCGCTCGACCAAGGTGCGCAGCGAGCGCTCCGCCGCGCTGGGCTGCTCGGTCGAAAGCGCCGCCTCGAGCAGCCAGACATCGTCGAAGGCGGCGGCCTCGAACTCCTCGCTCCGCAGGTGCGCCTCCCGAGCGGCGGCGAGGTGCTGGCGCGCCTCGTCGAAGTGACGGCGCCGGAGTTGGATCCGCCCCAGGAGTTGATCGGCGTCGGCAACGAGGCTCGTGAAGGACAGCATCTCGAGCTCGAAGCGCGCCCGACCCGCCTCCTCGAAGGCGCGATCGTCTTGCCCCAGGTCGAAGAGGTTCTGGGCGAGCGCCAGCCGGGCGATGGTCGCCCCCGGCCGGTCCTCGCGCGATTCCCGCAGCTCGCGCGCCTCGCGCAGCAGAGGAGTGGCGGCGACGGCATCGCCGATGCGGCCGAGCACCCGCGCCTTGCCGAGCAGGGCATAGGCGAGCTCCCGCCCACCGGTCGGCGAGCTGCTGGCCAGGCCGACGGCTTCGTCGTAGTACTGCAACGCCTTCGGATAGTTGCCCAGGGCCGCCGAGAGCGATCCGAGCGCCGTGAGACAGGCGCAAGTGTCCAGGGTCAGACCCAGCTCGCGTCGCACCTCCAGAGCCGCCCCGTGGTGGGCGAGCGCCTCCGGCAGCCGATGCGCGCGACGGGCCAGGTTGCCGAGGTGGTAACGACAGGTCGCCGCCATCTCGCGGAAGCCCTGTCGCTCGAGCGCCGGGTAGAGCTCCTCGAAGAGCCGCTCGGAGTCGGCGAAGCGCCCCGCCTGCTGGTAGATGCGGCCGAGGCGAATCATCAAGGAGGCCCGGCGCTCGGGGCGCGGCAGCGACCGGGTCGCTTCCAGCGCGGCGAGCAGGGTGCGCTCGGCGTCGCGGTAGTGCCCCGCCTCCTGCTCGCACTCCGCCTTCAAGTTGACGAGAGCCAGGTAGCGCTCCGGCTCGTCGCGCACCAGGTCGAGCGCCCGCTCGAGGTCGGCCCCGAACTCTTGCACCCGGCCCAGCCGGCGAGAGGTCTGGAACAGGCGCCAGAGCAGGAGCAGCTCGGTCTCCCGATCGGCGCCGCGCTCCCGCAGCGCCGCCAGCTCCTCGACCAGCGCCGTCAGCACTTCCCCGTCCGCCGGCTCGCCGGCGCCGCGCACGCTCTGCAGCAGCGGCTGCACGGCCTGGGGTGTCCCCTTGAGCAGCTGGTAGGCCTGCCAGGCGGACCCCCCGTCGACGAGCGCCGCCGCCAGATGGGTGCCCAGCCGGTGACGCAGCTGGCGGGCGCTCTCTGCAGTCAGGCCGAACTCGAGAGCTCGACCGTAAGCGGGGCAGGCGATCTCGAGGCCCAGCCCCCAGGAGCCCGGCACGCGGCGGGCGAGACCGGAGGTGGCCGCGACTTGTTCCCAGCTCGGCCCACGGCCGGCGGCCGGGCCGAGCGCCGCGTCGAGCTCTTGCGGCGGCACGCTGGTTTGCGCTACGGCCAGGGCGAAGAGCTGCGGGGAGAGGGCGAGGCGACCGGCCTCGGCCAGCAGGTGCGCGATCAGCCGGCTGGAGGGGCGGTACGGCGGGGCCTCGCCCTCATCGCCGGCGTAGGAGATCGTGCCCCAGCTGCGGCGCAGGCGTTGGGCCCGCGCCAGGGCGGCGAGGCCCTCCTCGAGGGCGAAGGGGTGGCCGGCCGTCGCTCGACACCAGGGCTCGAGCACCGCGGTGGGGACGGACCAGCCGCGGGTCAGCTCGACGGCGAACCGCCGATGCTCCTCCGGCTCGAGAGGCCCGACCCAGATCTGCGAGGCGGCGTCGAAGGGTGGGGCAGGGGGCGCTCCGGGCCGCCCGACCAGCCACATGCGGATGGACTCCCCCGCCAGTTCCGCGAGGGCGGTCACCAGCTCCAAGTCCTCGCCCTCGAGCTTCTCGGCGTCGTCGCAGACCAGGACGATCGCCTGGTGGGTGGCCTTGGCCGCCAGGGTCAACATCTCGGCCAGGGTCGGTGCGGCCCGTGCGTCGCGCTCCTCTAGCCAGCGCTCGGCGGCGCGCTGGCGGTCCGCCTCGCTGGCGAACTGCGGGGCGCCCGGACGGGCCGGGGCCGTCGACGCCAGCAGGTCACGGGCGATCTGCCAGGCGAGCGACGGACCCTGGCGAACGGGTTGGGCCCGCAAGCTCAGGTGAGCGATCCCCTGACGGTTCAAGATCTCGTGGACGAGCCGAGTCTTGCCGCAGCCGAGCGGACCGTTGACCCGCAGAACGGGCTCGTGGGCGCGATCGAGGAGCCGCTCCTCGGTCTCCGGCCGCGGCAGCCACGGCACGCGCCGGCCGAGCAGCTCGGAGTTGCGCCACGGGGCGCTGCGTTCCGCCGGGCCCTCGGCCTTGAGCAGGGGTACCTCCTTGCCCGATCGGCGTCGATAGGCCGCCTGCGGGGTCAAGCGCCAGGCGTCCTCCAACATGACGGCGACGTAGCCCGTCATCCAGACGCTGCCACCGTCGATCGCCGGCGGGGCCGCACGCAGGTCCTCGTCCAGCTCGTCGGCCGTCTGGCGGACCTGGCCGTCGATCAACTCGAGTTCGGCCGGCGAGACGAAGAGCCGCAGGCTTTCGCGCCGTTGAGGGCCGGCGCGGCCGGCCTCGTTGAGCAGCCGGCCGCCGTAGGAGAGGGCGGCGTCGAAGACGGCAGGATCGCCGGCTTGCGGCACCCAGGCCAGCACCCCGTCGGCCAGTGAGACCGGGCCCTCTCCGTCGCGCGACGGCTCCAGGAGGGGAGCCGAGCGCCCGAAGGCCCGCAGCAGCGATGAGGGCGCGCGAAAGGCGAGGGTGATCTCTGCCAACGGCCTCCTACCTGGCCCGACGGCGGCGAGAGACGTCATTCTAAACCGCCGGGCTCCTGATAGACTCGGCCCGTCTCCGCCGGCCTCACCGGCCGCGGCGGCACCCACCACCAGCGGAGTCAACGGTTCCGGTCAGCAGGGAGCGTCGATCACATGTCGAGTCGAGTTCGTCAGAGCCTCTACTACTTCACGGTCGAGGACGAGAGCATGCTCGCCGAGTCTTTTCCGCAGTTCGAGGACGAGGGTCTCGCCATCACCTACAAGGTCGCCGGTACCGAGGACGTGTTCGTCACCACGGCCGATACTCGCGAGGCCATGGATCGCCACGACGTGCCGTACACGTTGCTGGCAGAGGAGGCTGGCGAGCGCGTCGCCATCCACCATTCGGTGCTCTCGCGCGAGGAACTGGGTGACTTCGAGGCGGCCCTGAAGGCCCTCGCGCTCGCCTATCGTGCCATCGCGATGGCGTGCGTCGGCGTCAATGGGGAGACTGGCTTTGGCTTCGAGAGAGGCGAGGGGCTGCGTCGCTACACCTACTTCACGGCGCCGGCGGGCCACACCTTCATCTGGCGTCTCTTCTATCGCCGCGAGGAGGCGGAGGCCTTCCTCGCGAAGACCATGGACGGCGATCGCGAGGCCCTCACCTGGGCCCGGTCGATCCCGCTGCAGTCCTCCGACGAGCTCGCCGGCTATCACTGAGCGTCTCTTCCTCCCGGGCGAGTTGCCGGAGACCTACACGGTCTCGGAGCTGGCCAGCGAGATCCGCGAGCTGCTCCGTCACGGACTGGGTGGTGTGTGGGTCGCGGGAGAGATCCAGCGGCTGCGGCCGGGCCGCAACGGTCACCTGTTCTTCGAGCTGGTGGAGAAGGGTGAGGGCGACGACGTCGTTGGGCGCCTCGAGGCCGTCCTCTGGCGGACGGATCACCTCGCCGTGCGCCGGGCGCTGGCGCGCTCGGGACAGACGCTGGTCGACGGGCTGCACGTGCGCTGCTGGGCCAGCCCTGATGTCTACCCACCTTCCGGCCGCCTGCAGCTCGCCGTGCGCGAGGTCGACCCGGCCTTTGGTCTTGGCCTATTGGCGGCCCGGCGGCGCGAAACGCTGGCGGCCCTCGCCGCCGCAGGCCTCACCGAGCGCAACGCGGCCTTGCCCCTAGCCGCGGCGCCGATGGCCATCGCCCTGGTGACGGCCGTGGGCAGCGCGGCCTACCACGATTTCCTCTCGACGCTGGCGGAGAGCGGCTGGGCGTTCCGAGTGGTGGCGATCGACGCGGCCGTGCAGGGGCTCGACGCCGAGAGGGCCATCGCCTCGGCCTTGGCCGCCGCGGGCGAGCTGCCCGTGGACGCCATCGCTCTCGTTCGCGGCGGCGGCGCCAAGAGCGACCTCGCCGCCTTCGATAGCCGGCGGGTGGCGGAAGCGGTGGCGCGGTCCCCATGGCCGGTGGTGACGGGTCTCGGGCACGAGATCGACGAGTCGATCGCCGATCGCGTGGCCCATACGGCCTTGAAGACTCCGACGCGGGCCGCGGAATTCCTGGTGACGCGGGTCGAGACCGCCCATCGCGAGTTGTTGCGACTCGAGCGCGAGCTAGCCCTGGCGGCGGCAGGAGAGCTCGCAACGGCCCGCGGCCGCCTCGCCGGCGCGGAGCGCGCCGCCACCGCTGTCCGGGTGCGCCTGGCGCACGCCGCCGGCCGCATCGAGCGGCTCGCCGATCTGCTGGGGCGGGAGGCTCGCCGCGCTCCGCATCGCCTGGCGGCGGACCTGCGGCGGCTCGGGGCGCGCCTGGCCGTCGCCGCGCCGCGCGTTCTGGGGCGCCGGCGCGACGCCCCGGCCAGTACCGGCCTCCGGATCGGCCGCGCGGCGGAAGCGCGCCTGCGGCTGCTGGGCGCGCGCCTCGACGCCTGCGCCCGACTCCGTGTCGAGCTGGGCCCCGAGCGGGTTCTCGCGCGAGGCTTCAGCATCACTCGGCAGGCGACGGGGCGGCTGCTGCGGGAGGTGCGACAGGTACAGCCGGGTGATCGGATCACGACTGAGCTCGCCGGTGGCCGGCTGGCCAGTCGAGTGGAGGAAGCATGAGCGAGCCCCGCGAGCCCACCTTCGGCGAGGCGATGGAGCAGCTCGAGGCCATCCTGCGACGGGTCGAGGGCGAGGAGATCGACATCGACGAGCTCGCCCGCGAGCTGCAGCGCGCGGCACGGCTGCTCGAGCTCGCCCGCGGCAAGATCCGCCGCGCCGAGACCGAGGTGAGTCAGATCCTGCAGACCCTCGAGCGCGTCCAGGGGGATGACGGCCCGGAGGGCGAGTCGGGCCCCGGCGAGGACCTGCCTTCCTGAGCATCTTCCGCCCCTCGGGGTCTGCCGTCTGCCCGAGCTGCGGCCGGCTGGTCGCGGCCGCCGCCGATCGCTGCCCGCACTGCGGGCGGCTCGCCCCTGGCCTGTGGGGCGGCGCCCGGCTCCTGCAGCGCCTGGGCGGCGACCTCGGGCTCGCCAACCTGGTGACCGCGGCCTGCGTGCTCCTCTACGCCGCGGCGCTGGCGCTCGACTGGCGAGGGATCGGCATGACCGGCCTCGGTCTGCTCGCTCCGTCCCCGCCCGTCCAGGTTCAGCTCGGCGCGAGCGGCCGGTTGCCGGTGTTCGATTTGGGCCGCTGGTGGACGGTACTTTCAGCAGGCTGGCTCCACGGCAGCTTGCTCCATATCGGTTTCAACCTCATGTGGGTGCGCCAGTTGGCGCCAGCTGTGGCGCGCCTCTACGGTGCCGGTCGGGCGACGCTCATTTACGTGGTTTCGGGTGCGACAGGTTTCCTCCTCACCAGCGTCGTGGGCGCCTTCTCGCCGTTTCGTGTTCCCATCCTGCGCGGTGCCGACGTTACCCTCGGCGCCTCGGCGGCGATCTTTGGCTTGCTCGGAGCGCTCATCGTCTATGGCCGCCGCACCGGCCGCGGTGGTCTGGGTCAGCAATTCTGGATCTGGGCGGGGAGCATGTTGCTGCTCTCGTTTTTCCTGCCCATCGACAACTTCGCGCACCTAGGAGGCTTCCTGGGCGGCTACGTGGCCGCGCGCCTGCTCGATCCACTGCAGGACGAGAAGCCGGAGCACGTGTTGGCCGCTCTTCTCGGTTTGGTGCTATCGGCGGTGGCCATCGCGGCCTCCCTGCTCGTGCCGTTGGCCTGAGCTGAAGCCGATGACGACCGTGCGGATCCCGGCCGCGAGCCTCGAGGCGATCCGCCGCCACGCCGAGGCGAGCCGACCCGAGGAGTGCTGCGGCATTCTGCTGGGCGAGCCGTCGGCGCGCGGCCCCCGCGTCGCGGAGGCGGTGCCAGTACGCAACGCCGCCGGAGGAGATCGGCGGAAGGTCTACGCGATCGAGCCCCGCGACCTGCTGGCCGCGGCCAAGCGGGCGCGCGCCCTCGGCCTCGACATCGTCGGTTACTATCACTCGCATCCCGAGGGCCCGTCCCGGCCGAGCGAACGCGACGGCGAGCACGCCTGGCCGCAGGCGAGCTACTTGATCCTGGGGCTCGGTGAGGGCGGTGCGCCGCGGAGCTGGCGGCTGCGGCCCGGAACCATGGAGTTTGAGGAAGAGCCGCTGGACATCGAGAGCGTTCGATGAAGCCGGAAGAGCAGGTGTCCCTCTCCGCGAGCGAGCTCGCTCGCTACGGCCGGCAGCTCGTGCTCCCGGAGGTGGGACGTCAAGGGCAGGAGCGACTCAAGGCCGCTCGTGTCCTGCTCGTCGGGGCGGGCGGTCTCGGCTCGCCGGCCACCCTCTACCTGGCAGCCGCCGGGGTCGGGCGCCTCACCCTCGTTGACCCGGACCGGGTGGATCGCTCGAACCTCCACCGCCAGATCCTCTACGGCGAATCCGATGTCGGCCGTCCCAAGCTCGAGGTGGCCGCCGCTCGGCTGCGCGAGACCAACCCCCACGTCGAGGTGCGCGCGGTCGCCGAGCGCTTCGGCGCGGCGAACGCGGCCGCCCTGGTGGCCGACCACGACGTCGTCGTCGACGGGACCGACAACTTCACCGCCCGCTACCTGGTCAACGACGCCTGCGTGCTGGCCGGCAAGCCGAACGTCTTCGGGTCCGTCCTGCGCTTCGAGGGGCAGGTGTCGGTGTTCTGGGCGCCGCGGGGACCGTGCTACCGCTGCCTTTTCCCGGAGCCGCCGCCGGTGGGCCTCGTGCCCTCGTGCGCCGAGGCGGGCGTGCTGGGGGCACTGCCGGGGATCGTCGGCGCGCTGCAGGCGAACGAGGCGTTGAAGCTCCTGCTGGGCGTCGGCGAACCGCTCATCGGCCGCTTCCTCGTCTTCGACGCCCTGGCCCTGCGCTTCCGCGAGGTCACCCTGCCGAAATCGCCGAGCTGTCCCATCTGCTCCGCGCGCCCGACGCTGACGGAGCTGATCGAGATCGAGGCTGCCTGCGAGGCGCCGGCGGCTGGAGTGGAGGAGGTCCCGATGGACGTCACGCCGCCAGAGCTCAAGCAGTGGCAGGACGAGGGGCGCGGCTTCGTCCTGCTCGACGTACGCACGCCGCAGGAGCACTCCCTGGCGAGCATCCCGGGGGCCCGCCTGATCCCGCTGCAGGAGCTCGCCCGGCGGGTGGAGGAGCTCGATCGCGAAGCCGACATCGTCGTCCACTGCCACCACGGCCAGCGGTCCGAGCGCGCCGCCGCCTTCCTCCGCGGTCAGGGCTTCGCCACGGTGCGCAACCTGGTGGGTGGGATCGACGCCTGGAGCGAGCAGGTCGACCCCGGCGTGCCCCGCTACTGAGGCGGACGGGCGCAAAGGCGCGTGGCTCTGGGCGCAGCTAGTCGACCATCGGCCAGTCGGCAGTGCCATAGGTCAGCGGTCGGGCAGCGAGCGATTCTTCCTCGCGCCAGGCGATGCTGCCGTCGGCATAGCGCTCGCGCTTCCAGATCGGCACCTCGCGCTTGAGCCGCTCGAGGAGCTCGCGGCTGGCGCTGTAGGCTGCCGAGCGGCGCTGCGAGGCAGCGGCGATGGCGACGGTGACCTCGCCCACTCCCACGGTGCCGAGACGGTGGACGATCGCCAGCCGCGCTCCGGGATGCGCGGCGTCGACCTCGGAGAGGATGCGCTCGAGGGCCGCGAGGGCCATCGGCCGGTAGGCGTCGTAGTCGAGCCCCACGACGCGCCGACCGTCGCGTTGGTCGCGCACCCGCCCGACGAAGAGCACGGTCGCGCCGCAGCCCGGATCCGTCACTCGCTCGAGGAGGCCGGCGACGTCGATCGGCCCGTCGGTGAGGGCGACGCTCGCGCCGCTCGCGTTCCCGCCGGACACCGGCGGCAGGAGGGCAACCTCGGCCCCCTCCGTCAAGTGCCGTTCGCCGGTGATGATCTCGCCGTCGACGGCGATCGCCAAGCGCGGCCAGAGGGCGGCGAGCGCCGGTCGCTCGGCCTCGAGCGCGGCGCGCAGCTCCCCGAGGGTGCCGTGAGCGAGGGCGACGTCGCGCTCGGCGGCACCCAGCGCCTCGCGCGCCGAGGCGAAGGCGAGAACGCGGACGTTCACGGCTGGATTGTACCGGCCGGGACGGTTGGGCGCTGACGGCTGCCGGCTCGCTCGGCTCCCCTATAATGCCGTGGCCCCGAACCTCATGGCAGTCCTCGAGAGCCGGCTCCGCCAGGACGACGCCTACCGGCGGCGGCTGGACCACTGGCGGGAGCAGCTGGCGGAGATCCGGACCGAGGAGGCGGCGCTGCGCGAGGGCGGTGGTACCCCGGCGCAGGAAGCGCAGCGCGCCAGGGGCAAGATGACGGCTCGCGAGCGCATCGCGGCGCTTTGCGATCCGGGGTCGTCGTTCCTCGAGTTGGGTCTGTGGGCCGCGCACGGCCTCTACGAGGAGCACGGCGGCGCGCCGGCGGCCGGGGTGGTCGTGGGCCTCGGCACGATCCACGGCCGCGATGTCCTGGTCGTGGCCGATGACGCCACCGTCAAGGCGGGCGCGAAGTTCCCGCTCGGCATCAAGAAGGTGCTGCGCGCCCAGGAAATCGCGCTCGAGAACCGACTGCCGGCGATCTATCTCGTCGACTCGGCGGGCGTCTTCCTGCCGATGCAGGACGAGATCTTCCCCGACAAGGAGCACTACGGCCGGATCTTCTTCAACAACGCGCGGCTCTCCGCCGAGGGCGTCTTCCAGATGGCCGCCATCATGGGACCCTGTGTCGCGGGTGGTGCCTACCTGCCGATCATGAGCGACGAGGCGCACATCGTGGAGGGGACGGGCTCGATCTTCCTCGCCGGCCCGCACCTGGTGAAGGCGGCGATCGGGGAGGAGATCGAAGCGGAGGAGTTGGGTGGGGCCCTGGTGCAGTGCGACGTGTCGGGTGTGGTCGACCACCGCCATGCGGACGACGCTTCCTGCCTGGCCAAGATGCGCTCGCAGTTCGCGCAGCTCGCCGCTGTCGAGCGGGCGGCCTTCGCCAGGCGCGAGCCCCGCGCGCCGCTCTACCCGGCCGAGGAGATCGCCGGAGCGCTCCCCATCGATCGGAGCCGGCCCTACGACACCCGCGAGCTGCTGGCCCGCCTGCTCGACGGCTCCGAGCTGGACGAGTACAAGGCGACCTATGGCGAGACCCTGATCTGCGGCACCGGCTGGATCGAGGGCTGGGCGGTCGGTGTCGTGGCCAACCAGCGCTCGATCGTCGCCCGTCGCACCGGCACGGGCGCCAAGGACAAGGAACTGCAGATCGGTGGCGTCCTCTACTCGGAGTCGGCCGACAAGGGGGCGCGCTTCGTCGAGCTGTGCAACCAGAAGGGGATGCCGCTCCTCTTCCTCCAAGACGTGACCGGTTTCATGGTGGGCAGCCGCGCCGAGCGCGGAGGCATCATCAAGGACGGCGCCAAGATGGTCAACGCCGTCGCCAACTCGGTGGTGCCGAAGCTGACGATCTTCGTCGGCAACTCCTACGGCGCCGGCAACTACGCGATGTGCGGCAAGGCTTACGGCGCTCGTTTCCTCTACGCCTGGCCCTCGGCGGCGATCGCCGTGATGGGGGGCGATCAAGCCTCGCAGACCCTACTCTCGATCCAGCTCAGGAAGCGAGGCGACGCGGTGTCCGCGGCGGAGAAGGCCGAGCGCCTGGCGACGATCCAGGCCCGCTACGCCGCCGCGATGGACCCCCGCTACGCCGCGGCCCGCCTGTGGGTCGACGCCTTGATCGACCCCGCGGAGACGCGCACCGTCGTCGCCCGCTCGCTCGCCGCGGCGGCCTGCAACCCGCGGCTCCCGGAGTTCAAGACCGGGGTGCTGCAGACCTAGGACGTGGCTACAGCTCCAGTAGGGAGTCGAGCGATCCGAAGCGGTTGGCCACCAGCTTGTCGGCCTGCGGATCGTTGAGCCAGCGTTCGCTGTCGATGAGATACCGGAAGCGATACGACTGCCCGGCCTCGAGCGTGACCGTCGTGCTGTAGGTGCCGTCCTTGCGCCGAGTGAGGGGGTTTGCCTCGACGTTCCAGTCGTTGAAATCGCCGAGCAGTGCCGCGCCGACCTGAACCTCTCCGGCGGCCACGCGGAAGGTCACCTTGCAGGAGGTCTCCTTCTTCGAGAAGGTCTTTTGGATCATGCCGTCGAGGCCGTGGCGTGTGAGCGATTATAACTGTCGCCTGAGGGCTCCGACCCCCGTGCTATCGTCCCCCGCGCCCAATGAGGACGGTGCGCATCGGCAACGGCCAGGGCTTCTGGGGCGACAACGTCGATGCCCCTGTCGAGCTGCTGCGCGGCGGGCCGATCGACTACATCGGCATGGATTACCTCGCCGAGGTAACCCTGTCGATCATGATGCGCCAGAAGCTGCGCAGCCCGGACCTCGGCTACGCGACCGACTTCATCGACTTCGTGCGGCGCGTGCTGCCGGAGCTGAAGGAGCGCAACGTCCGGGTCATCGCCAACGCGGGAGGCCTGAACCCTCGCGCCTGCCGCGCCAAAGTCTTCGAGGTGGCGCGGCGCCTGGGCGTCGCCGGCGTCCGGGTGGGAGTGGTGGAGGGCGACGACGTGCTCTCCCGCTTGCCGCGGCTGATCGCGGCCGGCCACCCGCTCGCCAACATGGACAGTGGCGCTCCCATGGCCGGCATCCTCGACCGCGTTACTTCCGCCAACGCCTACCTCGGCGCCTGGCCCGTGGTGGAAGCCCTGCGCCAGGACGCTCTCATCGTCCTCTGCGGGCGCGTGACGGACACCGCGCTCGCGCTGGCGCCGATGATCCACGAGTTCGGCTGGGGTAGGGAGGACTGGGATCTCCTCGCCGCCGGCACGATCGCCGGCCACATCATCGAGTGCGGCGCCCAGTGCACGGGGGGCAACTTCAGCCGCTTCTGGGAGGTGCCGGACCTGTGGAACGCCGGCTACCCGATCGTCGAGGCCGGCCCCGACGGCAGCTTCACGGTCACCAAGCACCCGGGCACCGGCGGCCTGGTCACGATCGACACGATCGCCGAGCAGCTGGTCTACGAGATGGGCGATCCGGCGGAGTACGTGACGCCCGACGTGACGGCCGACTTCACGACCATCGACCTCGCCCAGGAGGCCGCCGACCGCGTGCGGGTGACCGGGATCCGTGGCCGCCCGCGGACGCCGTTCCTCAAGGTCTCGGCCACCTACCTCGACGGCTTCAAGACGACGGGCCAGATCACCCTGTCGGGCCCGCGCGCCGTCGACAAGGCGCGGCTCGCGGCCGACATCGTCTGGAAGCGCCTCGAGCGCGCCGGCGTCGCCTTCCCGCCGGAGCGGCGGATCGAGGGGCTTGTGGGGATGGGGGCCTGCCTGCCGGGAATCCTGCTCGCCCCCGAGGACCCGCCGGAGGTGGTGTTGCGGCTGGGGGTTCACGACGCCGAGAGGGAGCGGGTAGAGCGCTTCGGCAAGGAGATCGCGCCCCTGGTGACGGCCGGACCGCCGGGAGTGACCGGCTTCGCCGGCGGCCGCCCGAAGCCCCAAGAGGTGGTCGCCTACTGGCCCGCGCTCCTCGCCCGCGAGGAGGTCGAGCGCTCCGTCGAGGTAACGGTCGAGGAGGTGTAGCGGCGTGCGCGTTCCCCTCTCTCGCGTCGCTCACGCCCGCTCCGGAGACAAGGGCGATGGCAGCAACGTCGGCCTGATCGCCGACTCGCTGGAGCTCTACGAGGTGCTGCGCCGCGAAGTCACCGCCGAGCGCGTGGCACGCCACTTCGCGGCGCTCTGCCGCGGCGGAGTGGACCGCTACGAAGTGCCGAACTTGAAGGCCCTGAACTTCATCCTGCACGACTCGCTGGGCGGCGGCGGCACGGAGAGCCTGCGCACCGACGCCCAGGGCAAGACGCACGCCCAGGGCCTGCTGGCCATGGAGATCGAGGTGCCCGAGGCGCTCCTCGGCCGACGATGAGCGAGCTCGTCGAGCTGCGCCGGGAGGAGGATCTGCTGTGGGTCACCATGAACGATCCGCGGCGGGCCAACGCCCTGTCGCCGGCGCTCGCGTCGACGCTGACCGAAGTCTTCGAGCGACCCTGGCGAGCCGAGGGGGTGCGGGCGCTGCTCCTGGCCGGCGCCGGCAAGAACTTCTCGGCCGGCGCCGACCTCGAGCACTTGGCGGCGCTCAAGGACGCCAGCGAGGCGGAGAATCGCGCCGACTCCAACCGCCTTCGGCGACTCTTCGAGTCGCTCCTGCGCCAGGAGGCGCTGACGATCGCCTTGGTCCACGGGGCCTGCGTGGCGGGCGGCTGCGGTCTCGCCACCGCCTGCGACTTCGTCGTCGCCGCCGAGGACGCCCGCCTGCTCTACAGCGAGGTGCGGATCGGTTTCGTGGCGGCGCTGGTGGCGACGTACCTGCCGTTGCGCTGCCGGGGGAGCGACATCCGCGAGCTGCTGCTCGACCCCGAGTTCGTGGACGCCCGGCGCGCGCTCGGCATCGGCCTCGTCAACCGGGTCGTGCCGTCGGCCGAGCTGGCCGAGGCGGCGCGGCGTCTCGCGGTCGAGATCCTGACCCGCGCCAGCTCCGAGGCCATCGCCCGCACCAAGCGGATCCTGTTGCAGGGCTTCGGCATGCCCCTGCCGGAGCGCCTCGAAGCCGCGGCGGCGGCCAACGCCGAAGCCCGCGCGACCGACGACTGCAAGCGCGGCATCGCTGCCTTCCTCGAGACCAAGCAAGCGCCGAAGTGGCGGTGAGACGGGCGGCGCCGTCAGGCGCCCGCCGTCGCCGGCCCGGTCTCGAGCGGCCGGCCGGCGCGCTGCCACTCGAGCATGCCGCCGCCGAGCTCCGCGACCCGGCGGGCGCCCTGGCGGCGCAGCGCCAGGGCGGCGGAGCGCACCCTGGGGTCCTCCGGTCCCTCGCCGAGCACGATGAGCTCGGTCGATGCTGTCGTGCCGATCGGCAACGCCCGCTGCAGCTCCTCGAGGGTGAGCGAGCGCGCGCCGGGGACGTGACCTTGGGCGTAGCGGGCGGCGGAGCGCACGTCGAGGACGGCGAACGGCGGCCGGGCGCGGCCGAGGCGGCGCGCGAGCTCGGCGGCGTGGGTTTGGAAGACGACGCCCTCGAAGTGCATGTCCATGGCCGGCATCCTCGCATGCTAGAGGGTCCTGCGGAACCAGGCTTGGGTGGCGTTCAGAGCCTGGATCAAGTGTGGTGTGGGGCCGGCGAAGGGGTGCTGCGCCCCCAGGGTGTGTCCCGCCTCCTCGAGGATCACGAGCTCGCTGGGCGGGGCGGCTGCCGCGGCCAGCCTGCGGCCTTCGGCCACCGGCACTCGCTGGTCGTCGCTGCCGTGCACGAGCAGCCACGGCGCGAGGCGCCGGGCGGCGGCGGCTTCGAGGTCGAAAGTTTCGCGATGGGCTCCCATGTCGTCGAGCACCTCGACGGCGACCGGCAGCACTTGCCCGGTGCGCGCGACGAGCACCGGGATCTCGCCGCGCCGGCGCCAGAGCGCGTTCTCTTCCGGGCGCAGACGGTCGTAGCGGCCGATGGCGCTCCAGGTGACGAGCGAGCGGACACGCGCGTGGCCGAGCGGCGAGGCGGCGAGCAGCAGAGACGTGCCGCCGCCGCGACTGTGGCCGAGGAGGCCGATGCGCTCGGTGTCGACGAGTCCCGGCGCCACGGCGCCCTCGAGCACCGCCTCGAGGAGCGCCGTCAGGTCGGCGAGATCGCCGCTCACCGTGGCGTGGCGGAAGGCCTCGAGGTCCGTCACCAGATCGTCCCCGGGTCCCATCCCGGCGCCGGAGAAATTGAAGCGGAGGACGGTGAACCCACGTGCCGCCAGGAGCTCCGCCAGGTAGGGGTGGAACCCCCATTCCATGAAGCCTTTGAAGCCGTGCGCGACGATCACCGCCGGCCTGGGTCCAGGCTGGTCCGGGAGGTCGAGGAAGCCGTGCAGCGAGGGCCCACGCGGCGTGGCGAGCGTGAACGGCGCTCGACTCGGCATGGCGGCGGGATTGTAGCGGCGCGCTTGCTAGACTGCCGCGCCGTGACCTCGCAGGCGCTGTTGGACTCGAGCCTGGTCGCCTGGCAAGACGCCCGCGGGGCGCGGTGGGGAGTGCTGGTTGGAGGGGGCGATGCGGTCATCGAGTACGGCGATGCGGCGGGCGAGGTCGACGCCCTACGCGAGGGTTGCGGGCTCATCGATCTCGCCTGGTGCGATCGGCTGATCGTCGGTGGCGCCGACCGCCAGCGTTTCCTCAACGCCTACCTCACCTGCGACGTGAAGGACCTAGCGGCAGGGGGTGGCGCCTACGGCTTCTTCACCAACGCCCAGGGGCGGATCCTGGCCGACGCCGTGGTGGCGGCGCTCGACGATCAGGTGCTCATCCTGCTCCCGCCAGCGCGAGGGGCGGCGATCCGCGAGCACTTGGCGCGCTTCGTCCTCGCTGATCGAGTCGAGCTGCGATCGCCAATGGCGACGACGGCGCTCGCGCTCGTGGGGCCACGCGCCGACGAGGTTCTGGCTTTAGCCGGCGCTCCGGTGCCGGCGGCGGAATGGGCCGCAACCCGCTGGTCCACGTCCGGTGGTGAAGCGGTCGTGCAGCGTCTCCGGCCCTGGGGCGAGACCGCCTACCTGATCTGGGGTGCGATCGAGGAGGCCGCTGCGGTGGCGACGCGCCTCGTCGCCTGCGGCGCGCGGCCGGTCGGGTCGGACGCCTTCGAGGTCCTGCGGGTCGAGAGCGGAGTGCCCCGCTTCGGGGTGGACTACGATGAAGGGCACTTCCCGCAAGAGACGGGCCTCGAGCACGCGGTGAGCTTCACGAAAGGGTGTTACCTGGGGCAAGAAGTCGTGGCGCGGATCCACTACCGCGGCCACGTGAACCGCAGGCTCTGCGGCGTCGCCTTCGACCGAGACCCGGGAACCGTCGAAACACCGCGTCCCAACGAGCCGTTGCTGCTCGCCGGGGAAGAGGTGGGCAAGCTCGGCAGCGTCGTCGTGTCCGCGCGCCTGGGTCGCACGATCGGTCTCGCGGTGCTGCGCGCCAAGGCGGCGACCCCCGGCACTGCCCTCGCGACGAGCTCGGGTCTGGCGGGGGCAGTTGCCCCGTTACCCTTCGTGGAATGAACGCCGACCCCGAGGCAAGGGAGGAGAGAACATGAAAGAGAGCCTGTCGCACGCCTTGACCGCCGAGCTCGTCGGCACCTTTGCCCTCATCTTCATCGGCGCCGGCGCCGGCGCGCTCGGGCTGGGAGGTCTCGTCGGCGTCGCCTTCGCGCACGGCCTGGTCGTCCTCGGCTTCGTTTACGCCTACGGCCATATCTCCGGAACCCACATCAACCCGGCGGTGACCGTCGGGCTGTGGGTGGCCGGCAAGATGGACGCCGGCCGCGCCCTCTCGTACATCGTCTTCCAGCTCGTCGGCGGGGCGCTGGGCGCCTTCGCCCTGCGCTGGGTCCTGGGCGGCACCGAGACCGGCCTCGGAGCGACCACCCTCGCGCGGGGCCTCGAGGTCGGCACGGCGAGGATCGACATCGCCCCGGCGGCCGGCGTCGTCATCGAGGCCGTCCTCACCTTCTTCCTCGTCAACTGCGTGCTCCACGCCGCGGTCTCGGGGAAGGCGGGCAACCTCGCCGGGGTGGCCATCGGCATGACCCTGACGTTCGCGATCCTGATGGGGGGCCCCTTGACCGGCGCCTCGCTCAACCCGGCTCGCAGCTTCGGGCCGGCCCTGGCCACCGGCAACTTCGCCGACCTCTGGGTCTACTTCGTGGGGCCGCTCCTGGGCGGGATCGTGGCGGCCGGCCTCTACCGGGGGATGCTCGGGAAGCACTAACCCCGCGAGGCGTCCCGCTCCGTGCGGAGGCGCCCGGCGCTCAGACCGCGAACGACGACCCGCAGCCGCAGGTCCCGCTGGCCTTCGGGTTGTGGAACTTGAAGCCGGCGCCGGCCATCCCCATGACGTAGTCGATCTCGGTCCCTTCGAGGTAGCGCGCCGAGACCGGGTCGACGTAGACCGTGAGGCCGTCGTACTCGACGAGGAAGTCGGTCGGCCGCGCCTCGAGCTCGAAGTCGAGGGCGTACTCGAAGCCGCTGCAGCCGCCGCCGCGCACCGCGACCCGCAGCCCGGAAGCGGGGTCGAGCCGCTCCTGCTCGCGGGTGGCCTTCACCATCTGGACGGCCTTGTCGGTCAGCGAAATGGGCCCCAGGGGCGGGGCCGGGGCCTCGGTGGGGGTCGGCACGGAGGGGTTGGGTTCCATGGTCGGATCCTCTGCCGCCGTCGGCGGCCCCTCCAGGGTAGCCGCCGCCGGGGGGCGGAGTCAAATCCCGCCGGCCTCCCCGTAAGATTGGCGCCGCGTGCTCCGGGCCGTCCTTCTCGACTTCAACGGCGTGCTCGTCGACGACGAGCCCCTGCACTTCGAGCTGCTGCAGCGGGTGCTCGCCGAGGAGGGCGTCGGCCTCGCGGCGGGAGAGCGGCCCCGCTTCGCCGGCCTCGACGACCGCCACTGCCTGCACCTCGCCCTGACCGAGGCCGGCCGGCCGGCCGAGGCGGGAGCCGTGCTGCGGTTGGTGGCGCGCAAAGCCCGCTACTACCAGGAGGCGGCGCGCCGGCAGGGCTACCGCTACTTCCCGGGCGCCCTCGAGCTGGTCGAGAGCGCGGCCCGCCAGGGGCTGATGCTCGGCCTGGTCAGCGGCGCCCTCCGTGAGGAGATCGTTCAGGCGCTCCACCAGGCGGCGCTGCGCCGGCACTTCAAGGTGCTGGTCACCGCCGAGGACGTGCGCGAGGGCAAGCCCGCGCCCGAGGCCTACGAGCGGGCCTTGGAACTGCTCAACGAGCAACCGCCGCTCCCCGAGCGACTCGTCCATCCGCACGAGGTCCTCGCGGTGGAGGACAGTCCGGCCGGCGTGGCGGCGGCACGGGGGGCCGGCCTCGTGACCCTGGCCGTGGCCCACACCTACGGCATCGCGGAGCTCGGCGCGGCCGACCTCGAGGTCGAGAGCCTGGCCGATCTCGACCCCGACCGCTTGCAGAAGCTGTTCGCGGAAGCGAGCCGCCGCTAACGAGAACGGATCGGCAGCGGTTTGCCGAGCTCGTCGACCTGCACGTAGACGACTTCCGCCTCCGTCACCCGGACCTGCTCGTGGTCTTTGGTTTGGCGCTCGGCGATGACCTCGACCTGGACCGTGATCGAGGTGTTGCCGATGCGGGTCGCGCTGGCATAGAAGCTCACCAGGTCGCCGACGTAGACCGGCGCCAGGAACTCCACCTCTCGCATGGCCACGGTCACTATACGGCCCGCCGCGTGGCGGTGGGCCGCGACGGATCCGGCCTGGTCGATGTAGGAGAGGATGATGCCACCGAAGATCGTGCCCATGTAGTTGGTGTCCTTGGGCATCATGGCGACCCGGATCGCCGGCTCGCCTTTTCGCTGGTCGCTCATCGCGTCGGCTCCTCCTTGCGGGCGCTCGCCAGGGCGAGCCGCACCGCTTCTTCCGCGCTCCCCGCCTCGAGCACGCCCGGATCCTCCTCGCCGTCGGGTGGCACGGCGCTCCAACTGTCGAGCAGCACGACCGGACGCCCATGACGTCGAGCGAGGGCGATCTCGGACAGCGTTCCCCAACTGCCGGCGATCGCGATCACCGCGTCGGCGGACAAGACGACCACGACGTTCCTGGCCTGCCCGAGCCCGGTGTAGAGGGGCACGGTCACGTCCGGGTTGGGTGGCGACTCGTCCGGTCCGGCGCCCGGCAGGATCCCGATCACCAGGCCGCTCGCCGCCCGGGCTCCGGCGCTCGCCGCCGCCATGACGCCGGCGCCGCCACCGCACAGCAGGATGGCGCCGGCGCGCGCCAGGCCGGCGCCGACCGCTCGCGCCAGGGCTCCTTGCTCGGGTGTGCAGCGCGAGCCGCCGACGACCGCGATCTGCAAGGCCGGCGGCGACACCACCGCATGGTATCGTAGCCGCCTCCATGGAACCGGCCGATCGCCGTGGGCCGCCGGCGATCCACGACCTCGACGACCGGCAGCTCGTGGCGGCGCTGGCAGAGCGGCGGCCGGAGGCCCTGGGCGAGCTGTACGACCGCCACGCCCCGATGCTGCTGGCCCTGGGGACGCGCATCCTCGGGCGGCGCGAGGACGCCGAGGAGGTGCTGCAGGAGACCCTGCTCCAGGTCTGGAACCAGGCTGGCCGCTACGTCGCGGAGCGCTCGTCGGTCTCCACCTGGTTGGTTCTCATCGCCCGCAGCCGGGCCATCGATCGGCTGCGCACCCGGCGGGTCGTCGAGCGCACCACCGAGGCGGCCCATCGCGAAGAAGGCGCGCTCCATGCATCCCCGGCCGGGCCGACCGCCGTACTGGAGAGCGAGCGCGGGGATCGGCTGCGGCGAGAGCTCGCGGCGCTGCCGGCGGAGCAACGCGAGGTGCTGGAGAAGGCGTTCTTCACCGGCTGGACGCAACGCGAGATCGCCGAGCGCACCGGCGTTCCCCTGGGCACAGTCAAGACCCGCACCCTGCTCGCCATGAAGAAGCTGCGCGCCGCCCTGGCCGACGACCTCGAGGAGCTGTTGTGAACCCCACCCTCTCACCGGACCAGGATGCCCTGGTGGCGGGAGTCCTCGACGAGCTCGTCGGCGCCGAGCGGGAGGCGATCGATCGCTGGAGCGAGCTCGACGCCGGAGAGCGTCGGCGCATCGAGCGTCTCGACCTCGAGGTTCTCGGCTCGTTGGCGCGGGCGCTGCCGCCCGCGTTCCCGCGCCTCGAGGCGCGCGCGGCGCTGCTCGCGGCCGCCGCCGACGAAGGCGCGTCGCCGCGGCGCAGGGTGGCGCCGCAGGCCGACTCGCGCTGGTGGCTACCGCTCGCCGCCGCCCTAGCCGCGCTGGCGCTCGGTGCGGCCGGCTTCCTCTGGGCGCGTCTGCAGGACCAGCGCGAGACGCTGTTGGCACTCCAAGCCGAGGTCGGAGAGCTGCGCACCCAGACGACGCGGCTCGCGGCCCGCGAGCGGGACGCCCGCGAGCAGCTGGCGCTCGTGGGCTCCCCCGGTGTCGCGGTCTGCCCCCTGCGGCAGCGCGCGGCCTCGCCGCTCGGCGGCGCGCCCTTCGGGGTGCTCTACGTGGGGGCGGATCACCAGCACTGGTACCTGGCCCTCCACGGTCTGCTGCCCTGCCCCGAGGGCCGCGTCTACCAGGTGTGGTTCGTCGCTCCGGAGGGGACGGTGAGCGCCGGCACGTTCCGCCCCGAGGCGGGCGCCGCCGTCGAGCTCTCCTCCGCCACGATGCCCGAGGGCACGCGCGCCGTGCGCGTCACGCTCGAGGCGCCGGGCGGCGCGCCCGCGCCGAGCGGCCCCGAGATTCTGTTCGGCGACCAGCCGATCCAGCTGCTGTAGCTTCAGTCGCGCGGCGGCCGCGACGGCCGCAGCTCCAGGCGGCTGGGAATGGCCCGGTCGGGGTAGCGCAGGACGTCGAGGACGGCCCGCGCGACGTCCTCGGCGTGGAGCTTCCAGTCGGAGCGCGGGCGACGGCCCGCCGCGCGGAAGTCGGTGTCGACGCTGCCCGGCAGGATGGCGACCACGCGCACGCCGTGGGGACGCAGGTCGAGCATCGCCGCCTCCGAGAGGCCCAAGAGACCGAACTTGCTGGCGTTGTAGGCGGCGCCTCCGGCGAAGGGGTTCTTGGCGGCGAGCGAGGCGATGTTGACGATCCAGCCCGAGCCTTGCTGCATCATCGGCGTGGCCGCCGCACGCATGGCGTAGAAGGCGCCCGAGAGATTGGTCTCCACGACCTCGCGCCAGGTCTCGCCGGTGAGGGAGTCGACGGGGCCGAAGTGCCCGATGCCGGCGTTGTTGACCAGGCAGTCGAGGCGACCCGCCTCGGCGATGACCCAGGCGACCAGCGCATCGACCTCCTCCTGCCGCCGCACGTCGGCAGGACGGCCGGCGATCCTGCCCGGGTGTCGGGGAGCGAGCTCCAAGAGCGCCGCGTCGACCGATGCCGGCGAGCGGCTGCAGAAGAAGACCTGCCAGCTCTCGCCGAGCAGCCCCTCGACGACGGCCCGGCCAATGCCGCGGCTGCCGCCGGTGACGAGCGCGACGGAAGGCATCTCGGGACTCGACATGCTCCGACTCTAACGGAGCCTCGAGGCATCGGTTATATTGACCGGGTCGGCTCGGCGCCGCGCCGGGCCAGGAGGCTTCGACGATGTACTTCGACCCACTCTACCTGCTGATCGCGCTGCCGGCGCTGGCCCTCTCGCTGTGGGCGACCTTCATGACCCGGTCGGCATTCAAGAAATACTCCAAGGTTCGAGTCCTCTCCGGGCTGACCGGCGCCCAGGCGGCACAGCGCATGCTCGAGCGGGCCGGGATCTCCGACGTCAAGGTCGTGCCGACCCGCGGCATGCTCTCCGACCACTACAACCCGGTGAACAAGACATTGGCGCTCTCGGAGCCGGTCTACGGCACGCCGTCGATCGCCGCCGTCGGAGTCGCTTGCCACGAGGCGGGACACGCCATCCAGCACGCCCGCGCCTACCGGCCCCTGTGGCTCCGCTCGGCGCTGGTGCCGACGGTGAAGATCGGCTCGTCGGCGAGCTACCTCATCATCATGGCCGGCTTCCTGATGAGTAGCCAGAACCTGATCCTGCTCGGCGCCTTCGCCTTCAGCGCCGTCGTCCTCTTCCAGATCGTGACCCTGCCGGTCGAGTTCGACGCGACGGCCCGAGCCAAGAAGCTCGCCGTCGAGAACGGCATCGTGCTCGAGTCTGAGCGGGCCGGCATGGACAAGGTCCTGAACGCCGCCGCCCTGACCTACGTCGCCGCAGTGATCTCTTCGCTGCTGACGTTGCTCTATTACCTGTATCGGGCTGGTGTGTTCGGGGGCCGGCGGAGCTAGACCGGCTCGCCCAGGATCGCTACCAGCTCGGCTCGCCGCCGTTCGAGCAGTTCGGCGTTGTTGGCCTCGAGCACCAGCCGCAGCAGCGGCTCGGTGTTCGAGGGTCGCACGTTGAACCACCAGTCGGGGTACTGGACGGTGACCCCGTCCAGGTAGTCGACCGCGCCGTCGGCGTAGCGACGGGCGAGGGCTTCGATCATGCCCTGCTTGTCGTCGACCTCGAAGTTGGTCTCCGGCAGCTTGGCGTAGCGCTCGAGCGGGCGCACCAGCTCGGAGAGCGGCCGGCCGCTCGCGCGCAGGAGGTTGATGATCTCGACGACCGCCATTAGGGCGCAGTCGGCGAAGTAGTTGTCGCGGAAGTAGTAGTGGCCGGCGAGCTCGCCGCCGAAGATGCCGTCGCGGTCGCGCAGCGTCGCCTTGATGAAGGAGTGGCCAACCCGCTCGCGCACCGGCACGCCGCCCCGCTCGGCGATGTATTCCGCCACGGCCCGCGACGAGCGCAGATCGTAGATCACGGCGCGGCCGGGCTGACGGGCCAGGAGCTCGCCGGCGATGAGGGCGGTCGCGAGGTCGCTGCCGATGGGCTCACCACGCTCGTCGATGAAGGCGGCGCGGTCGGCGTCGCCGTCGAAGGCGACGCCGAGATCGGCGCCCGTCTCGCGCACCTTGGCGGAAGCGGCCGCCAGGTTCTCGAGCTTCAAGGGGTTGGCCTCGTGGTTGGGGAACCGTCCATCGAGCTCGAAGTAGAGGGGGAAGAGGTCGACGCCGGCTTGCCGCAGCAGCGGCGCGTAGATCGTGCCCATGCCGTTGCCGGCGTCGGCCACGATCGCGAGGCGGCGTCCTCCGGCGCGGGGATGGAGGTGTGAGAGCACGTGCTCGCCGTAGGCGGCGAAGACCTGGGCTGTGGAACGACGTCCGGGTCGCGCCGCCCTCGGCAGGTCACCCTCGGCGAGCGCGCGCTCGAGCCGCGGGATCCCCGAGTTGCCGGACACCGGCCGTGCTTCGTGGCGGGACAGCTTGAAGCCGTTGTAGCGCTCGGGGTTGTGGCTGGCCGTGACCTGGATGCCGCCGGCCGCGCCGAGGTGGCCGACGGCGAAGTAGTTCATCGGTGTCGTCGCCAGGCCGATGTCGACGACGTCGAGCCCCGAGGCGAGGAGACCCTCGACCAGCGCGGCTTGCAGAGGCGCGCTGTGCGAGCGCATGTCGCGGGAGACGACGACGGCGTTGCCACGCGCTCGGTCCGAGGCGTCGAGCAGGTGCTGGAAGGCGAGGCCGATCCTCGCCGCCACGGCCTCGTCGATCTCGCCGGGGTAGAGGCCCCGCACGTCGTAGGCCTTGAAGATGCCCGCCATCGCTACGTCGCGTCTCGAGCCGGCCGCGGACGGCTACTTGCTGTCGGCGCGCGCGCCGGCCCCCTCGGCGACACCGTCCAGCCAGCGTCCCAGACGCGACGCGAACGCCGCCGGCTCCTCGAGGTGGGGCAGGTTGGCGCTCGCCTCGAAGACCTCGAGCCGCGCGCGCGGCGCCCGATGCAGCCACAAGTCGGCGGACTCGATCGGCGGGTGGGTGGCGGCGCGGCCCCAGGCGAGCCAGAGCGGCGTCGCCAGCCGCGACAGGGCTTCGCTTGCGGCATGGTTGGAGTAGCCTGCCAGCAGGGCAGCGAGCGCCGCGTGGGTACCGCGCTGGTGGCTCGAGCGGTAGTGGT
Source organism: uncultured Thermoanaerobaculia bacterium (assembly GCA_964469055.1). Lineage (GTDB taxonomy): Bacteria > Acidobacteriota > Thermoanaerobaculia > Multivoradales > JAHEKO01 > CAYXXN01. Next base: position 36,367 of record CAYXXN010000002.1, read on the forward strand.
GGTCGAGCTGCGCCGGATCGGCGTTGTCGGCGACGGCGAGGTCGCGCCGCTGATACTGGGCGAGGGCCCCCCGGCTGGTGTAGAGGTTGAGCGCCGAGGTGCCGAGCACGGGAAAGCGCAGCGCCCAGTGGACCAGCGCGTCCCTCAAGTCGGGCTCGTCGGCGTGGAGGTCGATGCCCGCCGGGGTAACGAGTGCCAGGGCCGACAGCAGGTCGGGCCGATCGACGGTCACCTGCAGCGCGTAGGTCGCTGGCAGGCCCGCCGCCACGAGCGTCGAGCGCTCGCCGATCACGTCCTCGAGCAGGTCGACGAGCAGCCGGATGTAGAGCTCGCCGTCGTAGTGGAGGGCCGGCTTGTCCGAGCGGCCCCAGCCCAAGAGGTCCACGGCTACGACCCGGTGGTCGCTGGCCAACCGCTCGGCGGCGGCTCGCCACTCCTCGCTGTCGTGGCCGGGGCCGAGAGAGTGGACCAGCAGGAGCGGCCGCCCTTCGCCGAAGTCTTGGTAGGCCACCTCGCCGTGACGCCAGACGTAGCGCCGGCCGCGGCCCCAGGAGGCCGGCGGGAGCGGCCGCACCCGGCGGGCGATCAAGGCATTGGCAAGGGCGGGTAGCCCGACCGCCGCTCCGCCCAGCAGCAGGCCTCGCGCCAGCCGGCGGCGGCGGCGGCGTTTCTGCTCCTCGCCCGAGGTCAGGGCCGTCATGGGGGCGCAACAATAACAGGGCGGAGCGGCGGCGGGCCGGCGCATAGAATGCCGCCCCCATGGCTCGCGAGCTCGTCGTCGCCTGGGTCGGCCGGCATCGGCGCGACGACTGGGAGCGGCTGTGCGCGCCGTACCGCGAGCGGATCGGCCGTCACCTCGCCGTGCGGGAGGTCGCCGTGCTCGAGCGCGCCCGCGGTGGCGCCCGCGAGCGGGCCGCGCGCGAGGGCGTCGCCCTGTTGGCGGCCCTGCCCGACGCGTGCTGGCTGGTCGCCCTCGATCGCCGCGGCCGGGCACTCTCGTCGGAGGAGCTGGCCCGTTGGCTCGCCAACCTGATCGAACGCTGGCCGCACTCGATCGTCTTCGCGATCGGCTCGGACATCGGTCTCGGCCCCGCGATCCTGGAGGCGGCCCGGGAGCGACTCTCGCTGGGGCCTCTGACGCTGCCGCACGAACTGACCCGGCTGGTGCTCTACGAGCAGTTGGTTCGCGCCCTATCCATCAGTGCGGGAATGAAGTACCATCGCGGGCCGTTGTAAGCGCCCCGGGAAGAGGAGCCGAGCATCGTGCCACGGTCCGACGCGCGGAAAGCCACCAAGAAGCGGGACCCGCAGGAGAAGCTGCGCGAGCTGTTGCTCGCGCATCGGCAGGAGATCCTGAATCTCTACGAGCGCGACCTGCGTGCCGGCCAGGAAGCGGGCGACGAGAGCGCCGACGACATCGTCGATCGCGCCAACAGCGCCTACAGCCGCGAGTTCCTGTTCTCCCTGACCGGCGGCGAGCGCGACCTGCTCCAAGAGATCGAGGGGGCGTTGGTGAAGCTGGACCAGGGCAGCTACGGCACCTGCGAGTCGTGCGGCAACGGGATCGGCGCGGCGCGGTTGCAGGCTCTGCCGTGGGCCCGCTACTGTATCGACTGCCAAGAAAAGGTCGAGCAGGGCTTGGGCCCCGAAGACTGAAGCGCCCATGAAAGTCCGGACGTTCGCCGCCATCTTGTTCGCGCTGGCGGCCGTCGTCGCGGTTTCCTACTTCAGCACGCAGAACTCCGAGTTGCTCGCGCGACCGTTCGCGCTCGGATCCGCGGCCTCGGTCCCGCTCTATGCGGCGCTCATCTGCGTCTTCCTCGCGGGTTTTCTCCCGGCCGTCTCCGTCCTCCTCGTCCAGAACCTGCGCCGTGAGCTCGCGGCGCGGCGCGAGCGCCGTCGCGAACGGGAGGCGCAGAGCTTGCGCGGCAGCTTCCGGCGGGCCGTCGACCTGCAGGTGGACGGTCAGTGGGCACGGGCCGCCGCCGAGCTCGAGGCCGTGCAGGCCGAGCAGCCGGAGGATTTCGGCACCTTGCTGCGCTACGGCCAGGTGCTGCGCAGCCAAGGTCGCGTGGACGAGGCGCTCGAGGCGCATCGCCGCGCCTCGGTGCTGTACCCGCAGAGCACGGCGGTGCTCTACGAGCTGGCGCTCGACTACGCCGAGCGCGGCGAGCACGAGGTCGCCGAGCAGATCTGGGACCGCATCGGTCGCGATTTCCCGGGCATGGGCCTCGCGGTGCTGCGCCGGCGCCGGACCGAGGCCATCGAGAACGAGGACTGGGCAGCCGCGGCGCGGCTCGAGGAGCGCCTCGAGGCCCTGGAGGCCGAAGGCGGCGCGGCGCCCGACGTCGCCGAGCGCGCCCTGCGGCGCGGTCTGCGCTACGAGTCGGCCGTGGCCCTGCTCGACGCCGGGCGGGTGGTCGAGGCGAGGGCCGTGTGCGACGACCTGCTGGCGGCGGATCCCGCGTTTCGCCCCGCCTTGTTGTTGCTCGGTGAGGCGGCCCTGGTGGACGGTGACGAGGCGCAGGCCGTGGCGCTGTGGCGCCAAGGCTTCGCGGCCACCGGCAGCCCCGTGTTCCTGCAGCGGGTGGAGGACCATTGGCTCGAGCGCGAGGATCCGTTGAGCGCTATCGAGACCCTGCACGAGGTGATCGGACGAGCCGCGGACGACCTGCTGCCGCGCTATCTCCTCGGCCGCCTCTACACACGGCTCGAGATGCACGACGAGGCGCTGCGGGTGCTCGCCGATCTCGACGAGAGCATCGGCGACTCGCCAACCTACTGGCGACTCCTCGGCCGGCTGCACGAGCGGCGCGGCGAGATGGGGCGGGCCGTGGCCGCCCTCTTCGCCGGCCTGCGGGCGAGCGGCACGGCGGCTGCAGAGTGGGTGTGCGCGCTGTGCGAAGTGCGCAGCGACCATTGGGTCGACCGCTGCCAGCTCTGCGGGGAGTGGGGAACGGTGGATCTCGACTTCCCGGTCGAGGAGACGAGCGGCCCGGCCCTCGCTCGGCTGCAGCCGGTGCGGGACGCGGAGGGGGAGCCTCTCTGATCGAGCCCCTGCTCGGCGCCATCGCGCAGGGCCGCGTCGAACCCCTTTACCTCGTGGCCGGCGACCGAGTGGTAGCCGAGCCGGCGGCGGTGCGCCTGGGGGCGGCCATCGCCGCTCGCGGCGGCCACGAAGTCGAGGTGGTCAAGCGGCCGCCGGGTCTCGCCCCGTGGCTCGGCAGCCTCCGCACTTTGTCCCTGTTCTCGACGTCTCGCACCCTCGTCGTCGTCGAGAGCGCGGTCCTCGCCGACCGCGCGGCGGCCGCCGACCTGCTGGACGAGGCGGCCGAGGTCGAACCGTTGGAGCCGGGTGGCGAGCTCTCCAGCGAGGAGCGCCGCGCCGCCAGCCGACTGTGGCAGGCGCTGCGCCTCTTCGGCATCGACCCGCAGGCCGGCAGCGTCGGCGGCGCGCTCGACGCGCTGCCGGCCTGGGCTCTCCAGGGCGGCCGCGCCTGGCGCGGCGCTCACAACCATCGGCCTCGCGGTTCTCAGAAGGCCGATGAAGTGCGAGAGCGCCTCACCGGGTTGCTGGCCGCGGCGCGGGCCGCCGACCTCAAGGGCTTCGCCGAGGGCGACCTCGAGGAGCTGGACGAGTTGGCGCGGGGTGGCTTTCCCCCGGGCCATACCTTGATCCTCGCCGAGAGTGCCGTGGCCCGCGAGCACCCCCTCGCGAAACTGCTCGGCGAGAGGGGCGCGTTCGTCGATTTGGGGCGCGTGGAAGCGAAGGGCGGCGGCAGATGGGAGGGACTCGAGACCCTGATGGCGGTTCTTGCCTCCGAGACCCACGCGACCATCGAGCGCGACGCCCTGGTCGAACTCGCTCGGCGTACGCTGCAGAGGGAACAGCGCCAGGGGCCGGTCCGGGCTGACTCGACGGAGCGCTTCGCGGCCGAGTACCGCAAGCTCGCGAGCTTGGCCGGCACACGCGCCATCGACCGAGCGCTGGTCGAAGCGAACGTCAATGATCGGGGTGACGAGGATGTCTGGGCCCTCCTCGACGCGATCGGCCGCGGTGAGGCGGCCCCGGCCCTCACTCGGATGGAGCGCTACCTCGCGGCGGCCGAGGACCCGATTGCGGCTCGCCTGTCGCTCTTCGCGCTGTTGGCGAGCTTCGCACGCCACCTCACGGCCGTCGCCGGCATGGCGCGCGCAGCCAGTGTGGCGCGGGGCGAGACGGACTACGACAGGAAATTCAAGCCGCTGCTGGCGCCTCTCCTGCAGCAGGACCGGCCCTACGGCGCACCCAGCCCGCTGAAGGGTGTCGACCCCTTCCGCCTCCACCGCGCCTACCTCGCCGCCTCGCGGATGCCCGCTGAGCACCTGGAGCAGTTGCCGTGGCGCGTCCTCCAAGCCGAGTTGCTGCTCAAGGGGGGCAGCCGGCGCGCGGACGTGGTGCTGAGCGAATGGGTGGCGGAGCTGGCGAGCGCCGGGCGCTGAGCCGTGCGGCGGCGGCACTACAATCCGCCCTGTGCCCGAGCTGCCCGAGGTCGAGGTCCTGCGCCGCAGCCTCGCTCCGCGGCTGACGGGCGAGCGGATCGTCGCTGTCGAGGTCACGAACCGCGCCCTGCGCGAGCCCGTCGACACGCGCCGGCTGCGACGGCTGCTGCCCGGCCGGCGGATCGAGGGGTTGCGCCGGCGGGCGAAGTACCTCTGGATCGACCTCGAGGGCAGCCTCACCCTCGTCGTCCACCTGGGGATGAGCGGCCGGCTCACCCTGGCGCCGCGCGGGACCCCACCCGAGGCGCACGAGCACGTCACTTTCCAGCTCGGCTCCGGCCGTCGCCTCCGCTTCCGCGATCCGCGCCGCTTCGGCCTGGTGCTCTTGGCGGCGACCGAGCGACTCGTCGCGGACCCGCGCTTCGCCCGGCTCGGGATCGAACCGCTCGAGGACGGCTTCGACGGCGCGCGGCTCGCCACCGCCGCTCGCGGCCGCCGGGGGCCGGTCAAGAGCTTCCTCGTGGACGGTCGAATCGTCGTCGGTGTCGGCAACATCTACGCCAGCGAGGCGCTCTTCGCGGCGGGCATCCACCCGCGCCGCTCGGTGGCGCGGTTGTCGGCGGCGCGCTGGCAGCGGCTGGCCGAGGCGGTGCGCACGACGCTCGCCCAAGCCATCGCCGAAGGCGGCACGACCTTGAACGACTTCACGGACGGCGAGGGCAACCCCGGCGAGTTCCAGGTGGCCCTGGCCGTCTACGGGCGGGAGGGTGCGGCCTGCCTGCGCTGCGGCGGCCGCGTGCGGCGCGCCGTGCAGGCGGGCCGCAGCACGTACTACTGCGCCACCTGCCAGCGATGATCCGCGCCGTGCTGCTCGACATGGGTGGCGTGCTGCTCTCCCTGGGCCCCGAGGGTGGGCTACCCGAGAGTCGCTTCGACTGGCGGGGTCGCGAGGCCCTGCTCCGGCTGCTCCAGGAGCGCGGCGGCAACTCCACATTGGACGACCTCGAGCGCCTACTCTTCGCCCCCTGGCGCTTCGAGTACGAGCAGCGCTACGAGCTGGGCAGGGAGGCGCGCTGGGAACCGCACTTGAAACGTCTGCGGCGCGCTGCTCGGGTGCGGATGCGTGACCGCACCATGCTCGCGGCGTGGTTCCGGCCGTACGGCGATCAGCTCGGAGCGCTCCCCGGCGCCGTCGAGACCCTGGCGACGCTCCGCGACCGCGGTTTGCGCTTGGCCTTGTGCTCCAACGTCCCGTTGCCGGGGGTCCTCTACCGGCGGCTTCTCGTCCGTCACGGGCTCGCCGAGGCGATCGCCAGCTTCCACTTCAGCTACGACGAAGGCACCCGCAAACCGTCGCCCGCGCTGCTGCGCAGCGCCTTGAAAGCGCTCGACCTCTCGCCCACCCAAGCCGTCATGGTGGGTGACCGCCGCTCGAGCGACGTCGTCGCCGGCCGCGCCGCCGGCATGCGTACGGTGTGGATCCGCTCCGCGGACGGCGGCGGCCCGGCGGCCGACCACACGATCCGTGGGATCGTCGAGCTGCCGGCCCTGCTCGCCCGCGTACAATCGCGCCGATGAGGACCGTCGATGACTTCCTGACGCACTTTCATCGGCAGCGGCGATGGACGCGGAACCTCGTGGCCGCGATCCCCGAGGAACACTTCGATTGGCGGCCTTCGCCGCAGAGCTTCAGCTGCGGCGACCTGGTGCGCCATCTGATGCAGACCGAGATCTTTTTTTCACGTCTGCTGGCCAAGGCGGCGGCCGGCGAGCTGCTCGATCCCTTCGGGCTCGAAGGCGATGCCGAGCAGCGCATGCGGGCCTTCCGCCGGCCGAATCTCGAGTCGGCCGGGAATCCGGCCTACGGCACGAGCTTCGCCAGCGCGCTCGAGCGCTGGGCCGACATCGAGCGGCGGACGGACGAGAACTTGCGCCAGATCCCCGACCGCGCCCTGCACGGAGTCGAGGCCGAACACCCGCTCACCCTCCTGCGGGCGCCGCTGTGGGAGGTCATGCTGGTGATGACCGAGCACGAGGCCCATCATCGCGGGCAGCTCTCGGCGTACTTGAAGGTGTTGGGTGTGCCCCAGCCCGCCGCCGCCATCGGGGCCTGAGCCCCAGAGCGCCGGCCGCCCGCGGCGGCCCGCACCGCTCAGAACGGGTAGAAAACGGGCAGGAGCAGGGTCGCCAGTAGCCAGAAGACGAGGTTCAGCGGCGCGCCGAACTTCAGGTAGTCGGTGAAGCGGTAGTTGCCGGGCCCGTAGACCATGGCGTTGGTCTGGTAGCCGACGGGGGTCATGAAGTCGCAGGAAGCGGCGAACGCCGACGCCATCAGGAACGGCTTCGGGTCCACGCCCAGCTGCAGGGCCGCCGTGACGCCGATCGGCACCATGAGGACCGCCGTGCCGTTGTTGGAGAAGAAGGCCGTCAGCAGCGAGGCGGTGAGATAGAAGACCGACAGCATGACGTGCGCTCCATGCTCGGCGCCGACGGCGGAGAGCCCCCGCGCGATGGAATCCGCCAGACCGGTGTTGTGCATCGCGATGCCGAGTGGCAGGAAGGTCGCCAGCATGAGGATCACGCTCCAGTCCGTGGCCCGGATGGCGTGCTGGAGCGTCATGCCGCGGCTCACGAGGAGCAACGCCGCGCCGAGGATCGCCGCCTTGTGGATGGGCATGAGCCCTGCCGCGGAGACCGTGATGACGCCGGTCACCACCAGCGCGCTGAGCCACCAACGACGGGTCAGGCGCAGCGGCAGGTCGCGCTCGCCGAGCGGCTGGAAGTCGTCTTCGCCGTAGAGGGCCTCGACACGAGGGCGGGGCCCGAAGACGAGCAGGAGGTCCCAGGGCCGCAGCGGCACTCTGGCGACCTTGTCGCGGATGTGCTCGCCGGTGCGGTTGATCGCCAGGACGAAGCAGCCGAAGCGGCGCCGGAAGTCCACTTCCCGCAGGGTGGCGCCGACCAGGTCGGAGATCGGTGTCAGCTGCAGCTCGGCGAGGATGGTGTGCTGGTCCGAGAGGTCCCGGTCGGAGAGCTTGACGTCGGTCAGCAGCAGGAGCCCGAACTGCTCGCGAAACGAGATGATGTCCTCGACGGCGCCGCGCACCAACAGCGTGTCGCCCGGCTGCAGCGGCAGCGCCCGTAGGTTGGCCGAGATCTTCTCCTCGCCCCGCAGGATCTCGAGGACGTTGAGCTGGAAGCGCTCGCTGATCCGTTCCGCGACCACCGTCTGTCCCACCAGCTTCGAGCCCTCGGGCACCCGCAACTCGGTGAGGTACCCCGACAGGTGGTACTGGCGGGTGAGGCTCGACAGGATGGTCCGTGACGGCAGGTAGGGAAGCGCTACGAAGGCGGTGTAGGCGAGACCGACGACGGTCATCACCAAACCGAAAGGGGCGAACTCGAAGACCCCGAGCGGGCCGACCGGCGAGAGCGAGCTCACGAGGATGTTCGTCGAGGTGCCGAAGAGCGTGATGCAGCCGCCGAAGAGGGCCGCCCAGGACAGCGGCAGCAGGATCTTCGAGGGGCTGAAACGATAGTGGCGCGCCAGATGCAGGGCGACGGGCAAGAAGACACTGACCACGGCCGTGTTGTTGACGAAGGCCGAAACCGTCGCGGCGACGCCCAGGAGCAGCAGCGAGGCCGCGCGTCCGGAGGTGCCGGTCATCTCGGCGATGCGATAGCCGAGCTTGGCGACCAGACCGCTGCGCACCAGCCCCTCGCTCATCCAGAACATCAGGAGCACGGTGATGACGGCCTCGTTGCTGAAGCCGACGAGCGCCTCCTCGGGCGACACCAAGCCGAAGGCGAGCAGCAGGGCGAGCGCCGAGAGCGAGATCGCCGCCATCGGCAACCATTCGCGCGCGAAAGCGAGGACCGTGAGCGCGATGATGCCCAGCAGGACGAGAGCCGGCGCAGTCATGGGGATGGGGGCGCGGGGAGCAGCGGCAGTCTAGCAGTCCGCCCCGTTGATAGACTTCGCCCTCGACGTCATCGCGCTGCCCGCGCCCGAGGAGAGTCCCCGATGAGGAGGTCGCGCCTGAGAGCCCTCTGCCCCGCGCTCGCCGTGCTGGCGGGGGCGGGCTGGGTCGGAGCCTGTGCCGAGGGGGAGGCACCGGTCGCCTCGGTGACCGTCCAGCCGGCGGCGGCGGAGCTTCCCTATCCCGGCCTGGTGAGGCTCGAGTTGACCGTGCAGATGACCGAACCGGTGGCCGCCGAGGAGCGGCCGCTGGTCTTCGTCCATCTCCTCGACGGCTCCGGCAACGTGGTGCGCACCTTCGATCACGAGTTCCCGCAGACCTGGCGCCCGGGCGGCGAGGCGCGCTACGAGGTCGTGCTGCAGCAGTCGGCCCTGGCTCCGCCGCTGCCTGCCGGCGAGTACGCGCTGACCCTTGGTCTCTACCGCGGTGAGCGCCGCTGGCCGCTGGCCGTGGCGGGCCGCGAGACCGACACCCGGGAATACCAAGTGGCGACGATCGGCGTTCCGGCGACCGGACCGAGTGCCCCGATGTTCAACTTCTCGCCGTCCTGGCTGCCGACCGAAGGCGGGATCGACAACCAGATCCTGGGACGCCGGTGGCTATCGAGCGACGGCGTCCTGCGGTTGGCGGAGATCCCTGGGCCGGGCACCGTGCGGCTGGCCCTGCGACTGCCGGAGCCCCGGGCCGGAGAGGACGACCTCGTCTACGCCGAGGGTTACAGCTCGCCCGGGCTGCGGATCACGAGCAGCTGCGGCGGTCAGGAGTTCTCCATCTCGGGCTTCGGCGCGCACGTCGTCGAGATTCCCATCCAGGCGGGGAGCGACGGCGCCACACCCGGGAGCTGCGAGCTGCGCTTCCAGCCGTTCTCGCAGCTCATCGAGAAGCGGTCGCTGCACACGCGGGCCGCCTTGCTCGAGGGGCTGGCCTGGCAGGGTTGAGCCGGGTCAGGGCATCTCCAGCGTCACGCCCGCCGAGGACGGCAGACCGTCGATGGCCCCCAGCGGCTTCCACACCTCGACTCCCTCGGCGTCGGTGGAGATGTCCATCCACTGCGCCTCGGCGAGGGTCACCTCCACGGCCAACTTGCCGTCGGCGGGCCGCGGGCGCGAGGTCTCCGTGCTCCAGAAGTTGTAGAGCGGGATCTCGGTCGAAGCCCCGGGTTCGACAGGGTACATGAAGAGCTGGTTGACGTAGACCGGCAGCTCCTGGCCGTTGATCGTGACTTTGAAGCCGAGTTGCGAGGCGATCTGCTCACTCGTGTTGCGCAGGGTGACCGCGAGTCGGCAGAGGACATCGGCGGCGAGATCCCGCGTGGGTTCGACGGTGACCTTCTCGACGACCACCGGAGAGGTCTGGGCAGCCGCGGGGACGGCATGCGTCAGGCAAGCCAGCGCGGCGAGGGTCGCGAGGCACTGGAGCCGGCGCGGCATGGCGGCGATTCTACACGTCGTCTGTGACGGCCGTCACAGCCCTCGGGCGGTGGCGGCCTTAGGCTGAGAACTCTCTGAGGCGCCGTCCGGCATGCGACGTCTCCATTCCCTCCTCCTGCTGCTCCCGCTCGCCGCGTGCGACGGCGGGAGCAGCCCCACCGAGCCCGGGTTCCCGACGGTCGCGGAGGTCGAACAACGCTCGTTCGACCTCGCCAATGGCGAGCGCCTGGCCGCCGGCGAGGCGGCCCTAGCGCTGTCGGGCGAGGTGACGGCGGTGGCCCGCCGGTACAGCGCCCAGATGCGCGACGAGGACTTCTTCGGCCACCACGACCCCGACGGTCGCGACCTGGCGGCGCGGCTGCGCGACGCCGGCATTCCCTACCGCGCGGCGGCCGAGAACCTGGCGCGGATGACCGGCGTTCCCGACCCGGCGCGCTGGGCTCACGACGAGCTGATGACGAGCGCCGAGCACCGGGAGAACATCTTGCGCGAGGGGTTCCGGCTGGCCGGCGTCGGCGTGGCGCAGCGCGGCGAGACCTACTGGCTCACGCAGATTTTCGTGGAGCCGTAGGAGCCAGCCCGAGGTCCTCGTAGAGCGCCGTCAGCACGGCGTGGAAGCGCGCCCGGTGCGCCTCCTCGCTCGGGGTGCCGTTGACGGCCAGAGTATCCTGTCCCCATGCCACGCCGCTTTCTCGCCGCCGCCGTCCAGATGACCTCGACCTCCGACGTGGAGGCCAACTGGGAGAGCGCCCAGGAGCTGGTGCGGCGGGCGGTCGGGCTGGGCGCCGCCTTCGTCGCGACCCCGGAGAACACCAACTACCTCGGCCCGCACGAGGAGAAGGTGCGGCGGGCGGAAACCCTGGAAGGTCCGAGTTGCGCCAGGTTCGGGGCACTGGCCCGCGAGCTCCGCATCCACTTGCTACTCGGTTCTTTCAACGAAGCGAGCGAGGATCCCCGCCGTTGCCGCAACACCTCCGTCCTCTTCGCTCCCGACGGCTCCCGGCTCGCCGTCTACCGCAAGATCCACCTCTTCGACATCGATCTGCCCGGCAGTGTGCGCTTCGCCGAATCGGACACCGTCCTGCCGGGCGAGGACGTGGTCGTCGCCGCCACCCCGCTCGCCCACCTGGGTCTTACGATCTGCTATGATCTGCGCTTCGCCGAGCTCTACCGGCGGCTCGCCGAGGACGGCGCCGAGGTCCTGCTGGTTCCTTCCGCCTTCACCCTCGCGACCGGCAAGGACCACTGGCACGCCCTGCTGCGCGCCCGGGCGATCGAGAACCAGTGCTGGGTGATCGCGCCGGCGCAGACCGGCCGGCACGACGACGGCGGCTTGCGCGAGAGCTACGGCCACGCCCTGATTGCCGACCCTTGGGGCGAGGTGGTGGCCCAGGCCTCCGACGGCCCGGGCCTGGCTCTCGCCGAGATCGATCTCGAGCGGGTAGAGCGGGTGCGGGCCGCCCTGCCGGTGGCGAAGCACCGGCGGCTCTGAG
>CAYXXN010000003.1:0-46069 GCA_964469055.1 uncultured Thermoanaerobaculia bacterium
TCTCGCCGGACGCGCAGTTCATCACGGCGTACGTGGAAGCGACGATCGGGCTGCTTTTCGAGGCAGTGCCGGACGATGCGCTCGAGGCCGGGCGGCAGCCCCGGCTCGAGCGCGGTGAGCTCGGGCGGCTCCTGGCGCAGGATCGCGGTCAGGATCTCCGGCGCGGTCTCGGCGCTGAAGGCCGGCCGGCCCGCGAGCATCTCGTAGAGCACCAGGCCGAGCGCGAAGAGATCCGTGCGCCCATCGACGGCCTCGCCGCGGATCTGCTCGGGGGCCATGTAGGCCGGGGTACCGAGCATGACCCCGGCGCCCGTCGCGGCGCTGTCGCGGGCGAGCTGTGTGGCCTCCTCGTCACCCGGTAGCGGCTCGCGCAGCTTGGCGAGGCCGAAGTCGAGGATCTTGACCGTGCCGTCGCGGGTGACGAAGAGGTTCTCCGGCTTGAGATCGCGATGGACGATGCCGCGCTCGTGCGCGGCCGCGAGTCCGCGAGCGACCTGGTGCGCCAGCTCCACGGCTTCGCTCGCCGGCAGCCGGCGCTCGCGCAAGAGGGCGCGCAAGGTCTTGCCGGCGAGGAGCTCCGAGACCAGGAACGGCGCCCCGCCGTCGGTGCCGACGTCGTAGACCGCCAGGATGTTGGGGTGGTTCAAGGCGGCGGCGGCACGCGCCTCCTGCTCGAATCGGGCCACGCGCTCGCCGTCGGTGACCAGCCCGGCCGGCAGCACCTTGAGCGCCACCTCGCGCGACAGCGCCGGGTCCCAGGCCCGGAAGACGCGCCCCATGCCGCCCTCGCCGACGAGGTCGCGAATCTCGTAGCGGCCCAGACGGCCGCCGGGGCCGAGCGCGGCGGTCATGATCGGGTGGGAATCATAGCCATCGCCGAAGAAAATTCGGCAACATCGACACGCAGCAGGCCGTAGACTAGGCGAGCGCCATGGCCGAGCCCGCCGTCGTCCGCCACACCACCTGTCCGCTGGACTGCCCGGACGCCTGCCACCTGGAGGTAAGGGTGCGCGACGGTCGGGTGGAGGCGATCGGCGGCTCGCGCGACCACCCGGACACGGCGGGTTTCATCTGCTCGAAGGTGGCGCACTTCGCTCGGCGGCTCGAGCACCCGGACCGCATCCTCCATCCGCTGCGCCGGGTGGGGGCGAAGGGCGAGGGACACTTCGAGCGCGTCTCCTGGGACGAGGCGGTGGCGGAGATCGTCGGGCGGCTCTCCGAGGTGGCCGCGCGCTGGGGCGGCGAAGCGATCTTGCCCTTCCACTACGGCGGCTCGAACGGCAAGTTGACGGACGAGCTCACGGACGAGCTCTTCTTCGCCCGACTCGGCGCCTCGCGCCTCGACAAGACGATCTGCGCCGTGCCAGCGACCCAGGTGGCGCTCGGCATGTACGGCAAGATGCCGGGGGTCGCCTTCCCCGACTTCGTGCATGCCCGCGTCATCGTCGTGTGGGGCGCCAACCCCAAGGTCTCGAACATCCATCTCGTGCCCTACTTGAAGGAGGCCCGGCGCCGCGGTGCCTTCATTGCCCAGATCGACCCGCGCCGCACCCTGGGCGAGGCGGAGTGTGACCTGCATCTGCCGGTGCTCCCCGGGCAGGATCTGCCGGTCGCCCTGGCGATGATCCGCCACCTGGCCGAGACGGGTCGACTGGATCGGGCCTTCCTGGAGCGCTGGGCGGATGGCGTCGAGCCGCTGCTCGAGCGCGCCCAAGAGTGGCCGCTCGAGCGGGCGGCGGCGGCGGCGAGCGTGCCGGCGGCGGACATCGCGCTCGTCGCCGAGGCGCTGGCCGACGGGGAGCCGGCGCTGGTGCGCTGTGGCTGGGGGCTCGAGCGCAACGTCAACGGCGCGCAGGCGATCGCGGCGGTGCTGGCGCTGCCGGCGCTATTGGGAAAGTTCGGGGTGCGCGGCGGCGGCTACACGCTGTCGAACAGCGGCGGCGCCCGCTTCGACAAGCGCGCCGTCATCGGGGGCGTCTCGTGGACGACGCGGGCGCTCAACATGACGCAGCTCGGGCGCCTGCTCGCCGGCCGCTCGCCGCGACCGGGCGATGGAAGTGGCCGGCCGGAGGCGCCGCTCGAGCCGCCGATCCAGGCGCTCTTCGTCTACAACGCCAACCCGGCGGCGACCGTGCCGGAGCAAGGTGCCGTGCTGGCCGGGCTCGCCCGCCCCGACCTCTTCACTGTCGTCCACGAGCAGGTGATGACCGACACCGCCCGCTTCGCCGACTTCGTGTTGCCGGCGACGACCTTCCTCGAGGGTCACGACCTCAGGGTGGGCTACGGCAGCTACGTTGTCGGGGCGGTGGTGCCGGTGGTGGCGCCGGCCGGCGAGGCGCGCACCAACCCGCAGCTCTTCGCGGCTCTCGCCCGCGCCATGGGTCTCGAAGACGAGGCCTTCTCGTGGAGTGACGAGGAGCTGCTGCGACGAGCGACGGCGGCGCTCTCCTTCGCCGGCGGCCCGCTCGCCGGCGAGCGTGGCACCTCGGGGCTGCCGCAGCTCTACGATTTTCCGGGGGAGCGACCGGTGCAGTTCGAGAGCGTCTTCCCGCAGACCGCCGACGGCAAAGCGCACCTGACCCCGGCGGCACTGGGCCCGCGGCCCTTCGCCTGGACGCCGCCCGCCAACGGCTACCCGCTGGCGCTGATCAGCCCGGCGAGCGGCAAGCTCATCTCGAGCACCATGGGCGAGTTCAACCTCGACGTGCTCGAGGTCACGCTGCACCCTACCGAGGCCGCGCAGCGCGGTCTGGCCGCGGGGGATGCCGTGCGGGTATGGAACGACTTGGGCGAGGTGCACTGCCGCTTGGCGGTCTCGAGTCGCGTGCGCCCCGGAGTCGCCACCATGCCCAAGGGCGCCTGGCGCAAGAGCTCCGCGAACGGCGCCACGGCCGTGGCCCTGTGCCCCGATTCGGCGCAGGTGGTGGGGGACGCCGCCTGCTTCAACGACGCGCGGGTGGAGGTCGGGCGGTTGTAGGGCGGGCCTCCGTGCCGGCCGTTCGCTTTTTCAGGGATCCCAGCGCAGCCCAGGCTCGCCAGGCTCGACGAGCCCGAGCTGGTCCATGACCCGCAGCGCGTAGGCGTCGAGGAAGCGTTCGAGCGACTCACCGCCGACGTAGAAGGCGGGGATCGGCGGCAGCACGATCGCGCCAGCATAGGAGAGCCGGCGGAGGTTCTCGAGATGGACGAGGGTCAGGGGAGTCTCGCGGAAGCCGAGCACCAGCGGCCAGCCCTCTTTCAGGGCCACGGCCCCGGCGCGATGGATGAGGGTGCGGGCTTCGCCCGAGGCGAGCGCCCCGAGGGTGCCGGCGCTGCAGGGCAGGATCACGGTGCCGTCCAGCCGGTAGGAGCCCGACGAGATCGCGGCGTCGAGGTCGCGGTCGCGGTGGGTGATCACGCGCGCCGCCCCATCCGCCGACAGGCCGGCCGCCGCCGCAAGGTCAGCCGCGCCGGTGCGCTCGGGGCCCAGCTCGTGGGCCAGCACCTGGCTCGCTCCCCGGGACACCACCAGGTGCAGCCGCTCGATCTCCGGGCGCACGGCCAGCGCCCGCAGCAGGTGGAGGGGGAGCTTCATCCCCGAGGCGCCGGAGACGAGGATGGCGAGGCGGCGGGACATGGCGGGATTCTACGGGCCGCGAGGACCGCGGCCGCTGCGCGCCCGGCGGCGGGCACCCCGTCGGGGACCGGCGGCCGCCAGGTGGACTGTAGGGGGGAGGCGGCCGCCTTGCCTCCGGCGGGCACCGGACTGGGGAAGACTGCCCGGTCCGCGAGTGCCCGCCTCCCAGCTCCCCGCCGGGGTGCCCGCCGCCGGGCGCTCCGCTCCGGTGTGGGTCGAGCTAAGTCCCTTTCTTACATGATCTTTCTCGCCCCCGTGGTACACTGAGCGCCCGCTTGAGACTTCCGCCTGACGACCGCCGTTCCGGCGGTCCCGAATGACAACCAACCGATCGCCGTACCGAGGTACTTCGTGGACACGTTGAGACCGTGGTGGCTGCAGCCACCCGCTGAGGATGAATCCGCCGAGTCGGCCCCGGCCGGCGTCGAGAACCCCGCCCCGGAGGCGCCGGCGGCGCCCGAGACCGCGGCTGCGCCGGCCGCCGGCGCCGAGGAGGGCGCTGGCGCCGAAGAGGCTCCTGTCCCTCGCCGCCGGCCGACCCGGCGTGGCGGCGCGCGCCGCCGACGGGCCCCCGCCAAGGCGGAAGCCGTCGAGGTCGAGGAGATGCCGGCCTCCGAGCCCGAGCCCCGCCGCGTCGTCGATCTGCCGTTCCTGTCGCAGACGTTGGAGAGGACGGTGCCCGGCAACGGCGCCGCCGAGCGCCGCATTGCCATGTTCTGCGATCTCGAGAACATAGCGCTCGGAGTGCGCGACTCCGAGATGAAGAAGTTCGACATCAACATGGTGCTCGAGCGGCTGCTGGAGAAGGGCAAGATCATCGTCAAGAAGGCCTACGCTGATTGGGAGCGCTACAGCGACTTCAAGCGCCCCTTCCACGAGGCGGCCATCGAGATGATCGACATCCCGCAGAAGTACTACGCGGGCAAGAACAGCGCCGACATCAAGATGGCCGTCGACGCCATCGACCTCTGCTATTCGCGCGATCATGTCGACACGTTCGTGATCCTCTCCGGCGACAGCGACTTCTCGCCGCTGGTCTCGAAGCTGCGCGAGAGCAACAAGCAGGTGATCGGCGTCGGGGTGAAGAACTCTTCGTCGGCTCTCCTGATCGACAACTGCGACGAGTTCATCTTCTACGAGGACATCTGGCGCGACACCCAGAAGGGGCCGAAGCTCGCCGGCATGTCGAAGAAGACGAGCGAGGCCTTCGCCCTCATGATCGAGTCGATCAAGGCCCTGATGCGCGAGAACAAGGAAGTGCTGTGGGGCTCGATGATCAAGGAGACGATGAAGCGCAAGCGCCCTTCCTTCAACGAGGGCTACCACGGCTACTCGAGCTTCTCCGAGCTACTCGAGGACGCGGAGCGCCAGGGCATCCTCAAGCTCAAGCGCGACGCCCGCTCGGGGAGCTACATCGTCACGGGGTTCTCCGGAGGGCGCTAGAGCGTGTTAACCTCGTCGCCCAGCTCCGAGCACGACTAGAGCGATGGCGGCAGCCTTCACCGAGGTCCGGGAAGACGACTACGAGCGCCTGGGCGAAGCCTTACGGCGCTTGCGCTACGCGGCCAACGCCGAAGCCGTCTTCTTGATCGACAAGGCCGGCCAGCAGATCGCCGCCGCCGGCGATGTCGAGCACTTCGACTCGACCTCGCTCGCTTCGCTCACCGCCGGCAACGTGGCGGCCACCGACGGCCTGGCCAAGCTGATCGGCGAACGCGAGTTCTCCGTCCTCTTTCACGAGGGCGAGCGCGACCACATCCACATTTCCCTGGTGGCGGATCGCGCGATCCTGCTCGTCATCTTCAACGAGCGCTCCTCGCTCGGGCTCGTGCGCCTGCGGGTGCGGCGGGCGAGCGACGAATTGGCGCAGATCTTCCAGGACATGGGACGGCGCAAGGAGATGGCCGGCCAACGGGCGACGGAGTCGAGCCCGTTCTGGGAGATCACGGACGAGGACATCGACAGTTTGTTTCGGGAGTGACGCCTCGACGCTCGATGCGGCGGGGGCAACTGGGGAATCGCGGTCGAGCTCGTCGCTATGACGTTTATCAACTACGCGGCCAAGGAGATCAACTGCAAGATCGTCTACTACGGCCCCGGGCTGGGCGGCAAGACGACCAACCTGCATCACATCTACGGTCGCACGCCACCCGAGCGCAAGGGCAAGATGATCTCGCTCGCCACCGAGGCCGACCGCACCCTCTTCTTCGACTTCCTGCCGCTCGACCTGGGAACAATCCGCGGCTTCACGACCCGCTTCCACCTCTACACGGTGCCCGGCCAGGTCTTCTACGACGCGTCGCGCAAGCTGATCCTGAAGGGTGTGGACGGGATCGTCTTCGTTGCCGACAGCCAGCGCGAGCGCATGGAAGCCAACGTCGAGTCGATCCGCAACCTGGCTGCGAACTTGAAGGAGCACGGCTTCGACCTGGATGCCGTGCCGTACGCCCTGCAGTTCAACAAACGAGACCTGCCCAACGTCCTGCCGGCCGACGAGATGTACCGGATGCTCAACTACAAGCGAGAGCCGACGTTCGAGGCGGTGGCGACGCGGGGCGGCGGGGTCTTCGAGACCTTGAAGGCCGTCGCCAAGCAGACCCTGATGGAGCTGCGCAAGCGATAGCCGGCCGCGCCCGCCCCCATGCCTGAAGCGAACCGGCCCGCCGCGATCGCTGTCGTGCTGGCCGCCGGCAAGGGCACCCGGATGCGCTCGGCGCGGCCCAAGGTGCTGCACGAGGCGGCCGGGGAGCCGCTCCTCTCCTGGGTCCTGGCGAGCGCCCGCGCCGCCGGCTGCGGACGCATCTTGGTGGTGGTCGGCCCTGACGCCGAGGAGGTGCGCTCGGCAGACTCGGGCGCCGAACTCGAGTGGGTGGTGCAGGACGAGCAGCGAGGCACGGGTCACGCGCTGGCCCAGGTCGCGCCGGCGATCCGCGAGCCGGCGCGGCTGCTCGTCCTCTCCGGCGACGTGCCCTTGGTGCGCGCGGCGACGCTCGTCGCGTTGCTCGAGCGCGCGGCGACGAGCTGGGGCGCGATGGCGACGGCCGAGCTGGCGGAGCCGGGTGGGCTCGGGCGAGTCGAGGCTGGGGCTGGCGCCGAGCTCGCCCGCATCGTCGAGGCGGCGGACGCCTCGCCCGCGGCGCTGGCCAACCGACGGATCAACGCTGGTCTCTACGTCCTCCCGGCGCCGGAGATCTTCGGCTACCTCGAGCGGCTCACCCCGACCAACTCGAAGGGGGAGCTCTACTTGACCGACGCTCTGAGCGCGGCGGCCGCCGAGGGCCGCACGATCGCCCTCGTCCAGCTGGCCGACCCGGACGAGGCGCTCGGCGTCAACGATCGCCAAGACCTCGCGCGCGTCCACCGCGTGCTGATCGCTCGCCAGCTCGAGGCCCTCGCCGAGGCCGGGGTGACGGTCCTCGACCCCGCGACGACGACGGTCGAGCCGCGCGTCTCGGTGGGGACGGAAACGGTACTCCACCCAGGAGTGAGCCTGACCGGGGGAACGAGCGTGGGCGAAGGCTGCACCCTCGGCCAGGGCGCCTGGCTCCGCGATACGACGCTGGGGCCCGGCGTCGTCGTCGAGCCGTACTCGGTGCTCGAGGGAGCCAGGGTCGAAGCGGGCTGCCGGGTCGGCCCTTTCGCGCGCCTGCGGCCGGGGGCGGTGCTACGCCGAGGGGCGAAGGTGGGCAACTTCGTCGAGGTCAAGAACGCCGAGCTCGGCGCCGGCGCCAAGGCGAACCACCTGGCCTACGTCGGTGACGCGACCGTCGGCGAACACGCCAACATCGGGGCCGGCACCGTCACCTGCAACTACGATGGGGAGGCCAAGCACCACACGACGATCGGCGCCGGCGCCTTCATCGGCAGCGACACCATGCTGGTGGCGCCGGTCACGGTCGGCGAAGGCGCCACCACCGGCGCCGGCTCGGTCATCACCCAGGATGTGCCGGCGGGGGCGCTCGCCGTCGAGCGCGGCCGCCAGCGGATCGTGCCCGGCTGGGGCAAACGTCGGCGCCGCCGGGAGTGAAGCCTCAGAAACGTCGGCCGATCGCGAGAAACGGCTCCTCGTACTTGCGCGCCGAGCGCCCCCAGACCCACTGGTTGAAGCCGACCTCGCCCCACCACTTCTTCTGGGCGCCGAAGTCGCGGAACAGGCTCCCTCCCACGACCATGATGCTCGCGTTCGGGAAGCAGTTGTTCTCCGAGCAGCCGAAGCGGTCCTCGGGATCGCGGATGGTGGGTTCGTGGTTGCCCACGCTCTGTACCCAGCGGTACGTTCCCTTGGCCACGAGCTCTTTCCAGGGTAGCGGGTAGCCGAGCTCGAAGGTGAGGGGGATCTCGTCGCCCAGGTTCGTGGTGCGGTAGGTGTAGCCCACCTCGATGTTCATCCAGCCGCCGTCAAAGAGTGAGCGGCTCACGAGATAGCTCACCCCGTAGTCCTCACCCAGGAGACCACGCCATTCGGGGCTCACGCCCTTGAAGATGGCCTCCGTGACGTCGCCGTCGCCGTCGAGGTCGTCCTCGTCCACGCCGAAGAGGTGGCGGTCGTAGGTGCCGGGCAAGTCGTAGAGGTACGAGGTGCGGAGGTTCAAGGCCAGAGCCATCGGCCACTTGCCCTCGCGCAGCGCGTACTTCAGGCCGAAGAAGGTCTCGGAGAAGCCGGCGTTGTGCTCCATGTCGCCGCGCTCGCCCTCGAGCCCGTCGAGAAAGAGCACCAGGTAGCGGAGGGAGAAGTTCTGACTCAGGCCGACTTCGCCGCCCGTATAGACGTAGGTGAAGATGTGCCAACTGTCGCTGAAGCGGTCGTTGCCCGTCGGGCCCCAGGAAGTGTTCGCCGTCTTCACGCTGTAGCCGAGCTGCATGTCACCGGTGCCGCGATCCGGAACCCAGGCGCCTCCCGCCGATGCGGCCGACGCCACGATGCCGAGAATGCCGGCGAACGAAAACACACTCCACTTGCTGGTCCCCATCGCTGTGCGCCTCGCCGTGTCGTAGGGCCCTTCCAACGAAGGGCCGAGTCTCGCATCGCAAGGGCTGTGCCAGCCGGTCGAACCTCTGAACGAGGAGGCGGCGAGCGGGTCCACCGCCCATCCGCGCTGCCGCGTCGCGTTCCTTATGAGTCGCAACGGAGGTTCTACGAGCCGGTGGCCCGCGGCGTCGGACAGGTAGACTACCCGCCATG
Organism: uncultured Thermoanaerobaculia bacterium; assembly: GCA_964469055.1. Lineage (GTDB taxonomy): Bacteria > Acidobacteriota > Thermoanaerobaculia > Multivoradales > JAHEKO01 > CAYXXN01. The sequence continues at coordinate 8,799 of CAYXXN010000003.1, forward strand.
TGCGGCATCGTCGGCTACGTCGGCGAGCGGCCCGTGGTGCCGATCCTGCTTGCGGGCCTGCGCAACCTCGAGTATCGGGGCTATGACTCGGCCGGGCTCGTGGTGCTCGAAAACGGCCACCTGGCGACGGTCCGCGCCGAGGGCAAGCTCGACCGGCTGGTGGCCAAGCTCGAGCGCCAGCCCCTGGCCGGCCGCTACGGGCTCGGCCACACCCGCTGGGCGACGCACGGCGCGCCCGTCGAGCGCAACGCTCACCCCATCGTCGACGCGCGCGGCCGCGTGGCGGTGATCCACAACGGCATCATCGAGAACTTCGTGGCGCTCAAACGGCGCTTGGTCGATGCCGGCTGGAGCTTTGCCACCGACACCGACACCGAAGTCGTGGCGAACCTCGTGAGTTCGCATCTCGACGGCGACCTGAGGAGCGCCGTCGAGCGCGCCGTGGGCGAGCTCGAGGGCACGTACGCCTTCGCTGCCGTCTCCACGGCGGCGGGCGACGAGCAGGAGATCGTAGCCGCTCGCCACGGCCCGCCGCTGGTGTTGGGTGTCCGCAGCGGTGAGGCGTTCCTGGCCTCCGACCCTGCGGCCCTTCTTGCCCACACCAAGGACGTCGTCTTCCTCGAGAACGGCGACATCGCGCGGCTCACACCGGGCCGCATCGAGATCCGCGACCGCGATGGGCGGTCCGTCGAGCGGCCGGCCGTGCGTCTCAACTGGGATCCGATCCAGATCGAGAAGGGCGGCTACGAGCACTTCATGGCGAAGGAGATCCACGAGCAGCCACAGGCCGTCCAGGACACCTTCGCGGGTCGCGTCGACTTCGAGACCGGCCGCATCGACTTCGACGAGCTGGTGCTCGAGCCGGCGGCGGCCGCGGCCGTTGCCGGCATCGACATCCTCGCCTGCGGCACCTCCTGGCACGCCGGTTTGGTGGGGAAGTTCCTGATCGAGGAGCTGGCGCGCCTGCGGGTCGAGGTGGACTACGGTTCCGAGTACCGCTACCGCGACCCGCTGGTTGGTCCCGAGACGCTCGCCCTCGGCATCTCGCAGTCGGGGGAGACCGCCGACACCCTCTCGGCGATGGAGGCGGCCGCCGAGCGCGGGGCGCGCCTGTGGGCGATCTGCAACGTGCCCGGCAGTCAGGCGACTCGCATCAGCCAGGGAGTGCTCACCACCCACGCCGGGCCCGAGATCGGGGTGGCCTCGACCAAGGCTTTCACCACGCAGTTGACGGCGCTCTATCTGCTCGCTCTCTACCTGCGCCAGCAGCGGGGGCTGTCGGTTGGCCCCGAGCTGGTGGCGGGTCTAGCGCGCCTGCCGCAGGCCTTGGCCGAGGTGCTCGAGCGCGAGCCCGAAATCGACGAACTGGCGCGCCGCTTCCACAAGAAGGGCAACTTCCTCTACCTCGCCCGCGGCATCAACTACCCGATCGCCCTCGAGGGGGCGCTCAAGTTGAAGGAGATCTCCTACATCCACGCCGAGGGCTACCCGGCCGGCGAGATGAAGCACGGTCCCATCGCCTTGATCGACGCCGAGATGCCGGTGATGGCCATCGCCACCGGCGAGCGTACGTTCGAGAAGGTGCGCAGCAACCTCCAGGAGGCGCGGGCACGCGACGGCGTCATCCTGGCGGTCACCGACCACGACCCAGCGGACCTCGCCGGCCTGGCGGATGTCGTCTTGCCCGTGCCACGGGTTTCCGAGTTGCTCCAGCCCATCGTCAACGTCATTCCCCTCCAGCTCTTCGCTTACCACGTCGGCGTCCGGCGGGGCTGCGACGTCGACCAGCCGCGGAACCTGGCGAAGAGCGTGACGGTGGAGTAAGGAATCCTGGATTCCTTGTCCGCGATCGACTTCGAGCGCGACTTGAACCCCGAGCAGCTCAGCGCCGTCATCCACGGCGAGGGGCCGCAGCTGGTGCTGGCCGGCGCGGGGTCGGGCAAGACGCGGGTGATCACCTACCGCGTGGCATACCTCGCGCGCGAGGTGGGGATCGAGCCGGCGGCCATCGTCGCCGTCACCTTCACCAACAAGGCGGCCGGCGAGATGCGCGAGCGCGTCGAGCGACTTCTCGAGTCGCCGACCCCGGGCACGTTCGTCGGCACCTTCCACCGTTTCGCCTTGGGCCTCCTGCGCCGCTACGGCGCGCGAGTGGGCCTGGCCCCCGGCTTCCAGATCTTCGATAGCGACGACCAGCTCGCCCTGGTCGCCAAGGCGCTCGAGCAGGAGCAACTCTCCGAGAGCGCCTTCCCGCCGCGCAGCGTGCTCGGGGCGATCAGCGCCGCCAAGAACCGCCTGCTCGATCCGCAGGCCTACGAAACGCAGGCCCAAGGCTTCTTCGAGCGCCGCGTGGCGCGCGTCTACGGTGCCTACCAGAAGAGCCTCGTCCAGTCCTCGGCCGTCGATTTCGACGACATGCTGCGCTTGACGGTGCGCTTGCTCGCCGAGCAGGACGATGTCGCCGAGCGGCTGCGCGAACGCATCCACTATCTGCTGGTCGACGAGTTCCAGGACACCAACCACGCCCAGATGAAGCTCGTCCATCAGTTGACCGGGGAGGCCGGAAACCTGACCGCGGTCGGCGACGAGGACCAGGGGATCTATCGTTGGCGCGGCGCCGACCTCGACAACGTGCTCGCCTTCGAGCGCTACTTCCCGGGCGCCCGCGTGCGCAAGCTCGAGCGCAACTATCGCTCGACCCAGAACATCCTCTCCGCTTCCGGCGCGTTGGTGGCCAACAATCGCCGGCGGCGCGCCAAGAGCCTGTGGACCGACGTCGGCACGGGAGAGCCCATCGAGCTCTACAAGGCGCGCGACGACCAGGACGAGGCACGCTGGGTGGTGGGCGCTCTCGAAGGGCTGCGGCCCGAAATCGAGCTTTCGCGCATGGGCATCCTGGTGCGCACCAACGCCCAGACCCGCGCCTTCGAGGAGGAGCTCCTGCGCCGCGGCATGCCCTACGTGCTGGTGGGCGGGACGCGCTTCTACGAGCGCGCCGAGATCAAGGATCTCCTCGCCTACCTGCGCCTCCTCAAGAACCCGCGCGACAACTACTCCCTGCTGCGCATCCTGAACCGTCCGGCGCGCGGCATCGGCGCCGCCACCCAGGAGCTCCTGGAGCGCGAGGCGGCCCAGTTCGGGGGGTCGCTGTGGGAGGCGCTGACGCGGGGGGAGCTCGCGAGCTTCCCGGCGCGGAGCGCCCGCGCCCTCGAACGCTTCCGTGACACCTTGGTGGGCCTGGCGGCGGCGGCCCAGGATCTGCCGCTCCCGGCCCTCCTCGACCGCCTGCTCGAGGAGACTGGCTACGCGGCGCAGTACCAGAGCGACGATCCGGAGGCGCGGTCGCGCCTGGAGAACCTCCAGGAGTTCCTGACCGCCGCCCAGGAGTTCACCGAGCAGCAGGCATGGCAGGGGGCCGACGATCTCTTGGTCGCCTTCCTCGACCACGTCTGCCTCGTGGCGGACATCGACGAATGGAACGCCGAGGGCGGGCTCTCGCTGATGACGCTCCACAGCGCCAAGGGCCTCGAGTTCACGGCCGTGGCGGTCGCCGGGCTCGAGGACGGGGTGCTCCCGCATTTCAACGCTGGCGGCTCCGAGGAGGAGCTCGAAGAGGAGCGGCGCCTGCTCTACGTCGGCATGACGCGGGCCGAGCGGCGCCTCTTCCTCTCCCTCTGTCGCCGTCGGCGCATCGCCGGCCGCTACCAGGACCAGCGCGAGTCGCCGTTCGTCTCCGAGCTGCCGGAGGAGACCCTGTCGATCTCCGAGAGCCCCGTGCTCTTCGCCGGGCCGCGGATGAGCGGCGTCTACACCTTCTACGAGCGCTCGGTGCCCGACCGGCTGCCCTTCGGCGAGACCGACGCCGGCGTCGATGCCGGCATCCGCCGCGGCCAGCGGGTGCGTCACCCGACCTTGGGCGAGGGCGTCGTCCTCGCCGTCGAAGGCGACCCCGCCACCGGCAAGCTCACCGTCTACTTCGACGCCGCCGGCAAGCGCCGGCTGGTGGCGAAGTACGCGAACCTGGAGCCGATCTAGGGCGGTGAGCGGGGCGCTCGGTCAGGCCGCGTAGCCCAGTACCGCGAAGTAGTGGCAAACCGTGCCGCCGAGCACGAACAAGTGCCAGAGGAAGTGCGCGTAGCGCAGGCGACGGGCGGCGAAGAACGGCACTCCGGCGGTGTAGAAGAGCCCGCCGGCCACCAGCCAGAGCAGGCCGAGCGCCGGCAGCCGCTCCGAGAGCGGTTGGATGGCCACCACGACGAGCCAACCCATCGCCAGGTAGAGGCCGGTGGAGAGCACGCCATGGCGGAGCCACCCGACGGCCTTGAGCGCGACGCCAGTGAGCGCCAGACCCCACACCACACCCAAGAGCGACCAGCCCCAGGCGCCGCGCAGGATGGTGAGCGTGAAGGGGGTGTAGGTGCCGGCGATCAAGAAAAAGATCGCCGAGTGGTCGAGGACGCGCAACACCTGTTTGGCCCGCCCTCGGGGCAGCGCATGGTAGATGGTGGAGGAGCCGTAGAGGAGCAGGAGAGTCGTGGCGAAGACGCTGGCGCCGACGACGGCGCTCGCGCCGCGTTGCAGGGCGACAACCAGCAGGATGGGGATGCCGACCAGGCTCGCGAGGAGGCCCAGGCCGTGACTGATGCTGCTCGCGGCCTCCTCTCGCCGGCTCGGCGCGGTGACGGCGGGCTCAGCGCGCCGGGGAAGTTCCTGGGTCTCGCTCACTCGGCGAAGTCCTGGCGCAGGATCGCATAGAGGTAGTTGTCGACTCTTCGCCCGGCGAGCTCGAAGTAGCCGCGCAGCAGGCCCTCGCGCTCGAAACCGACCGCCTCGAGGACCTTGCGCGAGGGCTCGTTGTCGACGGCGCAGCGAGCCTCGATCCGCTCGAGACTGGTGCGCCGGAAGAGGTCGGTCAGGAGCTGGAGCAGGGCCTCGCGGGTGAAGCCGCGGCGCTGGTAGGGGGTGGAGAGGGCGTAGCCGATCTCGGCCAGGCCGTGTTCCCAGTTGGTAACCACCAGGGTGATCCAGCCCACCGGGTCACGGTCGGCCAGGATGATCCACTGGAACTTCTCGCCGCGACCGCTGTAGAGGTCGTCGACGTTCTGGGCGATGAGCTCGGCGCGGAGTTGGGTGAGCGACAACTCGCCCAGGGGTTGATGGCGCGCCACGCTCGGCTCGGTCCGCCAGGCCTTGAGGTGCGCGGCGTCGGCCGCAGCGGCGGGCCGCAGGGAGATCCGGGGAGAGCTCGGCCGCTCTTGCGGTTGCACGGTTCTCAGCCGTCGGCGGGCGAGACGTCCGCGGGCCAGCGCCACCAGGTTGCCCACGGGCGCCCGCCGAACGCCGACAGCCACACAATGTACACGCTCCCCTGTAGGAAGAGGTAGAGGAACGGCAACGCCCACCACATGCCGAGCCTCACCGCCGCGGCGGTCGACGCCGCCAAGTAGGCGGCGAGGGCGGTCTCGGACCAGGTCGTCGTGCCACGTCGCGCGCGGTAGCTCTTGCCCCGCCAGTCGCTGGCACCGCCCTCGATGCGGTACTTCGGGGTGCGCTCGAAGACGCCGCCGTCCTGGAAGAGGCCCTCGAGCACGGCGCGGGCGTTGTTCACGGCGAGGCCGATGCCGAGCCCGAGGACGGCCGGCAGGACGCGGAGCGTTCGTCTCCAGTCGCCGACGGCGATCGCTTGCGAGGCCAGGTAGAAGACGACGACGGCCGCCGTGGCGCCTAGGAACATGGGCACGTCGAACGCCAGCCAGCGCCCCGGCGCGACCTCGCGGCGCAGCCACATCGCCGGGAAGAGGAGCAGAGCGAGCAGCACCATCAGAGGGTAGCTCGCGTTGTTCGTCAGGTGGATGGTGGCCTCGAGCTTCACGCGCCAGGGGAGCGGTGCCGCGAGCAGGCGCCGCAGGAGCTTGCGCGCCGTCTGGATCGAGCCCTTGGCCCAGCGGAACTGCTGGCGCTTGAAGGCGTGGACGTCGACTGGCAGCTCCGCCGGCACCGTCACCTCGGAGAGGAAGCGGAAGCGCCAGCCGGCGAGCTGAGCGCGATAGGAGAGGTCGAGGTCCTCGGTCAGCGTGTCCTGACTCCAGCCGCCGGCCTCCACGATCGCCTGCCGGCGCCAGATGCCGGCAGTGCCGTTGAAGTTGAAGAAGCAGCCGGCGGCGGCGCGCGCCGCCTGCTCGATGACGAAGTGGCCGTCGAGCAGGATCGCCTGGGCGCGGGTCAAGAGCGAGGAGTCGCGATTCAGGTGCTCCCAGCGAGCCTGGACGACCCCCACGCCCGGGTCGACGAACTGCGGCACGACGCGCGCCAAGAAATCCGGCGCCGGCACGAAGTCGGCGTCGAAGACCGCCAGCAGCTCGCCGCTGGCGCGGGTGAGGCCCTCGGCCAGGGCTCCGGCCTTGAAGCCGTCGCGCGTGCCGCGGCGCACATGCTGGAGGTCGAGCCCCCGGGCCCGCCAGAAGGCGACTCGCTCCGCCACGAGCTCGCTAGTGTCGTCGGTCGAGTCGTCGAGGACTTGCACCTCCAGGCGATCGCGCGGGTAGTCGAGCCGAGCGACGGCGTCGATCAACCGGCCCGCCACGTAGCGCTCGTTGTAGATCGGCAACTGCACGGTGACCCGCGGCCAGACCTTCGGCGGCGCCGGAGTGGAGGAGGCACCACGCCGATGGGCGAGGAAGATCGCGACCATTGCCAGCCGGTGCGCGCCGTAGAAGGCGAGAACGGCGAGCACCAGGTAGTAGAGTGCCGCGACGAGCGTGGCGAGCGGAGCCTGGGGTGCCGTCATCGGGTGAGCGTCGACGACGGGCGCTCGTCGTGGCGCGGGCGGCGGCGCCGCTCGTCGGCCTGCACGGTGTCCTGCTCGGAATTCGCGATCTCGCCGCCCATCCAGTCCTCGCCGCTGCGGTTCTCGCCGCCGCCTTCGCCGCCCTGCTCTGGGGAGCCCGCGCGCTGGCCTCCGCCGCGACCAGCAACGCCGGTGCAAGCTTCGGGCCCGGGATCCTCGTCGCGGCGGCGACGCTGCGCTTGCTCCTGTTGCCGCTGCCGCCCAGCCTGTCCGACGATGTGCTGCGCTACGTCTGGGACGGCCGGGTGGCCGCCGCTGGTCGTAACCCCTACGACCTCCCGCCGGATTCCGTCGAGCTGGCCCCGCTGCGCGACCCCGCCTGGGAGCGGGTGCCGCATCGGGAGGTCCCCGGCGTGTACCCACCCCTGGCGGTGACGCTCTTCAGTATAGCCGCCCGTCTCCCGCACCCTGTGGCGGCCGTGAAGGTGGCGCTCGCCGCCTGCGACCTCGTCGCCTGTGCCCTGCTGCTGCGGCTGGCCCGCCGGCGGGGCCTCCCCGAGGCCCGAGTCGTGGCCTACGCCTGGAACCCGCTGGTGACCCTCGAGGTGGCGGGGATGGGGCACGTGGACGCGTTGGGCGTGGTCTTGGCGGTGGCGGCTGTCGACCTCGTGGCGCGCGAGCGGCCACGGCCGCTGGCTGCGGCGTTGGCGGCGGCCGGCGGCGTGCTCGCCAAGCTGGCGCCCCTCGTGACCCTGCCGACCTGGGCGCGGCGCAGCGGCGCTCCGGTCGCCTTTCTCGGGGCGTCGCTCGGGCTCGCGGCCCTCGCCGTGGGGCCGGTCGTTTGGGCGAGTGGGGGAGTGCCGCCGGGGCTGACACGCTACGGCGTCTCGTGGGAGTTCAATGGCCCGCTCCACGAGCCGTTGTGGCGGGCGCTGGACGGCGCTCGTACGGCCCAGGCCGCCAAGGCGGGACTCGATCTCGCCAAGCGGGTGACGGGTTGGCACGGCGTCTGGAACCGCTTCTATCCCTACGTCTACCCGCAGCTCCTCGCCAAGCTCCTGCTGGCCGTGGGCTTCCTCCTGTTCTGGCTGCTGGTGTGGCGCCGCGGCGACGTGGTGGCCGGGACCGGGAGGCTCTTGGGCGGCGCGCTCCTCTGCTCCGCCACCTTCTATCCCTGGTACCTCCTCTGGGTGCTCCCCTGGGCGGCGCTCTGCGGCCATCGCGCGTGGCTGGCCGCAAGCGCCCTGGTGCTCGCCGCCTACCTGCCGCAGACGGTCGGCGTGTCCCTCTTCCCGTGGGTCCATCTCGCGATCTGGGGTCCGTTCGCCGTCTTGCTCGCCGGCTCGCGATGGTCGTCGCACTGAGGCTCGCCTATCGCGGCACCGACTACGCCGGCTGGCAGCGCCAGGCCAACGCGGTCGCCGTGCAGCAACGCCTCGAGGAGGCGCTCGCCGAGCTCGCCCGACGCCCGGTCAGGGTCGTCGGTGCCAGCCGCACCGACGCGGGCGTCCACGCCGCCGGCCAGGTCGCCCATCTCGCGCCGCCCGGGCGCTTGCCGCTCCGAGCCCTCGTCCACGGCACGAACCGGTTCCTCCCTCACGACATACGCGTGCTCTCGGCGGCGCGGATGCCGGAGGGCTTCCATGCACGCACGTCGGCTCGCGCCAAGATCTACCGCTACCGGCTGGTGCGGGCGGAAGTACTCTCACCGCTCGACGCCCTGTTCGCCGTGCGGGCAGACCAGGATCTCGACCTCGCGGCGATGCGGCAGGCGACGGCCGCGCTCCCCGGTGCGCACGACTTCTCGGCCTTCGCCTTGACCGGCGGCTCGCACCGCTCGGGAGTGCGGCGAGTCTTCACCGCCGATTGGCTGGAGGACGGAGCGCGCCTCGAGCTCGTCATCGCCGGCAGCGGCTTCCTGCGCGGCATGGTGCGCAGGCTCGTAGGGACCTTGCTCGAGGTGGGGCAGGGCCAGCGCCCGCCCAACTCGGTGGCGGCGCTGCTGGCGGGGACGGGGCTCTTCGTGGCCGGTCCAACGGCGCCGGGCTGCGGTCTCACTCTCGAGCGGGTCGACTACGGAGGCCTCGAGCCGCTGTGGTAACTTACGGCGGTCCATGACGAAGACGAGGCATCTGGCGCCGGCGGGCTCGCCGGAAGAGCTGGTGGCGCGCCGCATCGACCGCGCACGCCTGCCGCGGCACGTCGCCATCATCATGGACGGCAACGGCCGCTGGGCGCAGGCTCGGGGGCTACCCCGCGCCGAGGGCCACCGCGCCGGCGTGGCGGCGGTGCGCGACGTCATCGAGGCGGCGGCCGAGCTGGGTCTCGAGGTGCTCACGCTCTACGCCTTCTCGGTCGAGAACTGGAAGCGTCCCCGCTACGAAGTGTGGACGCTGATGAACCTGCTCAAGGAGTATCTGCGCAAGGAGCTCGAGCAGCTCGTGGCCAACGGCATCCGCTTCCAGCCGGTGGGCCGCTGGCGCGAGCTCGACCCTTCCGTGGTGGCGGAGCTCGAGCGGGCCAGGGCGGCGACGGCGGCGGGCTCCGGCATGCAGCTCAACATCGCCCTCAACTACTCCGGCCGGTGCGAGATCGTCGACGCCTGCCGCCGCATCGTCTCCGACTGGGCGAGCGGCAAGGGCACCGACATCGACGAGGAGACCCTCGGCCGCTACCTCTATACGGCGGGCCAGCCGGACCCCGATCTCTTGATCCGCACCTCGGGTGAGTCGCGCCTGTCGAACTTCCTGCTCTGGCAGGTGGCCTACGCCGAGATCTGGCTGACCCCGACTCTGTGGCCCGACTTCCGCCGCGGCGAGCTGTTTCAGGCCGTGCTCGACTACCAGACGCGCGAGCGTCGCTTCGGCGGTGTGGAGGCTCTCGAGAGCGCCGAGGCGGACGTCGACGTCACCGACCGGCGCGCCTGAGGGCGCGACGAGCTGCGCTCCCATGCAGCGACTGGCCACGGCCCTGCTCATGGTGCCGCTGGCGCTGGCGGGCCTGTTCTGGCTCGATGGGCCGTGGTTCTTTCTCGGCGTGCTGGCCGTCTTCGAGCTGGCGGCCTGGGAAGTCGTGACGATCGCCCGGCCTTGGGCGCCGCGCGCGCCGCTCGCCGCCCTGCCGGTGCTGGTGGCGGCGGTCAGCGTGGTCTTCGCTCCTGAGCCGCTGCTCGGGCGGCCCCTTCCGGAGGGTGCGCTCGTGGCGCTGGGGCTGGCGCTCACCGGTGGCACGGGCGCCCTCGTCCTCGCCCGCCGCACACCGGTGGGCGAGGGTCCCGCCGCCTTGGGCTTGCTCGCCTTCGGCGCGCTCTACCTGGCCCTGCCCGTCGCCTGCTTGGCACGGCTGCAGCGGTTCGACCCTTGGCTCGTCTTCCTCCTCTTTGCCATCGTCTGGCTCGGCGACACGGCGGCCTTCTACGTCGGCCGTCGCTGGGGCCGGCGGCGGCTAGCACCGGTGGTGAGCCCGAGGAAGACCTGGGAAGGGGCCGCCGCCTGCTCCCTGACGGCGCTCGTCTGTGCCGCGGTCTGGAGCCTCGGGCGTGAGAACCGAGTCGACCTGCCGCTCGTGGCGCTCGCCGCGCTCACCTCGGTAGCGGCCCAGGTGGGGGATCTCGTCGAGTCGTCGTTCAAGCGGGCGGCCGGCCGCAAGGACTCCGGCAGCGCGCTGCCCGGCCACGGCGGCTGGCTCGACCGACTCGACGCGATGGTCTTCGCCGCTCCCGTTTGGTGGCTCGGCCTCGTCGCCCTGGGGCATCTCGCCGGCCGATGACCGTGCGCCTGGCGCTCCTGGGCGCCACCGGCTCGATCGGCGCCAGCACGCTGGCCGTCGTCGCGGCCCACCGCGACCGGCTGCGCGTCGTGACCCTGGCGGCGGGCGGCGGCCGGCTCGACGAGCTCGAGCGCATCGCCCGCGAGCATCGGCCGCGACTCGTGGCGGTGGCCGAAGAGAGCGCGGCGCGCGCGCTCGCCGCGCGTCTCCCCGGGATCGAGGTGGTCGCAGGCGAGGCCGGCGTGGTGGCCGCCGCCACGCACCCCGAGGTCGACAAGGTGGTGGCGGCGATGGTCGGAGCGGCCGGACTGCCGCCGGTGGCCGCCGCTCTCGAAGCCGGCAAGGACGTGGCCTTGGCCAACAAAGAGGCGATGGTCGTGGCGGGACGGCTGCTCGCCGATCTCGCCCGTCGGCGGGGCGCTCGCCTGCTGCCGATCGACAGCGAGCATGCGGCGCTGCACCAGGCGCTGCGCTCCGGCGCCGCCGGGGAGGCACGGCGCCTAGTGCTCACCGCCTCGGGCGGACCCTTCCGCGAGAGACCCTTGTCCACCTGGTCCGAGATCCGGCCGGCCGAGGCGCTGCGCCATCCGACCTGGAACATGGGTCCCAAGGTCACCATCGATTCGGCGACGCTGATGAACAAGGGTCTCGAGCTGATCGAGGCCCATCACCTCTTCGGGGTGAGTGCCGAGGCCATCGACGTCGTGATCCACCCGCAGTCGCTCGTGCACTCGATGGTGGAATTCCGCGATGGCTCGTGGCTCGCCCAGCTCTCGTGCAACGACATGGTGTATGCGGTGCAGTACGCCCTCGCTTTCCCGGAGCGTTGGGCGAACGAGTTCCCCCGGCTCGACCTCGCGCACGTGGGGCGGCTCGATTTCGAGCCCTTGGACGCCGCTCGCTTCCCGGCCGTGGCGCTGGCGCGCCGGGCCCTGGCCGCCGGCGACTCCGGGCCGATCGTTCTCAATGCCGCCAACGAAGTCGCCGTACGTGCCTTTCTGGCCGAGCGGCTCGGCTTCCCGGCGATCGTCGAGACGGTCGAGCGCACCCTCGACCGGCACCAGGCGGCGTCGGTCGCCTCGCTCGCCGAGGCCCTCGCCTGGGACGCTTGGGCCCGCGGCGAGGCCGAGGAAGTGGCACGGCGTTTGCCTTCAGCGCGATAGACTCGCCGGCCCGCGTCGAGCCGCTCGCCATGCTCCATCTGCTTTCCAACGCCGCGGCCTTCCTCGTCGCCCTGGGCGTCATCATCTTCGTGCACGAGGCCGGCCACTTGCTGGTCGCCAAGGCCTTCGACGTGCGGGTCCTCACGTTCTCGCTCGGCTTCGGGCGCCGGCTCTGGGGCTTCCGCCGGGGCGAAACCGACTACCGAGTGTCGCTTGTCCCGCTCGGCGGGTACGTCCGGCTGGGTGGGGAGGATCCCGCGGAGGTCGATCCCACGGACCCGCGGCAGTTCCTCAACCGGCCGCGGTGGCAGCGCGTGCTCGTCTATTTGGCCGGGCCAGCGATGAACATCGTGCTAGCCATCGTGCTGATCGCCGGAGTGTTCATGGTGGGAATCCATGTGTCGGCGATCCCCGACCTCCCGCCGGTGGTCGGACAGGTGACGCCTGACTCGGCGGCGGCCCGAGCCGGGATCGCGGTCGGCGACCGCATCCTGAGCGTCGACGGCCAGCCGGTTCGCCGGTGGGACGAGGTCGCCCTCGCCCTCTTCAACTCGCCGGAGGAGCCAGTGGCCCTGACACTCGAGCGCGGCGAGCGGCAGCTCACCGTGACCGTGACTCCTGCCAAGGTCCCCCGGTACGAGTTCGGCGACGCGGGGCTGTTGCCGAAGCAGTTGCCGAGGGTGGCGTCCGTGATTTCGGGGAGCCCGGCCGAGCAGGCCGGTTTACAGGTGGGCGACGAGATTCGCGGCGTCGACGGGCGTGCGATGGGGAGCGGCGACGATTTCATCGACTACATCGAGCAACACCCCGGCCAGTCGATCGGAGTGGAGGTAGACCGCCAGGGTAGGTCAATCACGATCGCCGTCGTACCGCGGCTCGACGGCGAGGTCGGTCGGATCGGCGTCACGCTCTCCTATTTCCAGCGTTTCGGCCCGCTGGAATCCTTCGTCCAGAGCGCCCGCTTCAACTGGCGCATCACGGTCCAGACCTTCCACATGATAGGCAAGATCGCGACCGGCCAGGTGGCCGCCAAGCGGGCTCTCTCGGGGCCGCTCGAGATCGCCGCTCTCTCCGGGGCCGCCGTGCGCAGCGGCCTGCGCAACTTCATCCAGCTGATGGGGCTGATCAGTATCTCGATCGCCATCCTGAACCTCCTGCCCGTGCCGGTCCTCGATGGTGGGCAGATCGCCATCCTCCTCGTGGAAGGCGGGCTGCGGCGCGACTTCCCCTTCAAGGTCAAAGAGCGCATCCAGCAGGTGGGCTTCGTGCTGATCGTGATGCTGATGGTCATGGTGCTATATTTCGACATCAGCAAGAACGTACCGCCCGGTCTGCTGCCGGGCTCCTGACCCGCAGCCGTTTCATCGATGCCGCTCGCCGCGGGCGACGCCGCGCCCAACTTCGACCTGACCTCGACCGAGGACGTGGTCCTGATGCTGGCCGACGAGGTCGTGCGGACGGCGATCGTGCTCTACGTCTGCCCGACGGCGGAAGGCGAGCCGGTGCGCAGCGAGCTGGTGGCGCTGGCGGCGGCCAGCCCGGCCCTCGCCGCAGCGAGCGCCAGGGTGCTCGTCCTCTCGCCGGCGCCGCTCGAGCAGCTCAAGGCCGTGCAACGCGAGCTCGAGCTGCCGTTCCCGCTGCTCCACGACGACCGCAACTTCGCGGCGCGCTACGGAGTCGCGGGCGCCGCAGCGCCGCCGGCGTTGCTGCTCGTCGATCGGCGCCAGCGCGTGGCCTGGACGGCGGCTGGCGGCGGCGTCGAGGAGTCGCTCCCGGCGCTCGCCACGGCGCTCGCCGCGCTGCCCTCGCCCACCGCCTCGCTGCCCCGCAAGGTCGTCAACCGGCTCATCGACCAGTGGGTCAACTGAGGTCGTTAGGCTCGCCGCCATGGCGTCGAAGGCAGTGCGCGCCCTGGGGTGGCTGGCCTACAGCGGCGTCCTCACGATCGCCTTCGGCGTGGCCGCCTACCTCTCGTTCAGCTTCTTCGTGCGCAGCGGCGTCACGCAGGTCCCGGACCTCATCGGCCGGCCGGTGGGAGAGGTCGATGCCCTGCTGGCGGACCGCGGGCTCGCGCGGCGCGCCGGCGGCGAGGCGGAGCGCTACGACGACGCGGTGCCGGCGGGAGGGATCGCCCACCAGGAACCCAAAGCGGGGAGCCTGGTCAAGCGTGGCAGCGCGGTCGAAGTCGTCGTCTCACTCGGTCCTCAGCTGGTCGAGGTGCCGGACCTCTCGGGTCGCGTCCTCGCCTCGGCTCAGGTCACGTTGAGCGCCAACGGTTTGACCGTGGGTCGTACCGCCAGCGTGTTCTCGGCCGGCGGCTCCCCGGGCACGGTCGTAGAGCAGTCGCCGGCGCCGGGTACGCGAGTGGGGAGCGACACCGCCGTCGACCTCTACCTCGCGCTCGAGGATGTCGCGGCCGTCTATTTGATGCCCGACCTGGTGTATCGCGAGTACGAGCCTGTGCGGCGCTTCTTCGAGGGGCGCGGCTTTCGCCTCGGCAACGTCAAGTTCGAGCCCTACGAGAATATCCCGGCGGGCACCGTGCTGCGGCAGTATCCGCTGCCCGGCCATCCCCTCGCTCGCCGCGACGTGATCTCGCTCGTCGTGGCGAGCGGCGCCGTCGAGAGCTAGGCGAGGGCCACGGAATGCTCCTCGCGCCCTCCATCCTCGCCGCCGATCTGGCCGACCTCGCCGCGGCACTGCGACAGTGCGAGGCCGGGGGGGCCGACCTGGTTCACCTGGACGTGATGGACGGCCACTTCGTGCCCAATCTGACCTTCGGAGCCCCGGTCGTGCGCGCCCTGGCAGCCCGCTCGGCGTTGCCGCTCGACGTGCACCTCATGGTGGAGGCTCCCGACCGGTTGCTCGGCGAGTACCTGGCGGTACAGCCTGCCTACGTCGCCGTGCACTGGGAAGCGACGCTCCACCTCGACCGCCAGCTCGCCCGCATCCGGGAGGCGGGAGCGAAGGCTGGCGTGGCGCTCAACCCCGCGACCCCGGTGGAGGCGCTGATCGACATCCTGGGCGAGCTCGACTACGTGCTCTTGATGTCGGTCAACCCAGGCTTCGCCGGCCAGACCTTCCTGCCCTACGTCCTCGACAAGGCACGCCGGCTACGTCACCTGGCGGCCGAGCGAGGGCGCGCCCTCGAGATCGAGATGGACGGTGGGCTGGGCCCGGGCAATGTTGCCGCGGCCGTCGCGGCGGGCGTCGACATCGTCGTCGCGGGCGCGGCGGTGTTCGCCGCCGCGGACCCGGCGATGGCCATGCGCGACCTGCGGCGCCGCGCGGGGGCGCCCGCTTGAGCCTCTCCTGGTCGCGGGCCGCCGCCCTGGCGGGTCTCGTTCTGCTCGCCGGCTGCCGCTCGGCGGAGAAGGAAGACCCCATCGCTCGCCTCTCCGCCGAGGAGGCGTTCAGCGAGGGCCAGCGATGGATGACCGAGAAGAAATACGATCGCGCCCAGGAGTACTTCGCGCACGCCTTCCAGACGGAGCCGAACTCGGAGGTGGGACGCGAGTCCCTGCTGCTCGAGGCCGACGCCCTGTTTCTCGATGGCGGCGAGGACAACTACATCAAGGCGGAGTCGAAGTACCGCGACTTCCTCAACCGCTTCCCGACCAGTCCGCGGGGAGACTACGCGCAGGTCCAGGTGGCGCGCAGCCTCGAGGAGCGTATGCGGCGCGCCGATCGCGACCAGGCGCCGACGCGCAAGGCGCTGGCCGCCTACAAGGAGCTCCAGCAGCTGTTCCCGACCAGCGAGTGGATCGACGAGGCCGAGGAGGGGATCGCCCGCGCTCGTTCGAGCCTCGCCGAGCACGAGTACTTGGTCGGTCGCTTCTCCTTGCGACGCGGCTTCCTGCCGGCGGCCGTCGCTCGCTTCGAGACCCTGATCGAGCTCTACCCGGAGTACCCCGAGATGGACAAGGTGCTGTGGGGCCTCGGGCAGGCGTACCTGCGCCAGGACGACGTCGAGAACGCGAGCCGGGCGTTCGAGCGACTGGCGAGCGAGTACCCCGACAGCGCCTACGCCGACAAGATCCCCGAGGAGGCCTTGCGCCGATGAGACGTCTGCTCCCGCTCCCCCTGCTTGCCTTGACGCTCGTGGGCTGCGCTTCGACCTCCGCTGGTGCGGGGCCGGGGCCGACCGAGCTCCAGGAAGTGAAGGCTCGTGTGCTCGCGCTCCAGCGCCAAGCGGCCGTGGCCGACGTCGAGATCGAGCGTCTGCGTCGGCAGGTGGCGGAGCTCGAGCTGCGGCTGGCGGGGGGGGCGGGGGTTCGTGCCGCGCCCATGCCGCCGGCGCCGGCCGCCGCCTCGCCGGTGCCGCCCGCGGAAGCCGTGCCCCCTCCAGCCATGCTCGACGAGGCAGTGCCGCCTCCGCCGCCCTCGGTCGTGGAGGAGGAGGATCTCGAGACTGCGGCCCTGCCGGTCGTGGCGCCGCTCGCACCGGAGGCGCCGGTAGAGTCGCCAGTGGTGGCGGCGGCGCCCGAGGCCCTGGAGGCGATCTCGTCGGCGGCGCAGGCCGTCTACGACCGCGGCTACACCCTCTATCACCAGGGTCGCTACGTCGACGCCGAGACGAGCTTCCAGGAGCTACTCCGCGACCACCCGGCGACCGAGCTCACCGACAACGCCCAGTACTGGATCGGCGAGTGCCGTTTCGCAAGAGGCGAGATCGAAGGCGCCTTGGACGCCTTCCGCGAGACTGTCGAGCGCTACCCGGCGGGCAACAAGGTGGCGGACGCCCTGGTCAAGATGGGAGACTGCCTACGGGCCCTGGGCGACGAGGCGGGGGCCTTGGCCCGCTACCAGGAAGTGCTCGATCGCTTCCCCGGTACCGGGGCCTCCGCCATGGCCGAGGCCCGGCTGCCGTAGGTCCGGACTCCTCAAGTAGCGCTTGAGAGGTGTGACCCTAAAGCTTGACAGCCCAAGGCTTCGGATGTAGCTTGCCCGGGATCATCTGCACCGTTTTCGGGGAGTTCACGATGATGGCGAGGAACTGTTCCCTCTCGGGCCTGCTCGTAGGTTGTGCGCTGGCCGCCGGGGCTGCCTGGGCCGACACCCGGCCGCCCCAGAACCTGCACCTGGTGGGCGACCACTGGACGCCCTGGGATCCGCCGACCAGCTTCGCGGAAGGCACCCAGGTCTACACCATCGTCCGCGGCGATACCCTCTGGGACCTCTCGAATCGCTTCTACGGCGATCCGTACCTGTGGCCCCAGCTCTGGGAGGCCAACCGCTACATCCTGGATGCCCACTGGATCTACCCCGGGGACCCGCTGGTGGTCGGCTTCGAGGTGACCCCGCTGGAGCAGCTGGCCGGAGTCGGAGAGGGCGAAGCCGAGCCCGAACCGGAATCGATGTTCGACCGCGAGAGCAGTGCGCCCGTGCCCCTGGGAGTCGAATCGGACCTCTACTGCAGCGGCTTCATCGCAGAGCCGGGACGGAGCTTCCCCTACCGCATCCTGGGCTCGGAATACCAGAATCTGGGTGCCACCTTGACCTCGAGCCGCCGCCAGCGCCGTTACGAGGACGACCCGATCGCGGCGCCGACGGCCAAGTACAACCTCTCCCTGGGCGACGTGATCTACCTCTCCGGGGGCCGCCAGGCTGGCCTCAACCCGGGCACCGTGTTCGCCGTCGTCGAGCCGGCGCAGCTGGTCTCGCACCCCGAGACTGGCGCGTCGGTCGGCCAGTTTTACCGCTTCTCGGGGCGGGCGCGGGTCCTCTCGGTGCAGCAGGAAAGCGCGATCGCCGAGATCGTCCACTCCTGCTCGCCGATCATCGTCGGCGACTACCTCGAGCCGTTCGAGCCGCAGCCGATCCCGCTGCGCCGCCGCACGCCGATGCGCGGCGTGAACGATCCCGAGTCCTGGGCGGATCTGGAAGACGGTCCGACGATCGTGCTGGCCGACGATGAGGTGGTCTCGCTCGGCCAGGACAACGTCGTCTACTTCGACCGAGGTGCCGTGGACGACGTCGCGCCCGGCGACATGTACACGATTTACCGGCGCAGCGCCGCCGGCCTGCCAGCGATGGTGATCGGCGAGCTCGCCGTGCTCTCGGTCCACGAGCGCTCGGCGCTGGCGCGTATCCTCGAGTCCCGCTACGCGATCTACGTCGGCGATCGGCTGAGTCCGAAGCTCCAGTAGTCGCGCGGCAAGGTCGTTCGACGCCGGACGCGACGAGCGTCCGGCGTCGTCGCGTTTGTGCTATTCTCGCGCGTACACGGCGGTCGCGATCCTGGAGCCTGGAGCGGGGGATGAAGAAGGATCTCAACGGGCATCTTTGCCAGTTGGTGGATGAGTTGGTCAGCCGCGGGCTGACCCTCGGGCAGGCGCGACGCGAGTTCGAGCGCCAGTTCATTCTCGCCGCTCTGCGTACCAACGCCGGCAACTTGTCGGGCTCGGCGAAATGTCTGGGAATCCACCGCAACACGCTGCGCAACAAGGTCGGCGACCTCGGCATCGCGGTGTCGGACGTGTCCACCCGCCGTGCGCGCGGGCGCATGAGTCGACGCTAAACAACTGAAATCAAGGCATTTGTGACGAGTGCCTGGACGACGCGCGGATCCTGTGCTAAGGTTTCGCGTCGACCGAGGCATCGCCGTCCCCTTCGCCTCGGGATCCCCGCAGAGCCGTCGGTCCCCATGTCGAAGCCCTCGTCCAGCCGTTGGTTTCGCGTTGGCTTCGCAGTGCTGGCATTCCTGGCGGCAGCATTCCATTCCCCGCCGTCGAGTCCGCACATCGCCGCGAACCAGCCGGCGGCGCCGTCGGCCGACGAGGTCGCGGCGTTGGTGGACCTTTACGAGTGGATCCTCGGCGGCAAGGCCGATGGTCGCTTCCACGCTTTCGACGGCGTTCCGGTGCGTGCCGCGATCGAGAACCACCGCGAGGGGTTCGAACTGTTCCGCCGCTATCACGATCAGCGCGCGCAGCTCGCCTTCGTCGAGAAACTGCGCTTCGGTGGTGGCATCGCTCGCGTTGCCCGCCGTTACGACCTCGATCCCCTGTTGATCGCGGCCATCGTGGAGGCCGAATCCGGGTTCGACAGCCAGGCGATCTCTGCCGCGGGCGCGCTGGGCCTGATGCAGGTGACGCCGGAGACAGTGGCGCTCTACGGCGGCGGCGATCCTTTCGATCCCGCCGTCAACCTGGAGGTCGGGAGCCGGTTGCTCGCCGCCCTACTCAAGCAGTTCGAAGGCGACTTGACCCTCGCACTGGCGGCCTACAACGCAGGGCCGGGCGCCGTCGAACGCTTCGGTGGGTTGCCGCCCTATCGCGAGACCCGCGGTTTCATCGACCGCGTGCTCGGCCTCTACGTCGAGCACCACCGGGCGGTGTGGCAGCTTTCGCCCGACCGCGGCATCCTGTTCTAGGGCGGCACCTCGGCCGCTCGTCCCGCGGTGTTCGGGCTCGCCCTAGTCCTTGGGCTTGCCCGGCTCGCTCGGCTCGCTCGGCTCCTCGCCACCCTCCCGCATGCCCTTGCGCAAGTTGCGGATGCCTTCCCCCAGGCCGCGGCCGAGCTGGGGGAGCTTGGACGCCCCGAAGATCACCAGCACGATGAGGAAGATGAGCAGCAGCTCCTGAAAGCCGATGTGGGGCATGACGAACCTCCACGCCGGAGTCTAGCGCACGCCGGTCCGCCCGCTCAGGACGCAGCGGGCTGCCCTCGCCACAAAGGCGCCAGCTCCTCGGCCAGGTCGGCCGTCTCGGGCAAGGCGGCGAGGTGTCGCCCGGCGGCGGCGAGCGAGGGCGCGATGAGCGCCACGTGCCGGTCGTGCCCGCGCCGTCGGAACGCCTCGAAGGTGCCGGCGATCTTGAGCGCGCGCTGGGCGGCGGCCCGCCGGTAGCGCAGGCGGTCCTCGGGGCCGCGCACGTAGGGCGCGATGATCTCCTCCTCGACCTGGGGTGGGGGATAGAGACTGTCGTTGAGGAGCGAGGCGAGGTCGTAGAACGGCGGCCCCAGGCGGAGATCCTGGTGGTCGAGGACGCCGACCTCGTCGCCGGCGAGCGGCACGAGGTTGCGCGCCATGAAGTCGCGATGGCAGGGGGCGAGCGGCCCCTCGCCGAGACTGGCGGCGAGGCCGGCCAGCGCTTGCCGAAGGGGCTTTCGCAAGGAGGGGCGGCCGATCGGGCCGCGCGGCACGAGCACGAGTTCCCAGGTCTGGTCGAGCTCGCGCTCGAGGAGCGCTCGGGCGAGCGGCGAATTGAGGTGGGCGACCGCCGTCGAATCGAGCCCGGAGATGCGCTGCGCAGCGGCGGCGGCGGCGGCGAGCCGCGGCGAGATCTGCGGCCAGGGCCGCCCCCGACTCCACTCGTGGAGGTTGGCCGGTCCGAGGTCCTCGAGGAGCATCCAGCCGCTGCCGCAATCGGCGGCGAGAACCCGCGGCGTCCTGACCACAGCGCCGCACAGCAGCGCGTCGGAGGCCAGCCAGCGGCTGCACGCGTCGCGCGTCTCTTCCGGGTAGGTGGCGAGGATGGCCGTCCCGCCACCGGCGCGCTGCAACCGGAAGTAACGCCGAGGCGAGACATCGCCGGCGAGTGGCTCGAGCGCGGCCACGGTCTCGCCGAGCGCGCCGAGCCAGCGCATCGCCGCCGCACGCAGGGAACTCTCGGCACTCTCCATTTGGTTTGACACCCCCGGCC
The DNA here is from genome assembly GCA_964469055.1 of uncultured Thermoanaerobaculia bacterium. Lineage (GTDB taxonomy): Bacteria > Acidobacteriota > Thermoanaerobaculia > Multivoradales > JAHEKO01 > CAYXXN01. The sequence continues at coordinate 29,162 of CAYXXN010000003.1, forward strand.
ACGCCTAGGATAATCGTCCGCGACGCTCGCGGGAAAACGGGGACGCAGACGATGGACGACAAGCTGCGGCGGCTCGTGCAAGACCTGCGGTGCGCAGTGTCCCAGGCGCTCGCCGACTCGGTCGACGTCGGCCGGGCGCTGCGTCGCATCCGGCACGAGGGCTGGTCCCTCTACTTGGTGGTGGACCGGCAGCGGGAGCGCCAGGCCGCCGATTCCTTCGAGGTCGGGGCGGAGCCCGTCGTGGCCGGCGAAGAGGCGGCGTTCCGCATCGACGGCCGCGACCTGTCGTTCCTGCGCTCGATCGGTATCGACCCCACCCGCCGCATCCGCAGTCGGCGCGGCTGAGCGCGCCCCTCAGCGCACCAGCCACGCGAACGCGAGGTTGCGGCCCGTCCCTCGGCCGTCGCGCCGGAAGCTCCACAGATCGCCCGAGCAACGAGTGCAGGACGCGATGACCTCGTGCACGGCGACGCCCGCGGCTGCGAGCTGCGCCGCGACCGCTGCTGCGAGATCGAGATGAGGTCTGCGGGTGTCGCCGCGCTCGTCGAGCGCCGCCGGCGCCCCCCCTGCCGCCACCACTTCCCGGGCCAGGTCCCAGTCCACCTCGTAGCAACAGGGGCCGATCGCTGGACCGATCCAGGCAGTCAAGCTAGCAGGAGAGCGCGCCAAGCGCGCCACCGCGGCGGGCACCACTCCTGCCACGATTCCCCGCCACCCGGCGTGAATCACCGCCAAGGCGTCCGCGGCGCCGACCACGACAGGCACGCAGTCGGCGGTGCCGATGGCCAAAGCGAGACCCCGGCGGTCGGTGACGAGAGCATCGCCTTCTCCCCCGCAGCCACACTCCGCCGCGAGCACGGTCGCTGAGTGCACTTGACGTGCCCAGGCGACGGGGAGAGGCCCTTCGATGGCGGCGAGGATGGCCTCGCGCTCGCCGGCGGGGCCGCGACCGGCAAAGCGCACTTCGAGGCCGCCCTCGCCAGTCCTCCACACCGGATAGCCTGCGATCTCGACGCTCTCGACCGCCACCGCGCGCCGCGGATTGTAGACTAGCGAGGGATCCGCATGAGGAATTCCGGCTAGGCCACGCGTGGAGGAGATAGGCGCTGGCCCCGCCCTCGGCCGGATCCGGTTCTTGCAGGTCGGCAAGCGCTTCGCGAACGGACTCGAGGCCCTGCACGGGGTGACGCTCACCTTGGAGCCCGGCGACTTCGCTTTCGTCACCGGACCGAGCGGCGCGGGTAAGACCACCCTGCTGTCGCTCATCTTCCGCGCCGACGTGCCGACGTCGGGCACGGTGCTGGTCAACGGGCGCAACGTCGGCGCGCTGCCGCGACCCAAGATCCCGTACTTGCGGCGCACCATCGGCGTTGTCTTCCAGGACTCGCGCCTCATCCGACGCAAGACCGCCCTGGAGAACGTCGCCTACCTGCCGCGCATTCTCGGCCAGCCCGTCCGCGAACAGCGGCGCCTGGCGCACGAAGCCCTCGAGCGTGTCGGCCTCGGGGACCGGCTGGACGCCTTTCCGCAGGAGCTCTCCGGCGGCGAGCAACAACGGGTCGCCATCGCGCGCGCCCTCGTCAACCGGCCGCCCGTGCTGTTGGCGGACGAGCCGACGGGCAATCTCGACCCCGACGGAGCGCAAGAGATCTTCGAGCTCTTCCGGGAGATCAACGGTCGTGGCACGACCGTGCTGGTCGCCACCCACGATGTGGCCGTCTTGCGGTCGTTCGGCGGCCGCGTGCTGTGGCTGCGCGGCGGCCGTTTGACGGGCGACGTGCGGCTCGAGCCGGCCGGCGAGGAGGCCGCCCAACGGGCCGAAGGACTGGGCGCGTGAGGTTGACTCAGGCGCTCGGGTATTTCGTCCGCGAGGCGGCGCTGTCGCTGCGCCGCGGCTGGAAGGTGAGCCTGCTGGCCGTGCTCACCATCGCCACCAGCCTGTTCGTGGGCGGCTTCTTCCTGCTCGTGGCGCACAACCTGGCGGCAGCCGCGCGCTCCTGGCGGAGTCAAGCGCGCATCGTCGCCTACCTGGCGCCCGAGGTGGCCGCCCAGGCGGGCGAAGACCTGGCCGCGTGGTTGCGCCGGCAGCCCGGTGTGGCAACGGTGCGGGTCGTGGGCGGCGCCGAGGCCCGCGAGCGACTGCGCGAAGGCTTCCCGGGGCTAGCCGACCTCCTGGACGCCCCGGGGGGAGCCGAGCTGCCGACCTCGCTCGAGATCTCGCTGGCGGCGACGGTCGATCGCGCCCGGGCAGAGGGACTCGCCGCCGACTTGCGTGCGCGACCGGGTGTGGACGTCGTCGACGACGACCGCGACTGGCTCGGCCGGCTGGATCGCTGGGCGGCGCTGGGGAGGCTCGCGGGTCTCGCCGTGGCCGGCTTGCTGCTCGCGGCCGCGGTCTTCACCATCTACAGCGTCCTGCGCCTGACGGCCCACCTCTACCGCGATGAGATCGCCGTCATGCGCCTGGTGGGAGCGACCGAGGTGTTGATCCGCGGGCCCTTCTATCTCGAGGGGCTCCTCCAGGGTCTGATGGGCGGCACGCTGGCGCTGGGTTCCTTGTCGCTCCTCCACTTCGGCTTCCGCCGTGCCGCGCCCGGGCTTCTCACTCAGGTCTTGGTCGGACGCTTCCTGCCGGCGGCGAGCTGCCTGGCGCTGGTCGCCGTGGGCGCCTTCGCCGGCCTACTGGGTGCCATCCTGTCGCTGCGGCGCGAGGTCCTCGCCGAGCTCGAGGCCTCGCGGCCGCTGCCCGGCTAGCGCCAGCGGCAGAAGGCGCTCCCGGACGAAAGGAAAGCGCCCCGCCCGCTGGGCGGACGGGGCGCCGGGACCGACGCGGCGAGTGGATCAGTCGACGCGCAGGATGATCACCGCTCGACGATTGGAGGCCCGGCCTTCGGCCGTGTCGTTGCTCGCCACCGGGTCGCGCGAGCCCATGCTCTCGACCGTCACGCGACTGGCGTCGATCTGGTGCCGCTCGACCAGGTATCGCTTGACCGCTTCCGCGCGGCGCAGGGCCATCGCGTCGTTGGTCTGCGTCCCGCCACTGGCGTCGCTGTGGCCTTCGACGTGTGCCGACAGCTCGGGGTCCTGCTGGAGCTTCAAGGCCACTTCGTCGAGCACGGCCTTGCAGATGTTGTCGACCCGAGCGCCGCCGCTGTCGAACTGGCACACTGCACGCTCCTCGGGCCGCGGCTCGGGAGCCGGCGGCGGCGGGGGCGGAGGCGGCGGCGGCGGAGGCGGTGGAGGCGGCGGAGGCGGAGGCGGAGGCGGCGGCGGAGGAGGCGGCGCCGGGCACGGGCAGGGCGGCGACGAACCCCTGAACCGATACGCGATACCGGCGGTGGTGATCAGAGGATCGATGTCGATCTTCGCCCCGCGGTCGGACTCGGCGCTCGACGACGTGTAGCGGGCGCCGACGGTCGCCGCCCAAGGACTCGACTCGCCGAACGGGATGTCGAGCCCGACGTTGAGGCCGACGGTAGTGTCGTCGTCGAAGTCCTCCGAGATTCGGACGATGCCGGGGAAGTCCGCTTCGACGCTGTCGTAGGAGCTCCATGCCACCCAGGGACCCAGGTAGAAGTCGACGTAGCTACGCGGCGTCAGGTGGAAATTGAGGCCCAGCCCGAAGATGTCGAGACCGAGTTCGTCCGCCGTCATCAGCCACTCGGTCGGAGTGTCGATCATCACCATCGTGTCGATATCGGTGGACAAGGCGATCGCGTCGATGCCGAGCAGACAGGTCAGGCGGTACTCGAGACCGACGCCGAAGCCGTCGCCGTTGCCCACCCCGATGCTGGTCCGGAGCTCTTCCCCCGAGGGTAGGGTCGTGGTCTCGCGGAAATGGTCGCCCGACGTGTCGACGCGGGCGTACAACCCGCGGAGCGTCCAGCGCCAGCCGCCCCCGTGCCGGCAGTCGTCGTTTTCCTGTGCGTTCGCGGGGCCGGTCGCAGCAAGCATCAAAGCGATACCCAGCACCGCGAGCAGCAGCTCTCTCTTCCTCATGGCGCGCCTCCTCGAGTTCATCGAGCCTGCCCCTGGCAAAGCCTCGGTGGCGGCTCGCATGTTGACCACGAATCGTAGCATCCTGGATCGGCGCCCGCTGTCAAGCGGTCGCTGGCTTCGCGGCCTCAACGGAAGGCCCGGTGCGAGCTAGCGGTCTTCGATCAGGCGGCCGACCGAAGCCAGGAAGGCTTGGGCCTGGTGTGGGCCTAGGCTCGAAGCGATCGCCCGCTCGCGCGCGCGAATCAGGTCGAGCACGGCTGCGATGCCGTCGCCGCCGGCCGCTTCGCGGAGGCCCGCGTCGGTCGTCGCATCGTCGCGGCCCATCATGTCGCTGGCGACCTCCTGGATCGCCTCGGAGAGGGTCTTCAAGCCCTCAGGCGCCAGCCGCTGGAGGCGGTCGAAAGGGAGTCGTGCGAGATCATCCTTGAGCTCGACGAGCCCTGAAGTGATCAAACCGTAGATGGTCTTCGAGACCTCGAAGGGCGAGAGCCTGAGTTCGGTGCTGATCTCGTCGATGGAGCGCGATTCGTCGATCCTGCGAATGACCTGCCACTCGCGCGGCGTCAGCGAGATCGGGGTTTTACCGCCGTCCTCGCGGAACACCGGAACCATGCGCGTGGAGGGGACGCGGGAGACGAGCACCTTCCACTCGTCGATGCGTTGCGCCGCGGCCATGAGCAGGTTGGTGTTGGACTTCTCGATCGAGCTCTCCAGGGCCTCGGGCACCTGCTCGAAGCGGAACGATCCCTCCTGCCAGGTGGCGAGCTCGTAGAAGGCCTCCTCGCCCTTGAGGGGTCCGCACTCGGCGTGGACGATCTGGCCTTCGCGCAGCACGATCTGACCGCTGCCAAGACGGCCGTCCATCAGGAAGCGCCCGGTCTTGCCCGAGGCAGCGACCAACTGGATGACGTCGGGAAGCGGCAGTTCCTCGAGAGAGCCTTGAAAAGCCATGACCTATTGGAGCTGAAAACTCGGCAGAGCGTAGCACACGGTCTGGACCTCGACAACGCTCGGGCTGGGTCCTACGCCCCGCGCGGCGGCTTCCGGGTCAGCCTGTCGAGAGGTTCTCGGTGGGCGTAGCAGAGGGCCACGGCCAGGGCGTCCGTGGCGTCGAGCGAGGGGGTCTCCCCACCGAGCTCGAGCAGCAGGCGTACCATGCGCGCCACCTGTTCCTTGGCCGCCGCACCGTGGCCCGTCAAGGCGCTCTTGACCTCGGCCGGGCTGTACTCCAGGACCTCGAGCCGGGCGCCGCCGAGCGCTGCCACGAGGGCGCCCCGGGCTTGAGCCAGGACCATCAGCGAACGAGTGTTGCCGCCGAGGAAGGGGCTCTCGAGCACGGCCACCTGCGGCTGCCAGTGGCTCACCAGGGCGGTGACCCCCTCGCTCAGCCGCGCCAGTCGCCGGGCGAGCGGTAGGCTCCGGCCCGGGGAGATCCGGCCGCAGGCGACCAGCCGGGCCGCGCCGCCATCGATTTCGACCAGGCCATAGCCCGTGTGGAGACTGCCTGGATCGAGACCGAGAACGCGCACCGGAGGAAAGCGCCCTTGTAGCTTATCGCAGCGCGGACCGTAACCCATTCCTAGGCAAGCAGTTTTCCGATTGACGCCCCCGGGTGGGAGTGCTAGAACGAACGGGCTTCCGACCGGAACTTTGGCCCCATGATCCTGGTTGCCGTCCGCGACGCTCCTCAGCGCGAGTCCCTGCGCGCCGCCCTTCATCGCGAGGGCTGGCAGGTCAGTGTGGTCGGCAGCTTGGACTCGGCGTACCGGATGGCCGCCGATCAGGCGCCGCAGCTGGTCGTTCTCGACGCCGAGCTGCCCGGATCCGATGAGCTGATCAAGGTCTTCGCCCGCGGCCACGGCGGCCCTGGCATCCTGCTGCTGGCCGACTCGGCGGCGCAAGCTCGTTTCACGGCTGCGGACGCCGTCGTGGGCCGCCAGGTAGCCGGTGACGAGCTGGTGGCGAGCGTCCGTCACTGCCTGGCGGCACCGCGGCCCGTGACGAGCGCGCTGCCGGTCGCCAGTGGCCAGCGGCGGTGGACGGCGGAGGAGCTCTTCGGTGAGATCCTCGAGGACCTCGACGCCACCGTCAGCGCCGTCGAGGCCGCGGCCCCGACCGAGCCGGAGGAGACCCCGGCGGCGCTCGCCCGGGGCACCGTGCTGGCCGAAACGTTGGCCGCGCCGGCCGGGCGGCAACGCGGCCAGGAACCAGTGCCTTCGCGGCTGGTCGCCGTCGAGGCGGTTACCGAAGGGACCGTCCAGGAGACCGTCGAGCCGGCCGTCGAGCCGACCCTAGAGGTCGCCGTGATCGGCGCGGAGGAGCCTGCGCCGATGGCGGCGTCCGTCGCGGAAGTCACCCCGCCGGCGCCCGAGCCGGCGGCCTCCGAGCCGTCGCCCGCGCCGGCCCCGCCCCCGAGCGCGCCGGTGGGGATCGAGGAGCCGCCGCCCGTCGTCTCGAGCGCCTTCGATCTCGCCCTCGCCGGCGAAACCGATCGCCCCGCCCCGCGCGAGCTCGAGGCCCTGGCCGAGGAGTTGCTCGGTCTCGGCCGCGCCCGCCAGGCGGTCGCGAGCGCGTCGCCGGTGGCTGAGGAGTCGAGCGAGCCACCCGACGAGCCCGCGGTCACCGAGGAGCCGCAGCTCGCGCCGCCGCCGCAGGAGCCAGCGTCCCCGACCGGCTCGCAGCTGCAAGTCGGCGCCTACCGGTTGCTCGAGCGCCTGGGCTCCCACGAGGCCATCGAGGTCTGGCAGGCCACGCGCGACGTGGGGGAGGGCGGGTCGGCGACCGTTACCCTGGAGGTGAGCCGCGGACTGGCGGCGCGTCGCCCCGAGCTCGCGGCCGGCGCTCTGGCCGCTGCCGAGCAGGCAGCGATGCTCGATCATCCGACGATCCTGCCGCCCCTCGATGCCGGGCTCGCGGGCGACGATCTGTTCGTCGCTACGGAGAGCCTGTCGGCGACGAGCCTGGAACGAGTGCTGGCGTCGGTCCGCGCTCTCGACGTGCGCATCCCGCTCGGCCTCGCACTCAGCATGGGCGAGCGCGTCGCGGCGGCCCTCGAGCACGCGCATGGTGCGAGCGGGGAAGCCGTGGTCCACGGCGCGCTCCGCCCCGGGCACGTGCTCGTGACGCGCGGCGGCGAGGTCCGAGTGGCGGGCTTCGCGGTGGCAAGCGTGCTCGAATCCGCGGAGGCGGCCGACGCCGACCGGGTGCGCTATCGGGCCCCCGAGCAGGTGGCGGGCGAGCCACCGGAGGCGCGGGGCGACCTCTACTCGTTTGGCGCGGTGCTCTTCGAGATGGTCACCGGTCGACCGGCCTTCGGCGGTAAGGATGCCGCCGCGGTGGCGCACGCCATCCAGCACGAGGCCCCGGATCCGCCCGATCGGCTCGATCCGACGATCCCGGCCGAGGTGAGCAGCTTGATCGCCCGTCTGCTCAAGCGGCGCCGCGAGGAACGCGTGCAGGGCGCCGGCGAGGCGCAGCGCAAGCTCGACCTCGCCCTCCAGGCCTTGCCCTCGCCACCCGGCGCCGCGGAGGTCGCCGCCTGGATCCGCCAGCTCGAAGAGGCCATGCGCCACGCCCGCCCGCGGAGAGAGACCGTCGCGACGCCCGCTGCGGAGCCCACCCCGCCGGCGCCGGCGGGGCCGCGGTTGGCGTTCCCGGGACCAGCGGCGCCGGGCGTGACGACGCGCCGGGGCCGCTGGCTGATCGCGGCGCTGCTGGCCACGGCGTTGGCCTTGGGGGCGGTGGCCTACTGGCTCGGCCGCGACCGGGGTGGCCGGCGCGTGATCACGGTACCGCCGCCGGGGCCGCGGCCAGGATCCGTGCTCTCGGCGGGCCCGCCGAGCGCCGAGCCGGCTCTCGGCGAAGCGGCGCCCCTCGAAGCTACCGAGGCGCCGCCGGCCGCCGTCGAGGGCGAGGCGCCGCCGGCCGCCGCCGATGGCGTGGAGCCGCCGGCCGGCGGCTGACCGCTCTCGCCCCTCCGGGTCCACCGACGCCATGGCCTGGTTTCGTCGCGCCAACAAGCCCCGGGAGACGCCGGCCGCTCGCAGCACTGTGCCCGAAGGTCTGTGGGTCAAGTGCGAGGGCTGCAAGGAGATCATCTACGCCAAGGAACTCGAGCGGAATCTCCAGATCTGCCCGAAGTGCGGCTACCATTTCCGCATTGGGGCGCGCGCGCGCATTCGGCTCTTGCTCGACGAAGGCGAGCCGCGCGAGGTTTTCACCGGCATCCGACCGACCGACCCGCTGCGCTTCGAGGACTCGAAGCCTTACTCGGCGCGTCTCAAGGACTACCAGAAGCGCACGCGGGAGAAGGACGCCGTCGTCGTCGTCGAGGGTCATATGGAGGAGGTGCCGGTCGTCCTGGCGGCGATGGAGTACGCCTTCATGGGCGGCTCCATGGGCTCGGTCGTCGGCGAGAAGATCACCCGCGCCGCCGAGCTCGCCCGCGATCGCCGCGTGCCGCTCGTTGCCGTCTCGGCCTCCGGTGGCGCGCGCATGCAGGAGGGTGTGCTGTCGCTGATGCAGATGGCCAAGATCGCGGCCGCCCTGGCGCAGCTGCGCGACCAGCGCGTGCCCTACCTGTCGATCTTGACCGACCCGACCACCGGCGGCGTCACCGCCTCTTTCGCGATGTTGGGCGACCTCAACCTGGCCGAGCCCGGAGCGCTGATCGGCTTCGCGGGTCCGCGCGTCATCCAGCAAACGATCGGCCAGGAGCTGCCCGAGGGCTTCCAGACCAGCGAGTTCCTGCTGGCGCGCGGCTTCCTCGATCTCGTCGTGCCCCGACCGCAGCTCAAGGAAACGGTCGCGCGCTGTCTGCGTCACCTGTCGACCGCGACCTAGAGATGGCGGACCCGGAGGCCCTGCTCGCGCCGCTCGAGCGGGAGGGTATCCGGCTGGGGCTAGAGGACGTCGGCGAGCTCCTCGAGGCGCTCGGGCGGCCGCACGCACATCGCGGCCAGGTGCTCATCGCGGGCACCAACGGCAAAGGGTCGACGGCCGCGCTGCTGGCGAGCGTCCTCGAGGCGGCGGGCTACACCACCGGCCTCTACACCTCACCGCACCTCGAACGGGTCGAGGAGCGGGTGCGCCTCTCTGGGAGAGCCATCGCACCCGAGCGCTTGGCGGCGACGCTCGAGCGGGTGGTGGAAGGGGCCGAACGTCTCCTCGGTCACCCGCCGACCTACTTCGAAGCGATGACCGTCGCCGCCTTCGTGCTCTTCGCCGAAGCCGGGGTCGACTTCGAGCTGCTCGAAGTGGGGTTGGGGGGTCGGCTCGACGCCACGAACCTGGCCGAGCCGGAGCTCTCGCTCGTCACCTCGATCGGGCTCGACCACACCGAGCACCTGGGCGCCACGACGGCGGCGATCGCGCGGCAGAAGGCGGGGATCCTGCGGCCCGGAGTGCCGGCGCTGGGCTGGGTCGAGGACGTGGAAGCGGCGGCGACCCTGTCGAGGAGCGCCGGCGAGATCGGCGCGCCATGGGTCGCAGTCGACCGCGAGGTCAGGTGGCGGCGATCGGGCTGGAGCTGGGACGGGCAATGGGGGCAGCTCGAGTGGGCAGGGCGCTCCCTGGCCCTCAGCACGCGCCTGCTGGGGGACCACCAGGGTGCCAACCTGGCGCTGGCGGTCCGCGCTGCCGAGAGCTTGCGCGCCGGGGGTTCCGCGCGAATCACGGCGCTGGCGATCACCGACGGCATCGCCGCCTGCCGCTGGCCCGGTCGGCTGGAGTCGCTGGCGCTGCCCGATGGTCGACGGCTGCTGCTCGACGCCGCGCACAACACGCTCGGCGCCGCGCGGCTGGCGGCGTTCCTGGCCGAGGTCGGGTCCCCTTACACGCTGCTGTTCGGCGTGCTCGCGGACAAGCGAGGTGACGCCATGCTGGCCGCGCTCGCTGGAGGCGCCGAGCATGTCGTCCTCACCCGACCGCCGACTCCGCGGGCCCTGGATCCCGAGGCGCTCGCCGGGGCCGTCGGGCGGCCCTCCATTCAGGTGGTGAAGGAGCCGGAGCGAGCGCTCGAGGCGGCGCTGGCCACGGAGGGCGAGCTGGTCGTGGCCTGCGGGTCGATCTACCTGGTCGGGCGCCTCCGCGAGCTGCTGCGCGAGCGCTTCGGCGTGCCCGAGGCGGCCGCCGCGCTGAGTGTCACCGGCCCGTAGTTGCCAGTCCTACCCGTAGAGCGGGAACTCGGCGCTCAGCGAGCGCACCTTCTCGCGAACGCCGGTCTGCACGGTCGCGTCCTCCGGCGCAGCGAGCGTCTCCGCGATCAGATCGGCGATGCGGTCCATCTCCGGCAACCCCATGCCGCGCGTGGTCACGGCCGGCGTGCCGATGCGGATGCCCGAGGCGACGAGCGGCGGGTTGGGGTCGTAGGGGATGGTGTTCTTGTTCACGGTGATGCGGGCCGCGTCGAGCGCCTTCTCGGCGAGCTTGCCGGTCAGCCCCTTCTTGGCCACGTCCACGAGAAACACGTGGTTGTCGGTCCCACCGGAGACGATGCGGAAGCCACGGTCGGTGAGCGCCGCCGCCAGTCGCGAAGCGTTGGCGACCAGCGCGGCTTGGTAGTCGTTGAACCCGGGCGACGACGCCTCCCCGAGGGCCACGGCCTTGGCGGCGATGATGTGCATCAAAGGCCCGCCTTGAACGCCGGGGAAGAGGGCGCGGTCGATCGCCTTGGCGTGCTCGGCGGTCGTCAGGATCAGCCCACCTCTCGGCCCGCGCAGGGTCTTGTGGGTCGTCGTGGTCACGAAGTGGCAGTGCGGCACCGGCGAGGGATGGAGGCCGGCCGCCACCAGCCCGGCGATGTGCGCCATGTCGGCCATGAGGAGGGCGCCGACCTCGTCGGCTGCGGCGCGAAAGCGCGCGAAGTCGATGACCCGACTGTAGGCGCTCGCCCCGCAGACGATGAGCTTCGGCCGCTCGCGGCGGGCGATGGCCGCGACCTCGTCGTAGTCGATGCGCTCGCTCTCACGATCGACGCCGTAAGCCACGACCCGGAAGTCACGCCCCGAGTAGGACAGGTGATGGCCGTGCGTCAGGTGGCCGCCGCAGGAGAGGTCCATGCCCATCAGCGTGTCGCCCGGCGTCAACGCGGCGAAGTAAACTGCCATGTTGGCCTGCGTGCCGCTGTGCGGCTGAACGTTGACGTGCTCGGCGCCGAAGAGGGTCTTGGCGCGCTCGACGGCGAGCCGCTCGGCGACGTCGACGAACTCGCAGCCGCCGTAGTAGCGCCGTCCGGGGTAGCCCTCGGCGTACTTGTTGGTCATGACGCAGCCCGCCGCCTCGAGGACGGCGCGGCTGACGAAGTTCTCGGAGGCGATGAGCTCGAGCCCTTCGTCCTGGCGGCGGCGCTCGTCGTCGATGGCCCGCTGGATCTCGGGGTCGACCAAGCCCAGTGGATCGAGCCGCGCCATGGCGGGGGGCTTCAGCTCTCGGAGGGCTCGCTCGGCGGGCCGGCTTCTCCCTCCGCCGGGGCCTTGGGGGCCGTCTTCTTCGACGAGGACTTCTTCGGCGCGGCACTCTTCTTGGCCGGCGCTGTCTTGGCCGGTGCTGTCTTGGCCGGTGCTGCCTTGGCCGGTGCTGCCTTGGCCGGTGCTGCCTTGGCGGGTGCCTTCTTGGCCGGCGCCTTCCTGGTGGCCGTCTTCCTGGGGGCCGGCTCGACCGGCGCCTCGGCCCCGGCGGCCTCGGCGGGCGGCGCTGCCGCAGCCTTCTTGGCCGGGCGCTTACTCCCCGTCTTGCGCAGCTCCGCCGCCGCCGCCCGCCGCCGCGCCTTCAGCCGCTGCTGGCGGCGCTGGCGGCGCCGTCGGAGATCACGATCTTTCTGACGCATGGTTCGCCGAGCTTGTCGGAGTGGCCGAAGAGTGTCAACGGCTAGAGCGGGATGTTGCCGTGCTTTTTGGCCGGCAGCGTCTGGCGCTTGCTGCCAAGCTGGCGCAGGCCGCGCACCAGATGGGCGCGCGTCGCGCGCGGCGTGATGACGGCGTCGACGAAGCCGCGCTCGGCTGCCACGTAGGGGTTCGAGAAGCGAGCCCGGTACTCGGCGACCTTGGCGGCGCGCTGCTCAGCGGCTCGCTCGCCGGCTTCCGCCAGCTCGCGACGGTAGAGGATGTTGACGGCGCCTTCCGGCCCCATGACGGCGATCTCGGCGGTCGGATAGGCGAGGTTCACGTCGGTACGCAGGTGCTTGGAAGCCATGACGCAGTAGGCGCCGCCGTACGCTTTGCGGGTGATGACCGTGAGCTTGGGCACGGTCGCCTCGGCATAGGCGTAGAGGAGCTTCGCGCCGTGCTTGATGATTCCGCCGAACTCTTGCTGGGTGCCGGGCAGGAACCCCGGCACGTCCTCGAAGGTCACCAGCGGCAGGTTGAAGGCATCGCAGAAGCGCACGAAGCGCGCCCCCTTGAGCGAGGCGTCGATGTCGAGCACGCCGGCGAGATAGGCGGGCTGGTTGGCGACGATCCCCACGCTTTGTCGGCCGAGGCGGGCGAAGCCGACGACGAGATTGCGGGCGTAGGCGGCGTGCACTTCGCAGAAGCCGCCGTCGTCGACCACGGCCGCGATCAGCTGACGGATGTCGTAAGGCTTGTTGGGGTCCGCCGGCACCATGCTGTCCAGCTCCGGGGCCTCGCGGTCCGGCGGGTCGTCGCTCGTCCCCGGCGGCGGGTCCTCGAGGTTGTTGCTCGGCAGGTAGGAGAGGAGCTCGCGGATGGCGAGCAGGCAGGCGGCGTCGTTGGCGACCGTGAAGTGGGCCACGCCGCTCTTGCCGGCGTGGGTCGCGGCGCCGCCCAGCTCCTCCATGGTCACCTCCTCGTGGGTGACCGTCTTGATGACCTCCGGTCCGGTCACGAACATGTAGCTCGTGTTCTCGACCATGAAGACGAAGTCGGTGATGGCTGGCGAATAAACGGCACCGCCGGCGCAAGGACCCATGATGGCGGAGATCTGCGGCACGACGCCGGAGGCCAGCGTGTTGCGCAAGAAGATGTCGGCGTAGCCGCCCAGGGACGCCACACCTTCCTGGATGCGGGCGCCGCCGGAGTCGTTGAGACCGATGAGCGGCGCGCCGTTCTCCAGCGCCAGGTCCATGATTTTGCAGATTTTGCGCGCGTTCGTCTCGGAGAGCGAGCCGCCGAAGACCGTGAAATCCTGGGCGAAGACGTACACCAGGCGACGCTCGATCGTTCCGTAGCCGCAGACGACACCGTCGCCGGGCACGGTCTTCTCCTCCATCCCGAAATCGCGGCAGCGGTGCGTGACGAGAGCGTCGATTTCGACGAAGGTGCCGACGTCGAGCAGCAGCTCGATGCGCTCGCGAGCGCTCAGCTTGCCGTCGGCATGTTGGCGCTCGACGCGCTCGCGGCCACCTCCGGCCCGCGCCGCTTCGAGGCGGCGCAGGAGCTCGGCGAGCTGCGGGCTGGCGGTGTCCGCCGTGGCGTCGCTCATGGCGAGAGGTGCGCCGAGAGGCCGCAGGATCATATGAGACAATCGCGATCGGTGCCTCTCGCGGAGCTCGATGTCGGGGGCGTCGCGCGCTGCCTGGCGCAGATCACCGACTCGGCGAGCGACCGCGTCGAGGCCTTCTTCGAGGTCACCGAGGAGCTCCGCTTCGATCCGGACGGCCCCGCACCGCGCTTCGGCCGGCGGCAGGAGGCCGGGCTGGCCGTGCGCCTGGTGCGCCAGGGTCGGAGCTGGCTCGCCTCCTCGGACGCTCTGGATGGGCACAGCTTCGAGGACGCCCTGCTGCGCGTGGCGCGAGTGCGCCCGGCGGCGCGGGTTCCGGCTCCGGCGCTCGCCTCCGGCGAGCTACCGGCCGAGGACGCGCGCCCCACTCTCCAAGGGTTCTCCCAGCGGGTCGGCGAGCGCATCCGCGAGCGCCATGCCGCGTTCCCCTTCTCGCTCGTCCTCGCTCGCCATCGCCGCTGGCTGCGGGTGGTGGGAGCGGTGCTCGCGCGCGAGGCCGAGCAGGAGTGCTTCTGGAGCTGCGTGGCGCGCTGCCCCTGGGGACGCTGGGGAGCGGTCTTGGCCGAGCTCGACGACGGCGCCGCGGACCGCGTCGCGGGCGCCCTGCTCGGTCTCTTCCGCAGCCGGGACGCGCCGCCGCCGGCGGCTGGCCGCATGCCCATCCTGCTCGGGCCGGCCGCCGCCGCCGTGCTCCTGCACGAAGCGGTCGCCCACGCCCTCGAGTCGGATCTCCCCGATCTCGGCGCCCGCACCCCGCTGCACGGGGAGCGTCTGGGGAGCGCGGCGCTCACGGTGGTCGACGACCCGGCGACGGCGCCTTTGCCCGTGCGTCGGAGGACCGACGATGAGGGCGCCGCCGTCGTGCGTCGCTTCCTGCTGCGAGGCGGTGTCGTGGATCAACCGCTCGCCGATCTGGCGAGCGCCGCCGACTCGGAGACGCTGCTTCCCGGTGCGGCTCGCCGGTCGTCGCGGCACGAGGCGCCGGCGCCGCGCTCGACGCACCTCGAGTTGGTACCGGGCGAGCGCAGCGAAGCCCAGTTGGTGGCCGCGGCGGCAGGAGGGCTGCTCGTGCCGGAGGCGGCGCGCGGTCGCCTCGATCCGGTGGGCCGACGCTTTCGCCTCGACGTGCCCCACGGGCGGCGACTCGGCGCCGACGGCCCGGGCGACAGCGTGGGGCCGTTCTGTCTCGCCGGTCGGGTCGATGAGATCCTGGGGCGCGTCGCGGAGATCGGCGCCGTCGCCGCCCCGGCGATGGCCGGCTGGTGCGCCAAGGGGGGACTCAAGGTGCCGGTTTGGTCGACGGCGGCGACCTTGCTGCTGCTCGACGCAGAGGTCGCGCCGTGAGGGCAGCGCGGGCAGACGAGCTGATGGACGCTCTGCGGCGGGATGGCTTCGACGAGATCGAGCTCTTCCACAAGCAGGGTCGATCGCGGCGCGTCGAGCTCGCTGGGCAGGGATCGCGGACGACGGTCTGCGAGGAGCAGGGCTGGGCGGTGCGCGCAGGCGCCGGCGAACGGTCCGTCTTCCTCGCCGGCACCGGCGAGCCGTCCCCGAGGGGGCCCTGGCCGGAACCGGCGGCGGGCCGGCTGCGACTGCCGCCGCCCCGCAGCGTGCCGGCGTGGCGGGAGCCGGCGACTCTGGATGCACCGTTGATCGGGGAGCCCGAAGGCGGCCAGTTGCTCGAGACGGTGGCGGAGCGCCTCGCCGCCCAGCGGCCCAGCGCTCGGTTGGTCTCCGCGGCGCTCGAGGATGGGGCCAGCGAGTGGGAGATCGTGAGCTCGCGCGGCGTGCGCGAGCGGGCCCGCGGCCGCGGCGCCGCCGTGCGGTTGCAGGCCGCGGACGAAGAGGCGGGAGCCCGCGCCGACCTCCATCTCGCGGCGCCCGAAGCGCGAGGTCTGGCGCCGGCGGCGCTCGCCTCGCGGCTGGCCGACGCCTTGACGGTTCGCGCAGCGCCGATGCTCGCGGACCGCGAACGCGGTGACATGGTGTGTGCCCCGGCGGTGGCCGCGCGGCTGCTCGCCGGGCTGGCGCCGCTGCTGGTGGGTCGCGAGGCCTTCGACCGCGCGGCCGCGCTGGCCGACCGCGCCGGCAACCTCGGCAGCCGAGAGTTGACCATCGTCGACGACGGGCGTCTCCCCGGTGGCGCGCTGGCGGCCCCGATCGACGGCGAGGGGATGCCGACCCGGCGGCTGGTGCTGGTCGAGGCGGGTCGCTTCCGGCAGCCCCTCCTCGATTGGCGCGAGGCCGAGGCGCCTCGTGCCCTCCCTGCCGGCTGCGCGCGTCGCGCCAGCTGGCGCGACCCGCCGGTGCCGGGTCCGACCCATCTCTTCGTCGAAGGGCGTGACGATCTCAAGGCCGCCGCGCTGGTGGCTGGGGTGGCGCGTGGTTTCTACCTGCTCGAGGCGGTGGGGGGCGGTGCCTTCGCTTTGGAGGAAGACCGTTTCACCCTCCCGGTGTGCGGTTTCGCGCTGCGCGGCGGCGGCTCGGCCGGAGCTTTCTCGCGCGGCTGGCTGACCGGCGCCGTCTCGGCCCTGCTGCGCGGCGTGCGGGCGGCGGCACGCGACCTCGCTTTCTTCCCCCTCGCCGGAATGATCGGTGCGCCGACGCTGCTCGTGGCGGGTCTCGAGCTGCGGCCCGAGGCGGCGTGAGGAAGGTCGCAGCTCTCGCCGCGTTGTTCGGCCTCGCCGTCGGCCTCCGGCTGGCCGTGATTCACGACTTCTCTGCCTTGCCCTCCATGCACGCGCTGGTCGAGGACGCCGCGGCCTACGACGCCATGGCCCGGAGACTCCTAGAGAGCGGCGGCCTGCCGGAGACCGCCTTCTACCAGGACCCCCTCTATCCCTACTTCTTGGCGGCCTGTTACGCGACCCTGGGCGATTCGTTCGTGGCCGTGCGCCTCGTGCACGCTCTCATGGGCGGGGTGACGGCGGTCCTGCTCGCCCTGGCTGCCCTGCGCCTGGGCGGCGGTCGTCTCGGCGCTGCGGTGGCCGGGCTGCTGGCCGCTGGCTATGCTCCGCTCCTCTTCTACGGCCCGCTGCTGCAGAAGGAGACCCTCCTCGTCCTGCTCGAGAGCGGGTTCGTGCTGGCCGCGTTGACGGCGCTCGGCTCCGTCGGCATCGCCTGGGCGGGCGGCGCCGGCCTGCTGCTCGGCCTGGCGACCCTGCTGCGCGGCAACCTGGTGCTGGTGGCGCCGCTCGCGGCCGCCGGTCTGGTCGTCGCCGCGCGCCGGCGGGCGCCCGCGGTCGCGGGGGCTTGGCGGCCGGGGATCGCTTTCGCCGTCGGCGTAGGTCTCGCCTTGCTGCCGGTGACGCTCCTCAACCACCATGTCTCCGGCGAGTGGATCGTCACCACCTCGCAGAGCGGCGCCAACTTCTACCTGGGGAATCGACAGGGCGCCTCGGGGCTCTACGAGCCGCTGCGCCCAGGCCGCCAGACCCCGGCGCAGGAACAGCA
>CAYXXN010000004.1:0-20610 GCA_964469055.1 uncultured Thermoanaerobaculia bacterium
GCGGTGGAGGCGGAGTGAGGCCGCGACTCATCTGGAGGAGCTGGCGGGCCGGGGAGTGGCCACCCACAAGCTCCTGCGCGGCAGCTACGAGTGCCCAATCGAGGCGGCCGGGCAGGCCGTCGGCCGCCTGCGGGCCAAAGTGGAGGCCAAGCATCTGCTGAAGTCGGTCCTCGCCGAGGCGCGGCGCGAGGAAGGCGAGATCCCGTTCGCCGTGGACGCCGAGGGCAACGTGTACGCCATCAGCGACGAGGATTGGACCGCTCTCGATGACCTGGGCGTGGCGAGCGGCGAGACGGAAGACCGCGAGCCGGCCGGGGACTGGGCGGTTGTCAAGGTCGACTACCCGGACTCGGATCTCGTCTTCGGCATCGCCAAGCCCCTGCGCGACTCGCTGCGCGAGCTGCGGCGCACGGCCGGGCGCAACTTCGGCTTCGGCCTCGGCCTGGTGGGCCTCGCGCTGGTCGGCGTCGTGCCGCTGTCGCGGCGCATCACCCGCAACCTCGGCGAGCTGACGGTCGGCGCCGAGCGCTTGGCCGCCGGCGACCTCGCAGTCGAAGTGCCGGTGCGCTCGCAGGACGAGGTCGGAAGGCTGGCGGAGACCTTCAACCGCATGGCTCGCGACCTGCGCGTCAATCAGGAGCGGCTGGTCGAGACCGAGCTCGCCCAGCGCCTGCTGGCGACCGAGAACGAGCGCAAGACCCTGGAGCTCGAGGAGGCACGACGCTTCCAGCTCTCGCTCCTGCCCAAGACCCTGCCGGAGCATCCACGGCTCGAGGTCGCGGTCTTCATGCGCACGGCCACCGAGGTGGGCGGCGACTACTACGACTTCCGCACCGACGACGACGGCCGGCTGACGGTGGCGATCGGCGACGCGACCGGACACGGCGCCAAGGCCGGCACCATGGTGACGGTCATCAAGAGCCTGTTCATCGCCGGGGCGGGCGGCTGCGACCTGCCGGAGTTCCTCGCCAACGCGGCAGGCTCGATCCGCCGCATGGCCCTCGGTCGCATGGCGATGGCCCTGGCGCTGGTGCGACTCGACGGCGAGCGGATGACCGTCTCCTCGGCC
Source organism: uncultured Thermoanaerobaculia bacterium (assembly GCA_964469055.1). Lineage (GTDB taxonomy): Bacteria > Acidobacteriota > Thermoanaerobaculia > Multivoradales > JAHEKO01 > CAYXXN01. The sequence goes on from CAYXXN010000004.1 coordinate 1,070, forward strand.
GGCATGCCGCCGATCCTCGTGCGCCGCGCCGGCGGCGAGGTGGAGGAGATCGCTCTCCAGGGCCTGCCGCTCGGCGGCATGGCGCAGGCGGTCTATCAGCGACACGAGGTGCCGCTGTCACCGGGCGACGTCGTGCTGCTGATGAGCGACGGGCTGCCCGAGCTGCCGAACGCCGACGGCGAGCCCTTCGGCTACGGGCGGGTGCGGCAAACGGTCGATGAATGCGCCGGATGCAGCCCGCAGGAGATCATCGTCCGGCTCTCCACCGCCGCCGAGGCCTGGGCCGGCGCCCGGCCGCCGGCCGACGACGTGACGTTCGTCGTCGTCAAGGTGCGCTGAGAGGCGGCTAGACTCCGGGCGTGCCGGAACCCTCGTTCCCGGATCTCCGCTCCTTTCTCGATCGCCTGCGGCGCGACGGTGACCTCGCGGTCGTCGAGGCGCCAGTGGACCCCGACCAGGAGGTGGCCGAGATCCACCGGCGGGTGATCGGGGCGGGCGGGCCGGCGCTGTTGTTTACGCGGGTCGGGGAGTCGGCCTTCCCGGTGGCGACCAACCTCTTCGGGACGGCGCGGCGAGCGGAGCTGGCTTTCGGCGAGCGACCGTTCCGGCTGATCCGACGGTTGGTCGAGCTCTCCGAGGAGCTGATGCCGCCCAGCCTCGGCAAGCTGTGGGGAGCCCGCGACGTGGGCCGTGAGGCGCTGCGGGTGGGACTCGCGCGCGGCGGCAGGGGCCCGGTCGCCGAGGTGCGCTCGCGCGAGGTGGACCTCGCACGCCTGCCGGCCCTCACCACCTGGCCGGAGGATGGCGGGCCCTTTGTCACCCTGGGGCAGGTCTACACCGAGCACCCCGAGACGCAGCGCGCCAACCTCGGGCTCTATCGCCTGCAGGTGCACGACCGACGCACGCTCGGCATGCACTGGCAGATTGGAAAGGGGGGCGGCTTCCACTACGCGGCGGCCGAGACGCGGGACGAAGCGCTGCCGGTCACCGTCACCCTGGGCGGCCCGCCGGCGGCGATCCTCGCCTCGGTGGCGCCGCTGCCGGAGAACGTTCCGGAGCTGCTCTTAGCCTCTCTCATCCTCGGCCGGCGGCTGCGCGTGCTCGACGGCCCGAGCGGCCATCCCGTGCTTGCCGATGCCGAGTTCGCTCTGCTCGGACGGGTGCCGCCGCGGCGGCGGCTGCCGGAAGGCCCCTTTGGGGACCACTACGGCTACTACTCGCTGGCCCACGACTACCCGGTCTTCGAGGTGGAGGAGCTGCTGCACCGGCGCGACGCGATCTACCCGGCGACGGTGGTGGGAAAGCCCCGCCAAGAGGACTTCTACATCGGCGACCTCTTGCAGGAGCTGCTTGCACCGCTCTTCCCACTGGTCATGCCGGGGGTGATCTCACTCTGGTCCTACGGTGAGACGGGCTACCACTCACTGGCCGCCGCCGTCGTCCGCGAGCGCTACCGGCGCGAGGCGATGGCCTCGGCCTTCCGCATCCTGGGCGAGGGCCAGCTCTCGCTGACCAAGTTCTTGTTGGTGACCGATCGTGCGGTGGACTTGAAGGACTTCCGGGCGACGCTCCAACACGTGCTCGAGCGCACGCGCCCGGAGACCGACCTCTTCGTCTTCGCCAACCTGTCGATGGACACGCTGGACTACACGGGGCCGGTGGTCAACGAAGGTTCGAAAGGCGTCTGGGTAGGGCTGGGCGAGCCGGTGCGGGAGCTGCCGCGGGAGTTCGCGGCAGCGGAGCTTCCTGCCGGCGCCCGCGACGTGCGCGTCTTCTGTCCCGGATGCCTGGTCGTCGGTGGGCCCGCCAAAGGCGAGGACCCCGGGGCCGCGGCGCGCTTCGCCGCGCATCCGACCTTCGCCGATTGGCCCCTCCTCGTCGTCACCGACGAGCCCGCCCGCGCCGCGGCGAGCCCCATCAACTTCCTATGGACGACCTTCACCCGCTTCGAGCCCGCCGCCGACCTCCACGCCGCGGGCCGGGAGGTTACCCGCAACCACGTGAGCTACCGCGGCCCGATCGCGATCGACGCCCGCCTGAAGCCCGACTTCCCCAAGGAGCTCTTCTGCGCCCCGGCAGCAGCCGAGAGGGTCACTCGCCGCTGGCACGAGTACTTCCCGCAGGGCGGCATCGAGATGGGCGACTCGGACCGCGCTCACCTCGGGCGCGAGTGACCACAATCCCTACTCGAGCTGTTTACAGCGGTGCCGCCGCATCGACCGGCCGTCCTTCCCGCCCGTAGACCCGATTGAAGAACGGCACCGCCATGAGGGTCGTCGCCACGGCCATCAACACCAGGATGGTGAACAGCGTCTGGGTGATGAGACCGCGGTCGTAGGCGAGGTTCAAGAGGATCAGCTCCATCAGGCCGCGGGCGTTCATCAAGGCGCCGATGGCGACCGCGTCGCGGGTGGACTCGCCGGTCGCCCGTGCCGCGACGCCGCACGCCAGGCCCTTGCCCGCCACCGCGGCGGCGAGCACGAGGAGGGCGATCCCCCACATGACCCAGGAATCGAGGAGACCGATCGCGGTGTTGAGTCCGGAATTGACGAAGAAGTTGGGCAACAAGAAGACGGTAGTGAGGGGCGCCAGTCGCCCTTCCAGCACCTTCTGGAGCGGCCCCCGCGGCATGCAGGCGCCGAGGATGAAGGCGCCGAAGACGGCGTAGATGCCGATCGTGTCGGTCAGCCAGGCGGCGAGCATGAGCAGGGTGAGGGTGATGGGGAGCACCAGGGGCTCGCGTTCGGGCCGGCCCAGGGCCTCGTAGAGCCGGGCCAGAAGGCGCCGCCCGAGGGCGAACATGGCCACACCGTACAGGGCGCCGCCGCCGACGGCGAGCAACGCGATCGACGCCTGGCCCGTGAAGCCGGCCAGGACGATGGCGAGCAGGCACCAGGCCGCGGCGTCGTCGAGCGATCCGGCGGCGAGGGCCAGGGTGCCGAGCGACGTTCCCGAGAGGCCGCGCTCGTAGATGATGCGGGCGAGCATCGGGAAGGCGGTGATCGACAGCGCCGAGCCGAAGAAGAGCATCGCCTGCCAGTTCGCGACCCCCTCCGTGAACAGCGAGAAGCGGTCCTTGAGGACGAACGCCAGCCCGGCGCCGAGGGCGAAGGGGGTCAGGATCCCCGCCCAGGAAACGGCGACGGCGCTCTTCACGCGCCGGCGGATGAGACCGAGATCGAACTCGAGCCCGACCAGGAACATGTAGAGCGCCAGGCCGATCTGGGCGAGCACGTAGAGGATCGGCTTGGTGGCGGGCGGGAAGAGCCAGGCCTGGGCGCTCGGCGCGAGCCAGCCGAAGAGCGACGGGCCCAAGAGGACGCCGGTGACCATCTCGGCCACCACCTGCGGCTGGCCGAACGGCCGCACCAGGCGGCCGACGATCCGACAAGCGGCGAGGATCACCGCCAGCTCGAGGAATACCCGGACGGAGATCTCGAAGGGGGTCATCGACCGACGAGGGCGTCGGGCGAGTCTAGTCGATGGCGGCCGTCGGATCGGCGGCTTAGGATCGCCACCCGATGGCCGGCGCCGACCCCTCTCCCCTCGCGGCTCGAAGCGAGCTGGTGCTCGTCGAGCGCGAGGGAAACGAGGGCGCGGGCCGCGCACGCTTCACTGCCGTGCCTGCGCCCTCCTACTTCGAAGGCCACTTTCCGGGCCACCCGGTGCTTCCTGCCGTCGCCCAGCTCGGCATCGTCCAGCAAGCCCTGGGATCCGCGCTGGGGCGCGCCGTCGCGATCTCTGCCATCGAACGCCTGCGCTGCGCGCGCCCCGTCGTTCCGGGCGACCGACTGGTGCTCGACCTCGACTGGGACGACGCTTTCACCCGCGTGCGCTTCGTTCTGTCGCTGTCAACAGATCGGGTGAGTGACGGCATCTTGACCTGCGAGGTGGTGATCGATGAGGACGCCGGTGACAACTAAGGGGATCGACGATCTCGGCGCCTGGCTGCCTCATGCCGGCCCGGCGCGGATGCTCACTCGCGTGGTCGAGGTCACGGCGGACGCCATCGTCTGTGAGGGAACGGTGCCACCCACTAGCCCCTACGTGAGCAGTTCCTCCTGTCCGACTTGGGTTGGCGTGGAGCTCGGTGCGCAGGCGGCGGCCTTGCTCGAGGCGCACGCTCACGAGGCCACCTTGGTGGGCACGCGACCGACCGGGTATCTCGTTCGGATGCGCGACGTGCGCTGCTCGCGTCCGGTGTTTCCGGCGGGAACCGCCCTTCGGATCCGCGTGGAACGCTTGTCGGCGGCCTTGCCTCTTTTCGTCTACTTGATCTCTGTTGCCGCTGGCGGCGTCGAGTTGCTGCGGGGCCAGATCAGCACCTATCTGGCCGCGCCGCCCGACGAAGCCTCCTCCGATTCGTCCTCCCAGACCTCGCGGAAGCAGAACCACTGAAACGGCTCGCGCCGGATGATCGACTCCAGGCCGGCGGCGACCTGGACGGCGGCTGCCGCGAGATCCACGCGGCGGTCGGCGGTCGTGGCAACGCGGATGGCGTCGCGGAAGACGACACGGTAGCGTCGCCGCCCTTCACGTAGGGCGAAAACGGGCAGGAGGGGCACCGCAGCGCTGCGGGCCAGGGCTAGCGGTCCGAGTGGCAGGGAAAAGGAGCGGTCGAACATGCGAGTGGGCGCGGTGCGCCCACCGGCGCGGGGCCGATCGCCCTGCAGCGCGACGATCTCGCCGCCCGCGAGGGCCTCGTGCAGCACCACGCCGAGCAACGGGTCGCCGACGAAGTGGGTGGTGAGCGCCTGGCCGCCGCGCCGCGCGACGAGGTCGCGCACGAACGCCTGCGCCTCGGGATCGAGCTCCTCCTCGCGCACCAGATGCACCGGGCGCTTGCCGACCCGCGCCAGTAGCCCGGCGGCCGGCTCCCAAACCCCTACGTGAGCTGTTTGTACGAGAAAACCGCTCTGCGCGGCGCTGATCTCTTGCCAGGCTTCGAGCCCCTCCGTCTCGACCGCGAACTCGCCCACGCCGCACAGGTGCTCCCAGCGCTCGGTGAGGCACCAGGCGAAGGTGAGGAGCGTGCGGTGGATCCGCCGCTGGGTCGCCCAGAAGCCGGCCGGCCCGAGCACCGGCACGAGGTTGGCCGCGACCGCCCGGCGGATGCGCCGCAGGGCGAGGAAGAAAAAGGCGGTGAAGAGGTGAACGAACGGCGCGACCGCCCACCCGGGCAGCCGCCGGACGCCCCAGGCATGGAAGCGATACCAGAAGACACCGGTGACGTGCAGCCCGCCGAGCAGGCCGGCAAGGCGGCCGCGCTCGGGCGCCTGGGGCGGCGCTGCGGTGGTCGTCGTCGCCATTGCCTTCAGGCCGAGGCGCCCGCGTCGACGAACACGCACTGGCCGGTGATCGCCCGCGCCCGATCCGAGAGCAGGAAGGCGATCGCCTCGCCGACCGCGCCCGGCTCGACGCCCCCTGACAGACACTCGCGCTCGCGGAGCCGGACGACGACATCCTCGGGCAGGCCCGCGGTCAGCTCGGTGGACAGGAACCCCGGGGCGACGGCGTTGACCCGCACCCCGCGGCCACCGACCTCGCGGGCGAGGCTCCGGGTCAAACCCACGATGCCCGCCTTCGCCGCCGCGTAGCCGGTCTGTCCGGCGAGCCCGAAGCGGGCCGAGAGCGACGTCACGTTGACGATCGCGCCGCGCCGGCGGTGCATCATGCCGGGGAGAACGGCGCGACAACAGCGGAAGACACCACCCAGATTGATCTCGAGCAGGCGCCGCCACTCCTCATCGGAGGTCATCGCCAGAAGCCCATCGGCGCGCACTCCGGCGCCGTTCACCAGCCCATCGAGCGGTCCGAGCTTCGCCTCGACGCGCTCTACCAGGTCGTCCACGGCAGCCGAGTCCGCGAGGTCGAGCGGGTAGGCGCGCGCTCGCCCCGCCGCCGCCCCTTCGATCTTCCGCGCGCCCGCTTCATCGTGCCGGAAGGTGAAGGCGACGAGAGCGCCGTGCGACAGCAACACCTCGACCAGCGCGCGGCCGAGTCCGCCGCTGCCGCCGGTCAGGAGGATCGTGCCGAGGGCCACGGCACCTAGGGCGAGAGCATCGAAGCCTACTGGACGGGCAGATCCAAGGCGGCGCGGATGACTTCCTCTGGAAGCCCCTCCTCCTTCCAGTGCGCCAAATCGTCCGCCGACAGGGGAGCGCTCAACGCCTTGCGATCCAGGTAGTCGAGCAGGGTCTCGGTCTCGAACCCTTGCTCGAGGAGCCCCAGCAGCTCGTCCAGCAACGTGTCGGGCTCGACGACCTCCTCGTGGCTCGCGGCCGAACCGGGCGTGACCACGGCGATGTGGAAGGCGAGCGAGTCGCCCTCGGCCGCGGCGCGCCGCGCCGGGCCGGGAGCGACCTCGACGACCCCGGCCCAGGCCTGCTGCAGCCCCGGTTGGCTCAGGCCGGCGGCGAAGGCCTCGAGCAAGGCGTCGCTCAACACCTCGTTGCAGTTGGCGTCGCTGCCGGCGCGCCCGTAGCGGCTGGCATCGCCGCCCGCGGTGCCGGACCACAGCCGGTTGCCGCCGCGGTCGAGCAAGGCGAGCGAGAGCCCGCTGTTGGCCTGGAAGGTCGCCCCGAGGGCCTGGTTCGTCTCGTCCACCTGGAGGACCATGATCGTCGCCTCGAGGATGCGATCGGCGCCGGGCGCTACCCGCACGCCCCACTTCTGCGCCAGCTGGGCGAGGGCGGCCTCCACGAAGGCGACGACGTCGTTCGATGCCTGCAGCGGATGGGGCCGGTCGTCATCGTCGGTGCGAGTGCCCACCGACGCGGGATCCGCTCCGGACCGCCCATCGACCACCCGCAGCTCCACCGGCGCCTGGGTCATGGTCGGAGTCAGGGTGGGGATCGACTCGGCGATTTCGTGCTGAGGCGTGAAGGCGAGCACGATGTAGGGATCGACCGGCGCCGCCAGGCCGGGCGCCGCGACGAGCCAGAGCAGAGCGGTCGAACGAAGGAGCAAGGAGGTCACCCTAGCGGCGCTGGCGCGGCGAAGTCAAGACGCGAAGCGTGCCCGGACGACCGCCCGCGCGATGCGTAGGCTGTCGGCGACGGGCCGGTAGTGGGAGGTGGTGCGGCCGTCGGCGAAGCCGAGGTCGATCGGCACCCAGACGACGGCGAGGCCGGCGCGGACGGCGCGCACGACGACGGCGCTCTCGGCCTCGAAGCGGGCCTCGGGGAAGCCCGTGCGGTCGAGGAGCTCCCGCGTGTAGAGCCGGAAGCCGCTCTGCACGTCGGGCAGCGGCCGGCCGGCGCAGCGCGAGATGAGCCACGAAGAGATGCGGTTGCTGGCGCGACGCACGGGGTGCATCGCCGCGAAGAGGTGCGTCCGGCTGCCGATCACGAGGTCGGCGCCGTCGCAGCGCGCCACGACGAGCTTGGGGATCTCGGCCGGCAGGTGCTGGCCGTCGGCGTCGAGGGTGACCACGGCGGTCGTGCCGCGCGCGAACAGGTCGTGGAAGGCGGTGGCCAGAGCCCGACCCTTCCCCAGGTTTTCCGGGTGACGAAGGACACGAGCGCCGGCTCGGCGCGCCGCCTCGACGGTGGCGTCGCGCGAGCCGTCGTCCACCACCAGGACCTCGGCCACGAACGGCAAGGTCTGCTCGACGACGGCGGCGATCGACGGAGCGGCGTTGAGCGCGGGGATCGCCGCGGCGATGCGCTCGACGGTCACGGGCTCTCCAAGACCAGCCAGGCAGCGGCACCGCCGGCCGCGAGGGCACTGACCAGCGCGCGGCGCCGCCCGGGTGCCAGGGACCCGGTGTGAAGGGTCACTCCGCACGCGGGATCCGGATCCTCGAGACTGGGGAAGCCTTCGCTCCACAGGCCGGCGACGAGCAGCACGGCGGCTGCCAGGTGCAGCCCGCCGTACTCGCCGGTGATCGCCTTCGGCGCCACGATCGGCGGCAAGGGGAGATTGCCCCAGGCGTGCCGCAGCACGGCGGCCTCGAGGCGGTCGCCGGCGGGAGAGCCGGAGGCGCCGGAGACGATGAGATCGAGGTCCGCGACGGCAAGGCCCAGGCGCTCGAGGCCGCGGCGCAGCCGACGCGCCAGCGTCTCCCCGTCGTGACCGAAACCCACCCGCGACGCCGTCGGGTCGAAGGCGGCACACCCGCCGGCGAGGCGGGCGAGGATCGATGCTCCCCGCTCGCGCGCCGTCGCTTCCGGCTCGAGCAGCAAGACCGCGGCCCCCTCGGCGGCGAGGAAGCCGTCGCGCCGGCGGTCGAAGGGCTGCGCTCGCTCGCTGCCGTCAGCCCCCGCCGGCGCGAGTGCGCCGAAGCCATCCAGCGCGGCGTGCAGGAGTGGCGTCACCTCCTCGACGCCGCCGGCCAGTGCCCGGCCGGCCCGGCCGTGGGCAACGTCGGCGGCGCCGCGGCGGCAGGCGAGGAGCGGCCCAGCCTCGGCCTGCGCGAGGGTGTGGTTGGGTCCTGCGGCGCGACAGGCGAGCGCCACGCGCCCGGCGGGGGCATTCAACACCGACTCGGTGAAGAGGGCCGGCGAAGCCGCCGCCGGTCCCTCGTCGAAGAGCTGGTCGAGCAGCCGCTGCGTCCAGGCCGCTGGGCCGAACGCCGTGCCGAGGGCGACGGCGAGCTCCCGGTCCGGCGCCGCGGGCACCTCGAGCCCGGCGTCGGCCAGCGCTTCGCGCGCCGCGACGACGGCGAAGCGCGAGGGGTTGCTCATCCGGCGAGCCTCGAGCGGCGGGATCCACGGCGTGGTGTCGAGGTCGCGGACGAGGGCCGCTGAGGCGGCCCCTCTCGGGCCGTGATAGCCCTCCGATCGATCGACGGGCGCAAGGCGCGGCACGGCCGCGGCGAGCCCGGCGGCGAGGGCGGTGCGGCCTACGCCGAAGGCGCTAACGCAGCCCAGGCCGGTGACGGCGACGGTGGGAGCGGGCGTCACGAGGCGCCGGCGCGTGCCAGGACCAAGGCGCCGTTGCACCCACCGAATCCGAGGTTGAGCGACAGGGCGACGACGAGGTCGGCGGGCGCGGACTCGGACGCGAGACAGACCGGCGTTCGCTCATCCAAGTCGCCGGTGCCGGCGGTGGGCTGCAGGCGCTGATCTCGGAGGGCGAGCACGGTGGCGGCAGCTTCGATCGCTCCGGCCGAGCCGAGCAGATGTCCGACGCTCGCCTTGGTCGAGGTCAGGGGAAGGGTCCGCAGCCGCGCGCCGAAGACGCGCGCCAGCGCCTGGTACTCGGCCGCGTCGTTGAGCTCGGTCCCGGTTCCGTGGGCGTTGATGAAATCGACCGCCGAGGCGGACTGGCCGGCGTCGGCCAGGGCGCGCTCGACGGCCTCGGCGGCGCCGCGGCCCCGAGGCTCGGGCGCCGTCATGTGGTAGGCATCGGCGGAGGCGCCGCTGCCCAGCAGCTCCGCCAGCGGCTCGGCGCCGCGCTCGGCGGCGTGCTCGGCGCGCTCGAGCACCAGCACCGCGGCGCCCTCGCCGAGTGACAGGCCTCGCCGCTCGGCGCGGAAGGGCCGGCACGGTACCTCGTCGACCGACTGCAGGGCGTTGAAGCCGCCGAAGGTCAGGCGGCAAAGGCCGTCGGCGCCGCCGGCCAGCGCGACCTCGACGCGGCCGTCGCGTAGCGCCTCGAGGGCGAGTCCCAAGGCGAGGGCGCCCGAGGCGCAGGCCGAGGAGACGGTTTCGACCTCACCGGTGACGAGGAAGGCTCGCGCCACGGCGTCGGCCGGCCGGTTCACCTGGTGCGCCGCTAGGCCGGAGAGCGCCACGCGGTCGAGGCGGCTACCGCGCCGCGCGGCGTAGAACTCCTCCGTCTCGAGCATGCCGCCCGTGCTGCTGCCGAAGAACACCCCGGCCTCGAGCGCCGAGAGGTCCGGCGGCAGGCCCGCCTCGAAGAGCGCTTCCGCCGCCGCCGCCAGGGCGAAGCGCTCGGCCCAGGATCGTCGCCGCCACGGTCCCGGCGGCTCGACCGCCAATCGCGCCGGGGGATCCGGCGCTTCGCCGGCGACGTGGGTGGCGTAGTCGGTGTGGTCGAAACGCGCGAAAGGGCCGATCGCGGTCGCCCCCGTGGCGAGCGCCTGGCGCAGCGGTTCTCGTCCCCAGCCCCAGGCGCTGACCACGCCCACTCCGGTGACGACGATGCGGGGTCGGACGGACACCGGTCCTAGCCGGCGGGCGGGGCGGCTCTCTGCTCCTCGACGAAGCGGTGGAGGGCGGCGGCGGAGCCGAAAGCCTCTCGCCCGGCCTCGTGCGCCCGGATGCGCACTCCCAGGCGCTTCTCGATGGCGACCGCCAGCTCGAGCGCGTCCACCGAGTCGAGGCCGAGGCCGTCGCCGAAGAGCGGCGCCTCGTCGGCGATCGCCTCCGGCGTCACGCCCTCGAGCTGCAAACTGTCGATGATGAGCCGCTTGAACTCGGTCAAATCCAAGGCGGCCAGCACTCTACCACGCGGTTGCCGGGCTGTTAGGATGCCGCCCGCTTCTCCCCGGCATGTGCGCGGCGCCCGCAGACGCCCTCCTCGCGGCCTTCGAGCGACTGGCCGCCCGTGTGCCCTCGGCACCGCTGGTTTTCGAGTGGGCAAACACCTTCAGCGTCGGGGATGTGGGCACCCTGGCAGGACGTTTCGAGACCGTTCTTCGCGCGGCGGATCTGCCTGAGGACGCCGCGCTCGGACTCCAGATCCCGAACGGCGCGGCCTTCCTCGGCGCGCTCCTGGCCGCGCGCCGGGCCGGCCACCCGGTGGCGCTGCTCGACGCGTCCTCGAGATCGTCGGAACGCCAACGCGTCGCCGAACACCTGAGCCTCGCCGCCGTGATGCGAGTGAGCGAGCGCCGGGAGCCGGACCCATCCGAACTCATCGTCGATCGTTTCGCCCTGGAGTCCACCGCCCCGCAGCTCGGGTCCAGCGCCGCCGTGATCAAGCTCACCTCCGGCTCGACCGGGCAGCCGCGGGGTGTGGTGGTCTCGACGGAGGCGCTGTTGGCCGACGACGAAGCGCTGCGGGGGACGATGGAGATCGGCCAGGGCGACCGCCTGCTCGCCATGGTGCCCCTCTCGCACAGCTACGGATTGTCGAGCCTGGTCGTGCCCGCTCTCGTCGCCGGCCTGCCGCTCGTGGTCGCCCCTACGGCCGACCCGTTCGGTCCGCTGCGCGCTGCAGCGCGATGGGAGGCGACGGTCTTCCCCACGGTGCCCGCTTACCTGACCGCCTTGTTGCGGTTGGGCGAGCCACCGCCGTTGCCGCCTTCGCTGCGGCGCGTGATCGTCGCCGGCGCTCCGCTGTTGCCGGAGATCGCTTGCCGCTTCCGCGCGCGCACCGGCCGCGCCGCGCACGTGTTCTACGGCGCCAGCGAGTGCGGCGGCATCACCTACGACCGCGAAGGGGCGGCCGCGGAGCGGGGGACGGTGGGCGAGGCCGTGGAGGGAGTCGCCATCGAGCTCCAGCCGGTCGCCGGGTTCGCCCCCGCCGAGGCTGGGCGGCTCGTCGTTTCCTCGTCGGCCGTCGCCAGCGGTTATTGGCCCGAGCCCCACCCGGATCTCGCTGCTGGGCGCTTCGCTACGGGCGACTTGGCCCGGCTCGACGGCCGCGAGGTTGCGCTGCTCGGTCGACTCGACGATCTGATCAACGTGCGCGGCCGCAAGGTGAGTCCGCGTGAGGTCGAGGGAGTGATCGCTGCGCTGCCCGGCGTCGAGGACGTCGTCGTGCGAGGCGTCGCTGAGAACAGCTCGGGTAGGGAAGGGATCCGCGCCTTCGTCGCTTGCGCCGCCGGAGCCCTCGACGCCGAGCGGGTGGTGCGCTGGTGCCGCGAGCGGCTCGCGGAGCACAAGGTGCCGCGCAATGTCGTGCTGGTGCGTGAACTGCCGCGAACGGCGCGGGGCAAGCTCGATCTGGCGGCGCTGCCCTCGGCGCCGGGCGAGGTCGGCGCGGCGGCCGGCCAGCCCGCGCCATGAGCGCCGGCTGGCGACCGGCCCCGCTTGTCCGCCTCTCCCTCTGGCTGCACGCGGCCGCCGTGGCGGCCGTGATCGCCTGGCCGGGCGCCTGGCGCTTGGTGCTCGCGGTCGTGGTCGCCGACCATCTGACGCTGGTGGCGGCGAGCCTGTGGCCGCGCAGCACCCTCATCGGGCCCAACCTGAGGCGGCTGCCGGCCGCCGCCGCGGCGGGCGCCGCGGCTCTGACCTTCGACGACGGCCCGGATCCGGTGGTCACACCGGCAGTGCTCGATTTGCTCGGCCGCTACAACGCCCACGCGAGCTTCTTCTGCGTCGGGCATCGGGCCGAGGCCGCGCCGGAGCTGGTGGCCGAGATCGTCCGCCGCGGGCACCGGGTCGAGAACCATTCGCACCGCCACTCGAATCTGTTTTGCTTCTTGGGCCCCAGCGCCGCGGGGCGCGAGATCGATCGTGCCCAGGAGGTCCTGGCGCAGCAGGCCGGGGAGCGGCCCTCCTACTTCCGCGCTCCGGCTGGCCTGCGCAACCCCTGGCTCGCCGGCGTGCTGGCGGCACGGGGGTTGGCGCTCGCCAGTTGGACGCGGCGCGGCTTCGACACCGCGAGCGCCGATCCCGAGGCCGTCCTGCGCCGGCTCACGCGCGCTCTGGCGGCGGGCGACATCCTCCTCCTGCACGATCGCGCGGCGCGCCCGACGAGGGGCGGCCGACCTGTCGTGCTCGCCGTGCTCCCGCGACTGCTCGACGAGTTGGAGCGCCGGGGCCTCGCCGCCGTTGCCCTGCCGCCGCCGCGCCATGACGAGCCGCGCGCCTGAAGAACGGCCGGCGCGTCGCAGCCTCGGGCGGGCGCTCGCCGAGCTCCACTACCGGCTGCGCACCGAGCACGACGCCCCGGGCCGACATGCCTGCGCGATCGGCGTCGGCGCCTTCCTCGGCTGCCTGCCGCTCTACGGGGCGCACCTCGCCCTCTGCTGGGTGGTCGGCCGCTGGCTGCGCTTGAACCGCCTCAACATGTATCTCGCCGCGCACGTCAACAACCCGCTGACTGCGCCGGTCCTGGTGGTGGCGAGCTTGGCGGTGGGGCACCGTCTGGCGCGCGGTGCCTGGCCGCGGCTCGGTCCGGGGGGCTTGCGTGCCTCTACGGTCGCCGATCTCGGCGGCTTCCTCGCCTTGGGCTCGGTCTGTGTCGGCTTGCTGGTGGGGCTCGTGGCCGCCGCGCTCGCCTTCCTCGTCGGGCGTGGCGCCCCCCGCGACGCCCCGTGGCAGCGCCTCTCCGAGGCCGCGGCCAAGCGCTACTTCGAGTGCGGCGTCTTCCACTGGGAGTTCGCGCGCGGGAAGCTGCGCGGCGACCCGCTGTACCGCGAGATCCTGTCTCGCCTGGCGCCCACCCTCGGCGGCCGGATCGTCGACCTCGGCTGCGGTCGGGGCCTGGTCCTGGCGCTGCTCGACACGGCGCGAACCGAGCCTGCGGAAGAACATTTTCAAGTAGGTGTACGGCGGGAATCGGACCCGGTCGAGCTCCTCGGCGTCGAGCTAAGGCCGAGGCTCGCGGCGGTTGCGCGACAGGCCCTTGGCGAGCGCGCACGGATCGAGATCGCGGACCTCACCGCCTGGTCGCCGCCGGAGGCCGACGCCTTCCTGCTGCTGGACGTGCTCCATTACTTGAAAAGTGACGCCCAGGTGATGGTGCTCGCACGGCTGGCCGCTGCGCTGCGACCTGGCGGGCAGCTCCTCGTGCGTGAGGCCGACAGCGCCCGGCCCCTGCGCTTCTTCCTCACTCGATCGGGTGAGCGGTTGGCAGCACTCGCCCGCGGCCACTGGCGCCAGCGCTTCCACTACCGCAGCGCCGCCGGCTGGGCACACCTGCTCGAGTCACAGGGCCTCGAGACCACCACCAGCCCCCTCTGGCGACGGACCCCCTTCGCCAACGTCCTCATCGAAGCGCGCCGTGCGCCCTGAAGACTTCGGCCGCGCGGCCCCCGCTTGCGCTCGTTGGCCGCTTGCATAGGCTCCGCGCCGTGTCAGAGCCTCTTCTCGAAGGGCGCAAGCTCGAGCGCGTCTACCGGCTCGGCGCCGTGCCCGTGCCCGCGCTCGCTGGCGTCAGCCTGGCGATCGAGGCCGGCGACTTCCTCGTGCTCGAGGGTCCGTCGGGGTCGGGGAAGACCACCCTCTTGAACCTGCTCGGGCTGCTCGACCGGCCAGATGGGGGATCGGTGCGCTGGCAGGGACGCCCCGTCGAGGCCCTGGACGAGGACGAGCGCTCGGACCTGCGGCGTGATGCCTTCGGCTTCGTCTTCCAGACCTTCAACCTGATCCCGGTCCTGACGGCGGCGGAGAACGTCGAGGTGCCGCTCGTCCTCGCCGGCCGGCCACCCAGCGAGCGACGGGCGCGAGCCCGCGAGCTGCTGGCGGCCGTGGGCCTGGCGGAGAAGGCCACCGTCCGGCCGGACCTCCTCTCCGGCGGCCAGCGGCAGCGAGTGGCGATCGCCCGCGCCCTCGCCAACGAGGCGCGGGTGCTCTTCGCCGACGAGCCGACCGCCAGCCTGGACAGCGGCACGGCCGCCGAGATCCTCGGGCTGCTGCACCGTTTGCACGGCGAGCGCGGGGTGGCCTGCGTCGTCGCCACCCACGACCGCGAGTTGCGGGCGCTGGCGAGCCGCGTCGTGGCGCTGCGCGACGGCCGCATCGAGGAGGCGGGGTGACGCTCGCTCGCTTGGCGTTGCGCAACGTCGGCCGCAACCGGCGGCGCACGGCCTTGACCGCCGGCGTCGTGGCCTTGGGCTTCGCGGCGCTGACCCTGTCCGCCGGCTTCATGGCGCAGAGCTTCGAGGCGCTGCGCGAGGGCACGATCCGCGGCGGCATCGGTCACCTGCAGCTCGCCACGCCGGGCGCCTTCGCCGGCGGCGAGGCCGAGGCCCTCGCGCATGGCTTACCCGATGCCGCGGCCGTAACAGCTCGGGTAGGAAGGGATCCCGCGGTAAGGGCGGTCCTGCGGCGCGTCGATTTCTTCGGCCTGGCGAGCGGCGCGACGCGCACCGTGCCGTTCGTCGGCGCCGGGCTCGAACCGGAGGCCGAGGCGGAGAGCATGGACACGACGCTCCTCCTGGTCGGGGGCCGCTGGCTCGCCGAGGATGGCGCCGAAGCCGTGATCGGCTCGGGTCTCGCGGCTTCGCTCGACGCCGGGTTGGGGGACGTCATCACGCTGCTCGCCATGACCGCGGACGGAGTGCTGAACGCTCTCGACGTGGAGGTCGTAGGGATCGCACGCTTGCCGGTGAGGGAGTTCGACGATCGCTATCTGGCAACTCCCTTGCCGACGGCCCAAGCCCTTCTCGTGGCCGGCGACACCGTTTCCAAGCTGGTCGTCATGATCGAGGACGCCGAGGAAGCGCGAGTCGTTGGCGAGCGGCTGCGCGTCGCGCTCGCCAACGAGGGCGTCGAAGTCGACTTCCGCACCTGGCGCGAGCTCGCCGTCTTCTACCGCCAGGTGCGCACGCTCTATCTGGGGATCTTCGGGTTCTTGGGCTCGGTGCTGGTGGTCATCGTGCTGTTGGCGGCCGCCAACAGCATGCTGATGGCGACCACCGAGCGCACGCGGGAAATCGGCACGCTGCGGGCGCTCGGCATGCGGCCGCGGGCGGTGGCGCGGCTGTTTCTCTTGGAGGGTGTCGCCGTCGGCGCTCTGGGCTGCCTCGCCGGGGCTATCTGCTCGCTCGCGGCGCGAGCGCTGCTCAACGCTGCCGAGATCGTCCTGCCGGCGCCGCCGGGCGTGGCACATGCGGTGCGGCTCTTCCTCCAGCTCTATCCCGCGGCTTACCTGGCCGCGGGGGCCGGCATGCTGCTGGCGGCGCTCCTCGCCGCCTGGCTGCCGGCTCGCCGAGCCGGGCGCCGGTCGATCGTCGAGGCCCTCACCCATGTCTAGCTTCTGGAGCGCCGCCGGGGCGCTCCTCGCCGCGTTCGGTCCGCTCGCTGCGGCTGCCGATCCGGCGACCCTCGACGCCGCGGCGCTGCTGCGCGGGGCCGACACGGTGCGCTCGGCGCTCGAGGAGGGTGTCGTGCGGCTGCGGGTGGAACGCTCGAGTGCTGCCACCGTGGAGCGCGACGAGATCGAGCTCTTCGTCGGTGGCGGCGCGCGGGTGTTGGCGGTCTTCCGCGCGGGGCGCCAAGAGGGGCGGCGGCTGCTCGCCGTCGAGGGCGAGAGCTGGCTCCTGGTGCCGAGGGCGCGGCATCCGATCGCCGTCGCGGGCCAGCAGCGGCTGGCCGGCGAGCTCGCCATCGCCGATCTCGCCGGTTCGCCGCTCGCGGGCAGGTACGCGCCGACGCTGCGCCCGGCAACCGACTTCTTGGACGCCGTCGAGTGTCGGGTGCTGGATCTGACGGGAGCGCCAGGCGACGCGCATCCCTCGGCCGTGCTCTGGCTGGGTGTGGCCGACGCTCTGCCGCGGCGGCTGCTCCTTCGCCTGCCCTCGGGCCGTGACGCGCGCGAGATCGTCTTCACGGCCTTCCGCACCGAGCGCGGCCGCACGGTCGCCGAGCGGCTGGTGATCCGCGATCTGCTGCGGCGCGGGACCGAGACCCGCGTCGAGTTCGTCGCCTACGAGGCACGGGCCATCGACCCCTCGATCTTCACCGTCGAGGGCGCGCGAGCTCTGCCCTGAACGCTGGCGGCGCGGGATAGAGTCCGCGCCGTGGATCTCGGCCTCGAGGGCAAGGTCGCCCTCGTCACGGGAGCGAGTCGCGGGCTCGGTCTGGCGACGGCGCGCGCGCTGGCACGCGAGGGCTGTCGGTTGGCGATCTGCGCCCGCGGGGAGGAGGGACTACGCGAAGCCGCGGCCGAGCTCACCGCCGCGGGTGCCGACGTCCTCGCCCTGCCGCTCGACATCACCGACGCGGCGGCGGGCGAACGGCTCGTCGCGGCAGCCCGCGAGCGCTTCGGCGGGCTGGATGTCCTCGTGAACAGCGCCGGCAGCAACCGGCGCGCGCCCTTCGTCGATTTGGCCGACGCCGACTGGCAGGCCGTCCTCGAGGCCAACTTCACGGCCCACGTGCGCGTGAGCCGCGCCGCCGTGGCGTCGATGCGCGAACGCAGGGGCGGGGTGATCTTGTTCGTCGCGTCGCTCTTCGGCCGCGAGGCCGGCGGCCCCGACCTCGCCGCCTACAACAGCACCAAGTCCGCCCTCATCAGTCTGGCCAAGATCATGTCGCTGGAGCTCGCCTCCGACGGCATTCGCGTGCTCTCCGTGGCCCCCGGCTCGATCCGCTTCCCGGGTGGCAGCTGGGACCGACGCGCCTTGGCCGACCCCGAAGGCATTGCGGAGTTCGTGCGCCGCAACCTCCCGTTCGGCCGCTTCGGCACCGCCGAGGAGGTGGCCGACGTCATCGCCTTCCTGGCCTCGCCGCGGGCGAGCTGGATCGCCGGGGCGTGCGTTGCGGTCGATGGCGCGCAGTCGCGCTCTCTCATCTGACCGGGGTAGGCGGCCATGTTCGTCACCGTCCGCCTCGGCCCCGGGCGCGAGAAGCCGATCGCGCAAGGGCATCCTTGGGTCTTCTCGGGGGCGGTGGCGAGCGAGGTCGGGGCGCCCGGGGCGCTGGCCCGGGTCGAGGCGGCCGACGGCAGCCTGCTGGGGATCGGGTTCTGGAACTCGGGATCGCGCATCCGGGTGCGGATGCTCTCCCGCGTCGAGGTCGCGATCGACCGGGCGTTCTTCCGCCAGCGTCTCGCAGTCGCGCTCGAGCGGCGTCGGCTGTTCTTGCCCCCGGAGACGACCGGCTACCGCGTCCTCAACGCCGAGGGCGACTTCCTCCCGAGCTGGACGGTGGACCGCTTCGGCGACATCCTGGTGTCGCAGATCACCTCGGCCGGGCTCGAGTCTCTGCGCGCGGAGGCGTACGCGGCGCTCGCCGAGTTCTTCCCCGCGACCGCTATCGTGCAGGCCAACGACCTGCCGGTCCGCCGGCGCGAGGGTCTGGAGACGGCCGACGAGGTGATCGCGGGCGCGGCGGTCGCCGAGGCCCCCTTCACGGAGAGTGGTCTCGCCTTCATTGCCGACCTCGCCGGCGGCCAGAAGACCGGCTTCTACTGCGATCAGCGCGAGAACCGCCGTCTGGCCGAGACGCTGGCGGCCGACCGGCGGGTGCTCGATCTGTTCGCCCACAGCGGGGCCTTCAGCCTCTACGCTCTGCGCGGCGGCGCCCGCTCGGTCACGGCGGTCGAGTCCGCCGCCCGCTTGGTCGCCCGCGGGCGCCGTCAAGTCGCAGCCAACGACTTCCCCGCCGAGCGAGTGAGCTGGGTCGAGGAGAACGTCTTCGAGGACCTGCGCCGGCGCGAGGAGACCTTCGATCTCGTCGTCTGCGACCCGCCGCCGCTGGTCAAGCGGCGAGGCGACCTCGAGGCCGGAGCGCGGGCCTACAAGGACTTGAACCGCCTCGCCTTGCGCCGGCTGGCCCCCGGCGGCCTGCTCCTCACCTTCAGCTGCAGCGCCGCCGTCGACGCGCGCCTCTTCCGCCAGATCCTCTTCGCGGCCGCCGTCGACGCCGAGCGGCGGGTCACGCTGCTGCGCCCGCTCGCCGCGGGGCCCGACCACCCCAACGACCTGGCCCACCCGGAGGGGGAGTACCTCAAGGGGTGGCTTGCTGCGGTCGATTGAGGTAACGCCACCGGTCGGGAGCGCACCCCCCTACTCGAAAACAGCGCCCAGCGTAGCCCCATCGGTCCGCCGGCTAGTTGCCTCTGTGGTTTGTTAATCTCATTTTTTCTTTCTTGTACCGCAGGAGGTCGCCAATGCGCAGGATGGTCGGATGCTGGTTGCTGGGTGGGGGTCTGGTGGCGGGAGGTCTCCTCGCCGAGATCGATCCCGAGTTGCTCGCGGGAATGAAGGCGCGGTCGATCGGGCCGGCAGGGATGAGCGGGCGCATCGCGGCGATCGACGCCGTGGTGGCCGATCCCGACGTGGTCTACGCCGGGGCGGCGACGGGGGGCCTGTGGAAGTCCACCAACGGCGGCCTCACCTGGGAGCCCATCTTCGACGAGGAGAGGGTGGCGGCGGTGGGCGCCGTGGCGATCTTTCAGCCGAACCCCGACGTCGTCTGGGTGGGCACCGGCGAAGGCAACGTGAGGAATAGCGCCTCGGTCGGCAACGGCGTCTACAAGTCCTTGGACGGTGGCGAGACTTGGCAGCACTTGGGCCTCGACAAGACCGAACGCATCTACCGCATCCTGCTCCACCCGACGGATCCCGACGTGGCCTACGCCTGCGCCCCGGGCCAGGAGTGGGGCGAGAACGCCGATCGCGGCGTCTTCCGGACTCGAGATGGCGGAATCTCGTGGGACAAGGTGCTCTACGTCAACGAGCGCACGGGCTGCGGCGACCTCGCCATGGACCCGGCCAACCCCGAGAAGCTGTTCGCCGGCATGTGGCAGTTCCGCCGTTGGCCCTATTTCTTCCGCTCCGGCGGCCCGGGCTCGGGCCTCTACCTGTCGCGCGACGGCGGCGCCTCGTGGAAGAAGCTGCAGGAGGAGGACGGCCTGCCGAAGGGCGATCTCGGCCGCATCGGCATCGCCATCGCGCCCTCGGGCCCCGAGATCGTCTACGCGCTGGTGGAGGCGGAGAAGAGCGCGCTGCTGCG
>CAYXXN010000004.1:20620-39464 GCA_964469055.1 uncultured Thermoanaerobaculia bacterium
CAACGAGGACATCAACGTCGCGCCGCGACCGTTTTACTTCGGCGACCTGCGCGTCCACCCGACGCTCCCGAACCGGGTCTATAGCCTCGACTACGGCGTGCGCGTCTCGGACGACGGCGGCAAGAGCTTCCGCGACCTGCTCGACTACAACCAGATCCACGGCGACAACCACGCGCTGTGGATCCACCCGACGAACCCGGACCTCCTCTACCTCGGGGATGACGGCGGCTTCCGGGTGTCGCGCGACGGCGGCGCGACCGTGTTCTTCTCCACCAATTTGCCGGTGGCGCAGTTCTACCACATCGCTGTCGACAACGCGGTGCCCTACAACGTGATGGGCGGCATGCAGGACAACAGCTCGTGGCGCGGCCCGTCGGCGGTGTGGGAGGGCGGCGGGATCCGCAACCACCAATGGAAGCTGGTCGGCACGGGCGACGGCTACGACGTGCAACCCGACCCCGAGACCCCGGACCTCGTCTACTCGATGTGGCAGGGGGGGAACCTGCAGCGCTGGGACGTGGCGACGGGCGAGGTGCGGGACCTGAAGCCGCCGGCGCCCGAGGGCGTCGAGCTGCGCTTCAACTGGAACTCGGCCCTGGCCCTGGATCCCTTCGCGCCCGGCACCCTCTACTACGGCAGCCAGTTCGTCCACAAGTCGACGGATCGCGGAGAGACTTGGACGATCGTCAGCCCGGACCTGACGACGAACAACCCCGACTGGCAGCGCCAGAGGGAGAGTGGCGGCCTTACGCCCGATGTCACGGCCGCCGAGAACCACACGACGCTGCTCGCCATCGCCCCGAGTCCGGTCGAGGCGGGCGTGATCTGGGCCGGCAGCGACGACGGCCGCGTGCACGTCACCCGCGACGGCGGGGCGAGCTGGGAGAGCGTCGAGCGCAACGTGCGCGGGGTGCCGGCCAACACCTGGGTGCCGCACATCGAAGCCTCGCCGCACCACGGCGGCACGGCGTTCGCGATCTTCGACGACCACCGGCGCGCCAACTGGAAGCCCTACGTCTACCGTACCGACGACTACGGCAAGACCTGGGAGAACCTCGCCGACGCTGACCGCTGGGGCTACGCCCTGGTCATCGAGCAGGACCCGGTGGAGGAGGACCTGCTCTTCCTCGGCACCGAGTTCGGCCTGTGGGTGTCCCGCGACGGCGGCGAGTCCTGGACGCGGTGGAAGCACGGGCTGCCGACGGCCTCGGTGATGGACCTGGTGATCCATCCCCGCGAGCACGACCTGGTCATCGGCACGCACGGCCGCGCGGCCTACGTCCTCGACGACATCCGGCCGCTGCGCACGCTGGCGGAGGTCGAGGGCAAGAAGCTCCACCTTTTCCAGGCGCCCGCCGCCCAGCAGTACTCCGAACGGCCCGAGCCCAGCGGCTTCGGCCTCGGCGCTGGCGAGTTCCGCGGCGAGAACCGCCCCTATGGAGCGCTCCTCACGTACTGGCTCGATTTCCCGGAGCTGCCGCTCCCGGACGAGGACGACGAGAAGGAAAGAAAGGAGAGCGAGCGAGCGGCGGCGCGCGTTGCGGCCACCTGGGGTCCCGAGCCGCCGCCGGTGGCGGCAGCGGAGGATGAGGAGGCGGAGGACGACGAAGAGAAGCCCAAGGTGAAGATCGAGGTCGCGGACGCTTCCGGCGAGGTGATCCGAACCTTCGAGGAGCCAGCCGTGCGCGGCCTCAACCGCACGGCCTGGGGTCTGCGGCGCGACGCCTTCGAGCTGCCGCCGCCGGCGCCCGACGAGGAGCGCGACGAGCACCCCTCGGGCCCCGAGGTGCCACCCGGCGACTACACGGTGACGGTTTCCTACGGTGGCGAGTCGGCGAGCGCTGCGGTGCGGGTGCTCCCCGATCCACGCTCGACCAACACGCCCGCGGACTGGGCGGCTCGCTGGCAGGCGATCCTCGCCGCTGGGGCACTCAACGACGCGGCCGTCGAGGCCATCGAGCGGGTGCGCGAGACGCGGGCCGACGTCGAGGCGCTGCTCGAGCGCGCCGCCGCGGCAGAGAAGGAGGACGGTGGGGAGGGCGCCGAGCCGTCCGGCGAGGACGAGGCCGAGGACCCCTTCGTCGCAGCGGGCGAACGGGCGAAAAAGGGCCTCGACGAGCTGGAGAAGCGGCTCTGGCAGGCTCCCGAGACCACCAAGGGCCTGGTGGCCGACGAGGACGTCCTCACCCGACTCGCTTACCCGCGCTTCTACTTCCAAGGCTCGTGGGCGCCGCCCAGCCCGAGCCACTGGGCCTACCACGAGGCGGCCCAGCAGCGTCTCGAGGAGGTGTTGGGCGACCTCAACACCTTCTTCGAGGGCGAAGTGGCCGAGTTCCGCCGGCTGGCCGACGAGAAGGCGCTGCGCCTGCTGCCGCCGGTCGAGGCCTTGCAGGTACCAGCCGAGCAGTAGAATGCAGCGAATCACAAGGAGGAGATCGGAATGAACGGACGATCGATGGGTTTGGCGGCGCTGGCCGTCCTCGGCAGCCTGGGGCTCGCCGCGACTGGCGTGCGGGCGATGAGCCACAACGAAGCGATGCGGGCCGCCATCGAGGCCAGCGCCCGCCAGTTCGAGGCCGCCTTCTCGGCTGGCGATGCCGCCGCGGTCGCGGCGCTCTACTCCGAGGAGGGGAAGGTCCTTCCGCCGGACGGCGAGGTCGTCAGCGGGCGGGCGGCGATCCAGGCCTTCTGGCAGGGAGCGATCGCCGCCGCGCCGGGCACCGGGCTCGCGTTGCACGTCGAGGAGGTGCTGGGCGATGGTGACGTCGTCGCCGAAGTGGGTCACTACACGATGACCGATCCGGCGGGCGCCACGATCGAGCAGGGCAAGTACACCACCCTGTGGCGGCACGAGGGCGACACGTGGCGGATCTACCGTGACATCTGGAACCTGACGCCACTCGCCCCGATGGCGGCCGAGTAGAGCCGCGAGAGGGTCTCACTCGGCCAGCGAGTCCGGCGAAACGGGCCGGTCGGGGCTACAATTGGGCTCGACTCTGGAGGACACCGAGATGAACGCTTCGCGATTCTGGCCTGCCGCCGCAGCCCTGACCCTGGGGCTGGGGCTCGCCGGCACGGCGTCGGCGCAGGGCGGCGATCCCGGCCCCACGCCGCTCGGCCGGGAAGGCTTCATGTGGCAGACGGACATCGATCTCGCCAAGGAGGAGCTGGCGCAGTTCGCCGCCGAGCTCGAGGGGGTGAGCCTCGAGGAGTGGAAGGCGGGAGCGGCGGCCTGGGTGGAAGTCAGCCGAGAGGAGGCCGACCCGCTGATCGAGGTGCCCAGCTCGTTCCACGTCGGCTCTCTCGACGCCGAGCGGGCCGAGGTCGAGATCGACGATCCCTACGATCCGGCCCCCCGCTGGGAGATCCGTTACGAGAGCAAGGTGCCGCGCGACCTGACGCTGGTGCTGAGCGACACCAACTCGACCCGGGTGACCTGCCCCCTGCGGACGACGCTCGAGAGCTCCCCGCGCGCCTACCTGGGCGTGTTCGTGCGCGGCCCCGTCATCGAGTGCTTCGCGCGCACCAGCGGCGTGGCCGGCTGAAGACTAGAGAAAGCGCACGAGCCGAGCCTGCAGGCGACGCGCGCCGCGGCCGCTCTTGCGCCATTGCACGAGGATCGGGCTCTGGTAGGTCCCCTGGACGATCGAGCCCCAGCCGCGGTCGTCGCGACCGTCGGAGACGAGCAAGCTCACCGCCCGCTTCATGCCGAAGAGGCGCGAGGCCGGCCTGGCCATCACCCGCGCCAGCAGGCGCTCGAGGAAGGACTCCGAGAGACCGGTCGCGTCGATCAGCTCGTTCCACACGTGCACCAGGTCGTACTTGGCGTAGTTCCACGCCTTGTGGGGGACGGCCAAGGGGTTGCGCAGGGCGTTGCGACCCTTCTCGGCCATGAAGCGCAGCGGGTCGCGCAGCACCTCCGAGAGGTCGTGCTGCATGAGCAGGGTCTCGTACTCGTTGACGGTCAGGGCGCTGCCGTCTTCGTCGGCCTCGAGCGCCAGGTCCAACCTCCCCTTGGCGATGCCCTGCTCGCGGATCTCCGCCTGCAAGCGCTCGACGAGGCCGAGGGCGGGCGCGCACAAGTTGACGGAATCGATCGGGTGGCGCGAGACGGGGACCTCGAGCTCGGTGACGCTGGCGACCTCCTCGCGATCGTAGGCGAGCACGGTGGCCTGGCGTCGCCGCGCGCCCTGTTCCGAGACCCCGTCGAGGTCGATCCAGTAGACCGGGCTCGCCGGCTGGGTGCGGTAGGTGACGCAGTGGGCGAGGCCGGAGCGGATGAAGGCGAGGTGGGAGTCGGCGTTCCTGGGCTCGGCCTGCCGCTGCTCGGCCGAGAGCTCGGCGCGGCGGTCCAGGTTGTCGTGCGCGTAGGCGGCGCCCGGCGGGAAGACCCGACCGAGGGCGGCGAGGAGCGATCCGATCCGCGCGTCGCTGTGCCCGAGGCGCGCCATGAGCTGCCGGGGCAGGAAGCCCGCTGTCGTGTGGTGGGAGCAGTAGAGGGCCCGGCCGTACCGGCCCAGCAGGTCATCCTGTTCGCCGGCGAGGCGCGAACGCAGATCGATGACGTCCACGCGACGGCGCGGGGTCAGCTCCAGGGTGAGCTCGGCGGGAGCGGTGGACATAGGGACCCCGGGGCGCATTGTAAACCACCTCGACGCCTAGCTCGCACCGCCTTCGTTACTCGCCGCCGACTGCCTTCAGGAGCTCCACTTCCTCCTCCTCCTCGACCGGCTCGGGTCGTCCTCCGGGCCTGCTCCTCCGCACGAGCTTCTTCGCCTTCTCGCGCCACTGGTCGAGGATCTCGTAGAAGGTGGGGATGACGAGGAGGGTCAAGAGGGTCGAGGTGATGGTGCCGCCGATGACGGCGCGCCCGAGGGGCGCCCGCCAGTCGGCGCCCTCGCCCAAGCCGAGGGCGATGGGGAACATGCCGGCGATCAAGGCGAAGGTGGTCATGAGGATCGGCCGCAGGCGGGTGCGGCCGGCCTCGATGATCGCCTGGCGCCGACTCATGCCGCGCTCCTGGCCCCACTTGGCGAAGTCGATCAGGAGGATCGCGTTCTTGGCCACGATGCCGGCCAGGAGGATCACCCCGATCAGGCTCATGATGTTCAGCGTGCCGCCGGTCGCCAAGAGGGCCAGCACAACGCCGATCAGCGACAGCGGCAGCGAAGCCATGATGGCGAGCGGCTCGAGGAACGAGCCGAACTGGAGGACGAGGATCAGGTACATGAGCAGCACGGCGATGCCGAGCGCCGCGAAGATGCGCCCGAACACCTCGGCCTGGTCCTTGGCCTCGCCGCCCTGGGTCAAGCGGTAGCCCGGGGGCAGCGGCACCGCCGCGAGGCCGGCCTGGATGTCGGTCACGACCTCGGTGAGCGAGCGGCCCGAGACATTGGCCTGCAGGATCACCACGCGGTCGCCGTCGAGGTGGTTGATGGCGGCGGGACCGAGGGCCTCGCGGATCGTCGCCACCTGGCCGAGGGGCAGAGTCGCCGGCCGGCCGTCCGGACCGGAGACGGCGAGGGGTAGGGCCGCGAGATCGGCCGCCCGCCGGCGCGCCTCGGGGGAGAGGCGCACGACGACGTCGCGGGTCTCGCCTTGCGGGTCCACCCAGTCGCCGGCGTCGAGGCCGGCGAAGGCGGGATAGAGCGACTGCGCGATCTCGCCCGCCGTCAGCCCGAGCACGCCGGCTAGGCCCCGATCGAGCTCGATCTCGAGCTCCGGCTTCTGGCCGCGGGTGGAGAGGCCGACGTCCACCGCCCCCGGCACCTCTCGCACCAGCGGCAGCATGCGGTCGGCCAAGGAAGCCAGCTCCTGCGAGTCGCGGCCCCGGAGCTCGATCTGGATCTGCTTGTACCCGCCGTTCATCCAGTTGGTGAAGACGGACGCCGTGGCGCCGCCGACGCGCGAGAGCTCGCCGCGCAGCAGCTGGCCGATCTCCTCCTGCGAGCGGTCGCGCTCGACCTTGGGAGTCAGCTTCACGTAGATCGAAGCCGTGTCGACCGCCCCCGAATCGCCACCGATCGTGGTGTAGGCGTAGGCCACCTCGGGGTGCGAGCGGGCGATGCGCACCGCCTCTTCGGCCTCGAGGCGGGTGTAGGCGAGGTTCGAGCCCGGGGGCGTCTCGATCAGCAGATTGAGCTCGCTGTTGTCGGAGACCGGCATGAAGCTGGCACCGCCGAACTGGGCCTGCAGGAAGAGAGCGCCGACCAAGGAGAGGAGGGCGATCGCCACCATCGCCAGGCGATGGTCGAGGGCCCAGCCGATCAGGGCCTGGTAGCGCTCCGCCACGTTCTCGAAGCCGCGGTTGAAGCGGTCGAGCCGGCGCGTGATCCACCCTTTCCTCTCCTCCGCCACCTCGGGGTCGGGCCAGTAGGCCGAGAGCATCGGGTCGAGCGAGAAGGAGACGAAGAGCGAGACGAGGACCGAGGAGGCGATGGTCAGGGCGAATGGCTTGAACCACATCCCGGCCTCGCCCTTCATGAAGGCGACGGGCAGGAACACGGCGACGATCGAGAAGGTGGTGGCGGCGACCGCTAGGGCGATCTCCGAGGTCCCTTGGCGGGCCGCCGTCATGTGGTCCTTGCCCAGGTGGATGTGGCGCACGATGTTCTCGCGCACCACGATGGCGTCGTCGATCAGGATGCCGATGGCGAGCGAGAGGCCGAGGAGCGACATCGTGTTCAGCGTGAACCCGAAGGCCCACACGGCGACGAAGGCGGCGAGGACCGAGACTGGCAGCGCGAGCCCCGTGATGACCGTCGAGCGCCAGGAGTTCAAGAACAGGAAGACGACGAGGACGGTCAAGAGCGCGCCCTCGAGCAGGGCTTTCTCGACGTCCCACACCGAGCGCTCCACACGGTCGCCGGCGTCGCGGACGAGCTCGAGCTCGACCTCCGGCGGCAAGCCGGGGGCGAGCTCGGCGATCCGCTCCTTGACCCGGGTCGCCACGTCGGCGGTGGAGTAGCCCTTGGCCTTGATGATGTCGAGGCCCACCGCCTCCTGGTCGTCGAACAGGGCGAGGGCGCGGGGCTCCTCGGTGGCGTCGAGGGTGCGGCCGAGATCGGCGACCCGGATCAAGCGGCCGCCGCGCTCGGCGACCACCAGCCGGCCGAACTCCTCGGGGCCGGCCAGCCGGCCCTGGAGGCGGATCGTGCGCTCGTCGAGCTCCCCCTGGATGCGACCCACCGGCGCTGCGAGGTGCTGGCTGCGGACCGCCTCGACCACGTCGGCGACGGTCAGGCCCGCGGCCTGGAGGGCCCGCGGATCGAGCTCGATCATCAGCTCGCGCTCCACACCGCCCTGGAGCTCGACCTCCGCCACCCCCGCGACACCTCGCAGTTGCTTGGTGAGCTCGGGGTCGGCCAGGCGCGTCAACTGCGCCGCGTCGAGGTCGTCGGAGCGCAGGACCAGCGACAGGATCGGCAGCTCCCCGGGATCGAAGCGGGACAGCACCGGCTCTTCCATCTCCACGGGCAGGTCGTTGCGGATCGAGGAGATCTCGTCGCGGATGTCCTGCGAGGCCTGCTGCAGGTCCTTCTCGTGCTGGAAGAGGACGATGATCTGGGCGAAGCCGTCCTGGGCGGTGGATTGCACCTTGTCGACCAGGGAGACGCCCTGCAGCACCTCCTCGATCGGGTCGAGCACCTCGCGCTCGACCTCGCCGGGCGAGGCGCCGGGGTAGACGATGGAGACGGCGATGACCGGCGGCTGCACGTCGGGGAACTCGTCCACCTTCAAGTTGACGAGCGCAAAGACGCCGAAGACGGTCAGGGCCAGCATCACCACGACGGTGATCAGCGGGCGCGAGATCGAGAAATCCGAGATGGTCATCGCAGTCTCCGCTCTCAGGAGGCGGCCGGGGAGTCGCTCGGGAGCTCGATCGGGGTGCCCGGGGTGATGCCCTTGGCGGCGCCGGTCAGGACGACGTCACCGGAGTCCACACCGGCGGTCACCTCCACCCGCTCCGCCTGCTCGTCGGCGATGCCGAGGGTGACTTCCATGCGCTCGGCTTTGCCGTCGACGACCTTGATCACGGAGGGCTTGCCGAGCGTGCGATCGATCGCCGACTCGGGCAGCGCGACGGCGCGACGCCTCGTGCTGCCGACTCGCCCTTCGGCGAAGAGGCCGGCCACCAGCTCGCCGCCGGCGTTGGGGATCGTGACGTAGACCTCGACTTGGCGGGTGAGCGAGTCGGCCACCGGGTTGATGCGCTCGATGTCGCCCGCGAACTCCCGTCCTGGGTAACCCTTGACGGTGAAGGTGACCGGCGCGCCGACGGCGAGCTCGGCCAGCCGCTCGGCGGCCACACTTGCCCGCAGGCGCATGTCGGTGGGGTCGACGACGGTATAGAGCTCCGAGCCGGGCAGCACGGTGTCGCCGGGCGCCACGGCCTTGCGGCTGACGACGCCCGCCAGCGGCGAGCGCACGGTTGCCTTGCCGAGCTGCTCCCGGGCGAGGGTCAGGCGAGCGCGGGCGTCGGCGACGGCCGACTCGGCGGCCGTCGCGCTCCACGCCGCGTCCTCCTCCTCGCGCGGCGCGATCGCCCCCTGGTCGAGCAGGGCGGCAGCGCGCTCGGCGTTGCGTCGCGCCACGGCGAGCTGCTGCTCGGCGGTGGTCAGGGCCGAGCGGGCCGAGAGCTCGGGGTCGCGCAGCGGCGCGTCGTCGATCCTCGCCAGCAGGGCGCCGCGCTCGACGGGCTGGCCCTCTTCGGCGTGCACCGAGAGAACCGCGCCGCCGACCTCGGCGCGCACGTTGGCCTGGGTCTCGGCCTCGAGCGAGCCCGAGAGCGCCGGGCCGGTGACCAGCTCGGCTTCGGCCGCCACGAGGACGTTCTCGGCCCCGACGACGACCGGCAGGGTCTCGGGCACCGCGGCGGGCGCCTGGGTGCCGCAGCCCAACCCAAGGCCGGCGGCGGCGAGGATCGAGAGCGAAGTGAGCGTGCGTGAGAGAGACATGACTTACCGACCTCCAGAACGGAACTGGGAAGCGCCCGTCGCGGCGGTCGAACCCGCGGCGAGGGCTGGAAATGGCGCGGCGGTCGTAGCGAGGCCACCGAGGTCGAGAGGCAACGCGGGGAGCAGTCGCACCCGAGCGTGGGAAACGGCGAGGTCCCGCTCGGCCACGGCGCGTTGCGCCTCGGCCTGGGCCAGCAGAAGACGGGCGTCGGAGAGCTCGAGCTGGGTCGAGAGGCCCTCGCGGTAGCGGACCTCGGCGATCTCGTAGGCGCGGCGCGCCTGCTCGACGGTGCCCTGGCTCGCCCGCCAGACGCCGCGCGCCGCCGCCAACCGGGCGAGGGCGTTGCGGGTGTCGAGAAGAGCGAGCTCCTGGACGAGGTCGAGTCGGGCGCGGGCGGACGCGAGGTTGGCCTCCGCTGCGGCCTCCTGGCCGGCCAGCCGGCCGCCGGTGAAGAGCGGCACCGCGAGACCGACGCCGACGGTCCAATTGGTGCGGGTCTCGTCCCAGCCCGGAAGGCCGCTCGCCGGGTAGGCGACACGGCCGTAGTCCGACCTCAGGCCCACGGCCGGCAGGCGCTCGGCGGTGGCAACGCGCAGCAGCGCTTCCTGCGCCGCCACCCCGACCGCCGCGAGCCGGACCGGCGGCCGTTCGGCGGCGAGTTGCTCCGCCGCGCAGGGCCGCGCCCCGCAGTGATCGGAGCCGCCCGCGAGGTCGGGCAGCGCGAGCTCGAGTTCCTCCTGCGCCGGCAGCTCCACGAGCTGTTTCAAGCGCAGGTGCGCCACCTCGCGGTCGGCCTCGCGCTCCAAGACCGTCGGCTCGGTGTTGTCGCGCTCGACCTCGGCCCGCAGCAAGTCGAACTCCGAGACGTTGCCGACGCCGTGCGCCGCGCGCACCTGCTCGAGCGTGCGGTCGGCCTGCGCCAGGCGCTCGCGGGCGATGCCGAGCAGGCGGTCGGCGAGCGCCGCGTCGAAGAAGGCGGCCGTGACACTGAGCTCGGTCTCGGCGGTGGCCGACCCGAGATCGACGGCGGCCGCGTCGGCGGCTGCCCGCGCTAGGTCCCGGCCGGCGGCGATGCGGC
Source organism: uncultured Thermoanaerobaculia bacterium (assembly GCA_964469055.1). GTDB lineage: Bacteria > Acidobacteriota > Thermoanaerobaculia > Multivoradales > JAHEKO01 > CAYXXN01. The sequence goes on from CAYXXN010000004.1 coordinate 30,657, forward strand.
CGCCGGCGTAGATCGCCTGATCGAGGGCCAACCCGACGTCGTAGCGATGGCTCTGACCGAACGGGAGGTCACCCAGATCCTCGCCGCCGCCGTCACCGAAGCCGAGATCGATGTCCTCGAACTCGCTGGCCAGGGTCCGGGTGTAACCGGCAACGCCGCTCACCTGCGGAACCCAGCGGCTGGCCGCCACGCGCTCCTCGCCGGCGGCGCGCTCGACCCCCTGGCGGGCGAGGGTGACCTGCTCGCTCGCCGGCTGGGCCAACTCGAGGGCCTCGGCGAGGGTGAGCGTGCGGGCGTCGGCCGTCACGGGGAGACAGGCGAGCGTCGCGAGGAGCGAGAGGGTCTGGAGGATCCTGGGGTTCATGCGGTGACTTGTAACCCTGTTGTGACCATTGGTCATGACTACGCAAAAAAAGGGGAGGGGTTCTAGTTCCCGGCCTCACCCGGCAGGGGCTGGTCCTGATAAGCCAGCCCAGCCAGCACGAAGCGGGTGACCGCCGCGATGAAGTCCTGGGGCTCGATCTCGTAGCGCTCGAGGCAGCCGCACCACATGAGCTGCACCGCGCCGAGCAGGGTGGCGTGCGCGGTGTGCATCTGGATGGTGAGGTTGCGCCGCGGCAGCAGGCCCGCTTCCATGCCGCTCTCGAACAACTCGCCGATCACCTGGTCGATCGACTGGTCGATCTCCTCGAACTCGCGGCGGGTCGCCTCGGAGAGGCCGCGCCGGTAGTCCTCGCGGTGGCAGTACTCGACGACGTGCTGGTACTCCGGGCGGCCGCGATGGAGCTCGAAGTAGAGCCGGATCGCTTCGCGGAGCCGGGCGAGGACGGGGAGCGCCGGGTCGATGTCCCGCAGCCGCGCGAGCATGTTGCGCCCGAAGTCGATCGCCAGCCGGGCGTAGATCTCCTCCTTCGAGGGGAAGTGGAGGTAGACCGTGCCCTTGCCGATCTCGGCCTGCTGGGCGATCTCTTCGATCGTCACCTCCTGCCAGTCGTCGCGGTCGAAGAGGTGCAGCGCCGCGTCGAGGATGTCCTCCTCCCGGCGCTTGAAGTCCCGTTCTTTGCGTTCCTGGATGCCCATCGGCGTGACCCTTGAAAGACCGTCGGCCACTCTATGACCGGCGGTCACAAGAAGTCAAGGCCCTAGCGAGAGCGCCTGTCCAGGTCCCGCGCAACTGATTCTGAGTAGGGGGCGACCTGGCAAGTCGGCGCTGCCAGTCGGATATGGTAGTATGGCTTCTATATGGCAACCGTGAAGATGACCTTCACCTTCGACGAGCCCACCGCGGCCATGCTGCGGAGCACTGCCGCCCGGCTGGGCAAGCCGCAAAGCGCCGTCGTGCGCGAGGCGGTTGCGGAATACAGCGCGCGCTCGGGTCGGCTGTCCGAGGCCGAGCGCTTGCGGTTGCTCGCAGTTTTCGACGAACTCGTGCCGGCGATTCAACGTCGACCGCACGCCGAGGTCGAGCGCGAGCTCGCCGAGATCCGCGAAGCGCGCCGTGGCGGAGGCCGGCGGAGCCGTCCAGAGGATCGATGATCGTCCTCGATACCTCGGTGCTCGTCGGTGCTCTCACGGAATCGCGGCGCTCCGCGCCCGACCTCCGCACGGCGATCGAGGGGGGCGAACGAATCCTCGTCCCGACCTTGGTGCTCTACGAGTGGCTGCGAGGCCCGCGGCGGCCCGACGAGCTAGCGGCCCAGGAAGCCCTCTTCCCACGTGAAGAAACCGTCCCCTTCGGCCCGGAGGAGGCCGTCGTCGCTGCTCGCCTCTACGCCGCCGTGCCGCGCGGGCGGGGCCGCGAGATCGATCTCGCGATCGCCGCGTGCGCTCTCACCCGGGGCGCTTCGCTCTGGACGCTCAACGAGGACGACTTCGCTGACATGCCGGGCCTCGACCTCTACTCGAGTCCCTACTCCCCTTCGAGGTAGGTGTAACCCGCCAACCCGTCCTGGTACATCCGTAGCAGCTCGCGGGATTCCTCGAGGGTCATGAGCTTGGCGCGGAGGGCGGTCTCGGTGGCCTGGCGCATGCGGGCGAGCAGGTCGCGGGGGTCGTAGTTGACGTACTCGAGCACTTCGGTCACCGAGTCGCCCATCGCCACGTGGTCGATGACGTAGCCCTCCTCGGGATGGAGGGAGACGACGACGGTGTTGGTGTCGCCGAAGAGGTTGTGGAGGTCGCCCAGGATCTCCTGGTACGCCCCGACCAGGAAGATGCCGAGGTAGAGCGGCTCGCCCGTGAAGGCCGGGAGGCGCAGGGCCGCCTCCTCGCCGGCGGCGCCGATGAAGCGGTCGAGCTTGCCGTCCGAGTCGCAGGTGATGTCGGCGAGGACCACGTCCCGGTCGGGCGCCTCGTCCAGGCGGTGGAGGGGCACCACCGGGAAGAGCTGGTCGATCGCCCAGGAGTCAGGGAGCGACTGGAAGACGGAGAAGTTGCAGAAGTAGGTCTCGGCCAGGGTGCTCCTCAAGTTGGCGAGCTCCTCGGGCAGCCGGCCGCGCCCGCGCAGGTTCTTCTGGAGCCGGCGGCAGACCTCGCGGAAGAGATCTTCCGCCGCGCCTCGCTCGGCGAGCGAGAGGTACCCGAGGCGGAACAGGTTCAGGCACTCGTCGCGGTAGGCCACGGCGTCGTGGAAGACCTCGAGCGGGTTGCGACTGGCGGCCTCGAGGTAAGTCTCGTAGAGGTTGCGGAGCGGCAGCGGCGCCTTGGACGCCGGGGCCGCCAGCTCGTCCCGCTCCTCGGAGCCCGTGGCGCCCAGCACGTCGAGGACCAAGACCGCATGGTGGGCGACGGTGGCTCGCCCCGCCTCGGTCACCAGCCTCGGGTGCTCGACGCCGGCCGTGTCGCAGATCTCCATGACGCCGTAAACGATGTCGTTGGCGTACTCCTGCAGGTTGTAGTTGATCGACGAGGCGACGGTGGTGCCGCTGCCGTCGTAGTCCACCCCCAGGCCGCCGCCGACGTCGAGGTACCTCAAGGGCGCGCCGCTCCGCGAGAGGTTGACGTACACCCAGGCCGCCTCGCGCAGCGCCTCCTTGACCGCCTGGATGGAGGAGACCTGGCTGCCGATGTGGAAGTGGAGGAGGCGACAGCGGTCGAGCAGCCCGTTGGCGCGCAAGAACTCGATTGCCTCGACCAGTTCGCGCCCCGAGAGCCCGAACTTCGACTTCTCGCCGCCCGAGTCCTCCCAGTGGCCGAAGCCGCGGCTGGCGAGGCGAGCCCTCAAGCCGATCGTCGGCGCCACGCCGGTGCGGCGGCTGGCGGCGAGGATGGTCGCGAGCTCGCTCGGCTTCTCGACCACCAGCACGATCTCACGGCCGAGCTTCGAGGCCAAGAGCGCCGTCTCGATGTACTCGGCGTCCTTGTAGCCGTTGCAGACCACCAGCGCCTCGGGGTCCTGCAGCATGGCGACGACGGCCAGGAGCTCGGGCTTCGACCCCGCCTCGAGCCCGAAGTGGTACTTCGCGCCGTACTCGACGAGCCGCTCGACGACGTAACGGTCCTGGTTGACCTTGATCGGATAGACGCCCTGGTAGGCCCCCCGGTAGCCGAACTCCTCGATGGCGCGCTCGAAGGCGCGGTGGATCTCGTCGAGCCGCGCCGCCAAGAGCTCCGAGAAGCGCAAGAGGAGCGGCAGCCCGATCCCCCGGTCGCGCACCTCCTCGACCAGCTCCTTCAAGTCGATCTCCTGCGTCCCCGGCCCGGCCGGATGGACGACCAGGCTGCCGGCGCCATTGATCGAGAAGTAGTCGTTGCCCCAGCCGAGGATGTTGTAGAGGCGAACGGCGTCATCGACCGTCCACCGGCGAGTGGCCGGGGGCGGGGGGACGGTGGTCGTGGTCATCCGTTGGTCCGGGCGCTGCGAGCTAAATGCTACCCCGAGTCCTGTGGAAAGCGAGAACGGAGTAACCTCCCGACCGATTGCCGTGAAAGAGCCAAGTGTCGCGCCGCGGTCTTGGCGCAAGCTCGCTGAGCACCCCGTGGCGGCGGTCGCCTGGGTGCTCGTCGCCGCAACTGCCGTCTACGCGCCGATCCTCGACGACCACTTTACGTCGGACGACTATCAGAACCTGGGCCTGACGAGACAGAGTCAGCTCTCTCTCGCGGGTCTCTTGCAACCGTCCGACGTGCACCTCTTCCCGGTCGCCCGGCTGCTGTGGGAGGGGGAGTACGCGCTCTTCGGTCTCGACGCTTCCGGCTACCACGGTGTGAGCCTCGCGCTCCACCTTGCCAACACGCTCCTCTTCTGGTTCCTCGTCCGGCGCTCGACTCACGATGAGCGATGGGCGCTCGTCGCGTCCGGGGTGTTCGCTTTGAGCGCCAGCCACTGGCGCACCACGATGTGGGTGACGACGCAGGCGCAGCAGCTCGCGGCGTTGTGGTGGCTCGCGGCGCTCGCGCTCTGGCTCTTCTATCTCGAGACCGGCCGCCGCCCGCTCCTGGCCGCCGCTGCCCTCGCCCACCTCCTCATGACCTTCTCTTTCACCGCGGGCGTCGAGTTGCCGCTGCTCCTGTGGCTCGCGATGGCGCTCCTCGGGAGGACGGCACCCTGCGAGAAGTTGCGCGGCCCGGCAGCGCTTCGTTCGCTCCTCGCCTTCGTCGCCGTGAGCGCGTTCTACCTCGCCGTTCGAGCGGCGGTGATGCCGGCGGCCAGCGGTCTCCTGGCGAAGTTCGGTGGATGGATGGGACTCGCGCACGGCCTTCCCGAGGCACTGCGTTTCCTGGCGGGCGGCTTGACGTTCGGCTACCTGCGGTCGCTGGCCGGAGCCTACTTCCGCTGGGACGGCCCCCTGCCTTGGCTGTGGCTGCTCCAGATCGGGATCCTGGGCATCGCCACCCTCACGGCCGTGGTGAGGGCGCGCTCCAGCCTGGCGCGACAGCGACGCCTCCTCGCCTGCTGCGCTCTCTGGACCGTGCTCCTCTACCTGCCCCCCGCCGTCGGCCGGCTGGCGGACGGTGTGACGTTCGAGTTCTTCGCCACCCGGGCCCGTTACCTCTACATTCCCGCGCTCCCCATGGCGCTCTTCGTCGCCATCGTCAGCGTCGAGACCTATCGCTTCCTGGGGCGATCCGGGCAGCGAGCAGCACAGCGGCTGGCGCTGGTCGCCACCGTCTTCGTGCTGGCGATGAACGTCTACGACCTGCGTCGTCGCGAGGGCATGGTCGACGCCTCGACCCGCGCGTTCTCCATCGTGGAAACGCGTTTCGCCACCGACCTGGAGCGGGTGCTCCGAACCGCGCCTGGCTCGGTCGTGCTGGTCGAGCGCCAGGTCGGGGGCGGCGAGGCCGTCCGGTACTCCGGCTGGAACGTCACCTCGCGCCACCTGGCGATGGTGCACCTCGAGCCGCACGAACTGCGACGCGTCGTGTTCGTCGCTCCGGAGGGAGCCGGACCCGGCCCGCGCCCTGCCCTCGTCTACGACGTTGCCGACGGAAAGCTCGTGCTGCTAGCTCACGGCGCGCTGGGCAACCGCAACGACGCCTGACCGAAGACATAGCGCCAACCCTCGGGCCGGCGCATGTACACGTCACTGAACCACAGCTTGTAGTCGATCGGCTCGCCGTCGCGCGTGCCCTTGATCCACAACAGAGCGGTGACCACGGCCGTATCGCCCCACACTCGAACCGTCTGCGTGCCGACCTCCTCCTCCTGACGCTCGTACACCGTGCTCTGCTTGCGGGCGTCGGCGAGCAGATCGGCCTTGCCGTAGGCCTGGCCCCGACCGGTGACGAGCACGAAGTCGTCCGCCAGGATGCGGTCCATCCCCTCCGCGTCGTTCGCTTTGACCGCCGCCTGGTACTGGGTGTCGAGCTCGGCGACGATCCTCTCGTCGTCGGCGGGTGACGCGCCCGCCTTGATGGGTGCGATCGCAAGGAGGACACCCACCGCCAAGGCAAGTGCGGTTCCGATTTTCCGGCGGAGATGGCTGACCAGCTCGAGTGGCATTCTCATCCTCGTCTCCCTTCAGACCGCTGACAACGCGCTGTAAACAGTGCTGCAAGAAGAGTCTATTCCCCGACTCGAGGTTCCAGCTGGAAGCTCCAACCCCGGCGGGTCGCCCCGGATCCCGGTGCTATGCTGACCTGCTGATGCGGCGCGAGACTTTTCCCGTCCGAGTCGGGTCGGTCACGGTCGGCGGTGGCGCCCCGATCGTCGTGCAGTCGATGACCTCGACGGACACGGCGGACGTCGAGGCGACGACCAGGCAGTGCCTGGAGCTCGCCCAGGCGGGGTCCGAGCTGGTGCGGGTGACGGTGAACGTCGCGGAGGCGGCGCGGGCGGTGCCGGAGATCAAGCAGCGACTCCTCGACGCCGGCTGCGAGGTGCCGCTGATCGGCGACTTCCACTACAACGGGCACGTTCTCCTCGCCCGCTTCCCGGACTGCGCGGCGGCCCTCGACAAGTACCGCATCAACCCGGGGAACGTCGGCCACGGCACGCACCGCGACGAGAACTTCGCCACCATCTGCCGGCTCGCCGTCGAGCACGGGAAGCCGGTGCGCATCGGGGTCAACGCCGGCTCCTTGAACCAGGAGCTGGTGATGGCGCGGATGCAGGAGAACACCGACGGCGATTTGGGGCTCACCTCGGAGGAGATCTACAACCAGTGCATGATCGAGTCGGCCCTGCAGTCGACGGCGCTGGCGCTCGAGTGCGGCTTGACCGAGGAACAAATCATCATCTCCTGTAAGGTGTCGCGCCCCGGCGATCTCATCGCCGTCTACCGCGAGCTCGCGGCGAAGACTCGGCAGCCGCTCCACCTGGGGCTGACCGAGGCGGGCATGGGGATCAAGGGCCTAGTGTGGTCGTCGGCGGCGATGGCGGTGCTCTTGGCGGACGGCATCGGCGACACCATCCGCGTCTCCCTTACTCCGCGGCCCCGCGGCGACCGGCGCGAAGAGGTTTACGCTTGCCTGGAGCTGTTGCAGTCGCTCGGCCTGCGTCAGTTCGCGCCCAGCATCACCGCTTGCCCAGGGTGCGGCCGCACCACCAGCACGACCTTCCAGGAATTGGCCGAGCGCGTCCAGAGCTACGTGCGGGAGAAGATGCCGGAGTGGAAGGAACTCCACGAAGGTGTCGAGACGATGACCGTGGCCGTCATGGGGTGCGTCGTCAACGGCCCGGGGGAGTCGAAGGCGGCGAGCGTCGGCATCTCGCTGCCCGGCACGGGCGAGGCCCCGCACTGCCCGGTCTACGTCGACGGAGCGCAGTTCACCTCCCTGCGCGGCACCTACGAAGAGCTCGCCGCCGGCTTCCAGGCGATCCTCGACGACTACGTGGCGACCAAGTACCCGAAGAAAGAGCGGCGCCGCGAGCCCGTGCCGGCGTAGCTTCCACTTCGCGTCGAGCCCCCATGCCGGTTACCTCCGAGGCCTTCCGTGACGCCATGCGTCACTTCCCGTCGGGCGTCACCCTGGTCACCATCAAGGCCGGCGAGGAGATCCACGGCTTGACCGTCTCTGCCTTCGCCTCGGTCTCCCCCGAGCCGCCGCTCGTCTTGGTGATGATCGACCAGCGCCATCGCGCCTACGAGCTGCTCGAGCGCGCCGGCGCCGTCTTCGCCGTGAACCTCCTGGGCGAGGACCAAATGGAGCTCTCCAACCGCTTCGCCTGGTTGAAGGACGAGGACCGGTTCGAGGCGGGCCGCTGGGCGACGGCGGTGACCGGTGCGCCGGTCCTGACCGACGCCCTGGCCTGGCTCGACTGCACGATCCACTCGCGGCACGCCGCCGGCACCCACACGGTCTACATCGGCGAGGTCCAGGCGAGCGCCGTCGCCCGTCCCGACCGCACGCCGCTCGTCTACTGGAACCGGGGCTACCGGCGGCTGCAGCGCGCGCCGCTCGAGGGCGGCGGCAGCTGAGCGGCCGTCGCCTCGCCCCCGCAGGTCTCGGTCTGTGGGCGTTCCTCGCCGCTGGGGCGGGCCCGGCGCCGGCGCCCGCCCGCTTCACCCTCTGGGCGCCCTGGCCGGCGGGCACCGACTACATCGACCTCACGGTCGACGGCGAGCCGGTGCGCGCCGCCTTGGGCGAGGCCGCGCCCTGGCGCGTCGTCCTCGCTTTCGACCCGCTGCTGGCCGAGCCGCTCGCCTTCCGCAATGCCGCCGTCCATCTGGCGGCAGCGGCCGAGGCGTTGACCCGGCTCGGGCCGGTCGAGGTGGTGGTGGTGGACGAAGAGGTGCGTCCCGCCCTGCCGCCGACTCGCGACCCGAAGGCCCTTGCCGAGGCGCTCGGCTGGCTGCGGCTGCGGGAGGTGGTCGAGGACCCGCGAGGCGAGCTGATCGATGCCTTGGCCGCCGACCTCGCGGCAGCCGGACGCTCGATCGAGGATCGCAGCGCGCTGGTGCGCCGGACCCTGGCCGACGAGGCGACGCTGACACGGGCCGCCCTCGACGCCCTCCTGCGCTGGGCGGCTGGCGCGGAGCGGCAGGGCCCCAACCTGCTCGTGCTGGTGACCGGCGACTGGAGCGCCCCGGCGGCCTTGATGGAACTCGCCGGCGAGACGGGCGCGGCGCCAGCCGGCTGGCCGTCGGCGGCCGAGGCCGGGGAGGCGCTCTCCGTGCTCGGCTGGACGGTGGTCCCCTTCACGCCCGCCGATCCGATCGACGCCCTGTTGGTCGAGGGCGAGGAGGAGGAAGTGCCACCGCCGGCCGGCGAGGTGGCCGCCGAGGCCTCGGAGGAGGAGGCCGAGGCGGTGATCAGCGGCAGCGAGCCGAGCGGCGGCGAGGCGGTGCTGTTCGATGCCGACGGGCTGCGCCAGATCCTGCGGCGGCGACGGGGCGCCGACGGGGAGAAGCCGGTCGCCGACCC
>CAYXXN010000005.1:0-37013 GCA_964469055.1 uncultured Thermoanaerobaculia bacterium
CCTCCTCGCCAGCGCCGCGCAGGCGGGCCTGCCAGCCCGCGTCGGCATCGCCGGCAGCAAGCTCGCCGCGCGGGTGGCCGCCGAGCAGCCCGACTCGCCCACCATCGTGCCGCCCGGCGAGGAAGCAGCCTTCCTCGCTCCCCTCCCCCTCGCTCGCCTCTCGGCCGACGGCGAGCTGCTCGACACGCTCCGCCGCTGGGGCGTGCGCTCGATCGGCGACTTCGCCCGCCTCCCTGCCAACGAGGTCACGAGCCGCCTCGGCTCGCCGGGCCAGGAGCTCCATCAGCGCGCCCGCGGTCGCGACGAGCGACCCCTCGTCCCGACGGCGCCGCCGCCCGTCTTCGTCGAGGGCATGGACCTCGAGTGGCCGCTCGACCGGTTGGAGCCCCTCCTCTTCCTCGCCCGCCCCGCTCTCGACCGCCTCGTCCAGCGGCTCGAGGCGCTCGGCCTCGCCTGCGCGCGGCTCGACTTCGACTTGACCCTCGACCCGACCGGCCGCTGGCACCGCGCCCTGCGCCTCCCAGGCCCCACGCGCGACGTCAAGACCCTCCTCACCTTGCTGCGCCTCGATCTCGAGTCGCAGTCCCCCGGCGCCGCCGTCGTCGGCTTCGCCCTGACCGCCCATCCCGACCGCCCGCGTGAAGCCCAGCTCTCGCTGTTCGGCCCGGCGGCGCTCTCCCCCGACCGCCTGGCCACCACCCTCGCCCGCCTCTTCACCGCCTTGGGTCCCCAGCGCGTCGGCGCCCCGGCCGCCACCGACGGCCATCGCCCCGAGGCCTTCCAGCTCGTCGACTACACGCCACCCGCCCCACCCGAGACGCCGCTCGCTCCCGGCGCGGCTGCGCCGCCCAGCCGCGGCCTGCTGACCGTGCGCGTCCTGCGCCCACCGCTGCCGCTCGAAGTTCTCGGCGACGACCACCCTCGCTCCCTCGCCACCCCCGCCGGCGAGGCCACCCAGGGCCGCCCGCACATCGACGGCCCCGTCCGCGTCGCCTCCGGCCCCTGGCGCCTGGAGGCAGACTGGTGGCGCGACGCCCCCGCCGACCGCGACTACTGGGACGTCGAGCTGGCCCGCGGAGGGATCTACCGCATCTACCGGGAGCGCGCGAGCGGCGAGTGGTTCGCGGACGGGGTGTACGACTGAGGAGCGCGTGGCCTTTCGCGCCCAGGGTAAAATGCCGTAAGGAGACCTCTCGGTGCGAGTGTTGCTAGCCGACGATCATGCGATGTTCCGCCAGGGGCTGACCTTGCTCCTGGAGTCAGCTTCGCCACCGGCGACCGTCGTCGGCCAGGCAGCGACCTCGGAGGAGGTACTGGACGCGGTTCGCCAGACGCATCCAGATGTCGTCGTCCTGGATCTATCGATGCCCGGCAGGGGCGGTCTGGACACCATTGCCGAGCTCAAGCGCCTTTACCCCAACGTCAAGATCCTGGTCCTCACCGTCCACCCGGAAGACCACGTCGCCATCCGATGCCTGCGATTGGGGGCGGACGGATACCTGACCAAGGAACAGGCCGGCTCGGAGCTGGTGGCTGCCCTCCGACAGGTCGCCCAGCACCGCAAGTACATCGGCCCGGGCCTGGCCGAGCGGTTGGCGTTGAATCTCGAGCGGCACGAGAAAGGCGCCCCACACGAGACTCTCTCCGATCGTGAGTTTCAGGTCCTGTTGCTGATCGCCTCGGGCAGGACCGTCTCGGCGATCGCCGACGAGCTGCACCTCAGCGTCAAGACCATCAGCACGTATCGCGCCCGCATCCTGCAGAAGACGGGAATGCGCAACAACGCAGATCTCATGCTGTACGCCGTGCGCGAGAACCTCGTGCCACAGCCGTAGCTCGAGGCGCGGCGCTCGCGGCCTGCCTCAGGCAGCTCGAGGAGGGCGCGGACCGTCCGGCGCGCAGGGTCCGCGGCCCGCCGCCGCGGCGACTGGGAGGCCGAGACACCACGTCTGCCGGCCTCCCGTGTTCTCGCGGTGAAGCTCCCAGCCGTTCTTCCGGACGAGCGGCTCGACGACGAGGAGGTACAGGTCGCCGTCGTCCATCGTCGCTCCGGCTGCGACCTGACCGGCGACGACGACCTTCACCGATTGCTCCTCGGCGGTGGCCGCGATCTCGATGGCTGCGTCGCGATCCAGGTGCCGGCTCGCCCCGACGAGCAATGCCAGCAGAACCCGGAAGAGATCCACGGAAGAGCCCTCGGCCACCGGCAGGTGCGCCGAGTAGTTGCCGAGGATGCCGCCCGGCCACTGCAGCCCGGAACGAGCCATCTCGGCCACTCCGTGGACGACCTGTGGCACGATGACCGCACTGCCGGGGCCGCTGTCGCCCATCGCGAGGCGCATCAGTTGCTGCGCCTGCTCGACGCTCTGGTTGACGGCTTCCTCCAGAGTGTCGGCCAGCGCGTCCGGGCGGGGTCGCGAATCGCGAAGCAGTCGGCTGGTCAGCTGGATCAGCAGGAGACTGTTGTTGAGGTCGTGTGCAATCCCAGCGACCAAGACGAGCAGGACGTGCGATCGCTCCGCCTCCAGCAGCGGTTGGCTCAGCGCCTCGGGCGGCGCTTGCGGAGCCGCCGAGACGACGACACACCCTCCGGCGTTGGGCGCCTGCCCCAGGCGATGGAGCCGGCACGAGACCTGGAGCGTGCAACCGTCCACCCGGCACTGGCCCAACACACCCGACCAGACCCCATCTTGCCAGGCACACTGCAGCGCGGCATCCCAGGCTGCGCGCTGATTGGCGTGCAGCAGGCCCGCGGCCGAGACGCCGACGACCTGTTCACCGACCCAACCGTAGAGCCGTGCTGCCGCCTCGCTCCAATAGAGGACGTCGCCGTATCCGTCGACCACGTAGACAGCCTCGTCGCGCACGTTCAGCAGGGTGTCGGCAGCGACCAAGTCGCTGAACCTCCCGTCGACATGATGCGGCACGGTCCACTGGCGCGGAACGCCCAACCGCACTGTTTCCACTCTAGCAAAGGTGCATACCGACAATGGGTCCTCCCGTCCCTCGGGACCAGGTTCAGGCAGATCGCAGCTGACGCACGGCGCCCAAGTTCGAGATCTGCCTCAACATCGTTTGCAACGCCGTGCGATCCACGGCCTTCGCCAGCGCTTCTTCCGGGTCGACGACGCCCTCTTTCACCAGCTCGAGCAGGGCATCGTTCTGCGAGCGCATGCCGGCGCCGCGCCCCGTCTGCAGGACCGAGATCAGCTGATGCGTCTTGCCTTCGCGGATGAGATTGCTGACGGCAGCGTTCCCCAGCAGGACCTCGAAGGCAGCGACCCTGCCGCCCCCCAACCGGCTGACCAGAGTTTGCGCCACGACGGCCCGCAGACACTCCGCGAGGATCATGCGGATCTCCGATTGCTGGTCGCCTGGAAACTGCTCGATGACGCGCTCGACTGTCGTTATCGCCGTCGTGGTGTGCAAGGTGCCGAACACGAGATGGCCGGTCTCGGCCGTCTCGAGAGCGATGGCGATGGTCTCCTGGTCCCGCAACTCACCCACCAAGACCACGTCCGGATCCTCGCGCAGGCCGGCTCGCAGAGCCGCCTTGAAGGAGCGCGTGTGGGGACCGACCTCCCGCTGGTTGACGATGCAGTTCTTGGAGGCATGAACGAACTCGATCGGGTCCTCGATCGTCAGGATGTGGCTGGTGCGCCGTTCGTTGATCCGGTGCAGGAGCGCCGCGAGGGTCGTCGACTTGCCCGAGCCCGTCGGCCCGGTGACCAGAACGAGGCCCCGCGAGAGATCCGCCAGCTCGATCACCACCTCGGGCAGCCCCAGTTTTTCGACGCTCGGGATCTGGTCCTCGATGTGACGGAAGACCGCGCCAGGTCCGTGCAGGTCCATGAACAAGTTGACGCGGAAGCGCAGCCCCAAAGGGCTGGAGTAGGCGAAATCGGTATCGCCGGTCGCCTCGAAGGCCTCGAGGTTCGCGCGGGGAGCGATCGTCGCAAAGAACGTGGACAGCGCGGAGGGCTCCGGCCCCGGGCACGAGCCGATGCGCACGATCTCCCCGTCGACCCGCATGCGTGGCGTCTGGAGCGCCGAGAGATGCAGGTCGGAAGCCCGGCCCGCGACCATGATCTCCAACAACTTGGGTAGATCCATGGCGCCATTCTCGGGTGCCCGCCCCACGTCGGCAACCCGAGGTCCGCCGAAGCTGGGGTCAGGCAGACGCCCTCCCTTGTCGGTGTTTGTCTCACACGCCGGCGGGCGGTTTGCCGATAGGCGCCCGGCTACGGGCCCCGTAGGCTGAGCCCATCAGGAGACTCCTTCCATGACCTGCGCCGGCTGTACTGCGCTGCGAAAGGTCTTCGAGACGTTCCAGGACGGCCTGGTCCTGTACGACCTCGACGGCCGCATTCTCGAACTGAACTCACGGGCGCGTGAGATGCTCGGCGTCAAGCGGCCCGGTGACAGTCCGCGCCAAATTCACGACCTCGAGTCCGCGGCGGACCGCTACGCGTTTCGCAACATCCTGGATCAGGTCGCCAAGGAGGGTGGCGCGCGGTCCCAGGCGCAAATTCGAACGACGGCCAGCGACATCCTCCGGGTGGAGATCGTGGGCAATCGCGTGGAATTGGAGCAGGGATCGGCCGGCCTGCTCCTGCTGCACGACATTTCGAGCAGGACCGATCTCGAGGAGCAGTTAATCAAGACGCAGCGCATGGAGGGAATCGGTCGACTCGCCGGCGGCATCGCTCATGATTTCAACAACTTTCTACTGTTGGTCGAGGGGCACTGCTGGCTGCTTGGCGAGCGACTGGCCGGCGACCCCGAGAGCCGGCGGATGGTGTCCCTGATCCGGGAAGCCGGCCAGCACGCCGCCCAGCTCACCCACGCCCTCCTGGCGTTCAGCCGACAGCAGGTACTCAAGCCCGAAACGGTGAACGTCAACGAGCTCGCCGGGCGCCTGGGGACCATGCTGGCGTCGGTTCTGGGGGAGCAGGTGCACCTGGACCTCGCGCTGGCCGACGATGTCTGGCGGGTGGTAGCCGACCCCCATCGTCTCGAGCAGACGCTGGTGAATCTGGCGATGAACGCCAAGGACGCCATGCCCGCAGGCGGCGTGCTCCGCATCGAGACTCACAACTCTGTCGCTCGCCGGAGCGACCCGGACCGGCCGGCGCTCCTCACACCGGGGGAGTACGTGTGCATCCGGTTCGTCGACACGGGGTGCGGCATCCCCGCGGACATCCTGCCGCGGATCTTCGAACCCTTCTTCACCACCAAGGAGCCCGGCCGGGGCACCGGCCTGGGTCTGGCGACCACGTACGGAATCATCAAGCAGAGCGGCGGCTTCATCTTCGCCGACAGCACCGCCGGTCGAGGCGCGACCTTCACGATCTACCTGCCGCGGGCGGCGAAAGCCGACGCGGTCGCCGAGACGCGACCCCTTCCTGGCCCGACCACGAAGGCCCAGGGCACGGTGCTGGTCGTCGAAGACGACAGCAGGATTCGGGCGCTGATCCGACAGATCCTCGGGCGGCCCGGCTACTCCGTCCTGACGGCCGGCAGCGGCCAGGAAGCCCTGTCGCTGCTCGCCGAAAACGGGCAAGTGGACCTGATTCTCGCCGACATCGTCATGCCCGGCATGAGCCTGCACGAGCTGCTGGAGCAGCTTCGAACCCGCCGACCCCAGCTGCCGGTCGTCCTGATGTCCGGCTACAGCACCGAGATCCTGCGCGGGCCCGTGCCCGACGAGAGCTTCCCGCTGCTCGAGAAACCCTTCACCCAGGAAGAGCTCCTGCTCACGGTGCAGCAGGCGCTGGAGAGAGGAGCCACGCCAGCGGCAGGCGCCGCGGGCGCCTGAAACGCCAGCTCCTCGGACGCGCAGCGTTCACCCGTCGGAGGTACAATCCACGGACCGCCTCCCGCGTTCCATGCGGACTCTCCCGGCCCTCCGATCACCCATGAGGTCGGCTACCTCGCTCTCGCGCTGTTCCTCGCGCTGTGCCTCCTCGTGGACATCTGCCTGATCGCCCTGGGCACCCGGCCCGGCGTCGGCCTGGCGGCGGTCGCGTTCCTCGCGCTCGCCGCTCTCCTCGCCTTGCATCTCAGACTGCGGCGCGCCACCACTCGCATCGCCCAACGTGAGGCGGAGACTCACAAGTTGCTGGAGCAGTCCTCCGACGCGATCTTCATCCTCGATCGAGAGCGGAACTTCGTCGACCTCAACTCCCCGGCCTGCGAGTTGGTCGGCTATCCGCGCGAGCATTTGCTGACGACCAACTTCAAGACCGTGCTGGCCGCCGAGCAGGGAGGTCACCACCCTCTGCGCAGCGACGAGCTCGACGGCAAGCCCCTGCTCATGCAGCGTGTGCTGCAAAGGAAAGACGGCTCGGTCCTCACCGTCGAGATGAGTGTCAGCCGTTCACTCAATGGGCGGCTGCTCGTCATCGCGCGCGACATCACGCAACGACTAGAAACGGAAGACGCGCTGCGCCGCAGCGAAGCGCTGAAGAGCACGCTCCTGAACGCGGCGCTGGACGCGGTGGTCACGACGGACGAAGCGGGACGGATCATCGATTTCAACAACGCCGCCCAACGGCTCTTCGGCTACTCCCGAAGCAAGGCGGTGCACTGCAATCTGGTCGACCTCCTGGTCCTGACTGGCTCCGGCGAGGGGCTCGAAGTCGGCCCGGTGCCGTTCGAGAGCAGCGTTCAGCGGTTGCTCGACCGACGCACGGAACTGCCCGCGGTCCGAGCCGACGGCACTCTCTTTCCGGCAGAAGTCACGATCGCCAGAGTGCTGGTCGACGAGGGTTTCCTGTTCGCCGTCTACGTGCGGGACGTCACGGACCAGCTGCAGGCGCACCAGGAGTTGCTGAAAACCGAGGAGCATGTCCGCCAGCTACAGCGAATCGAGGCCGTGGGAAGGCTGGCGGGAGGCATCGCCCACGATTTCAACAACCTTCTCACCGCCATCCTCGGGTACTCACAGCAGCTCGCGGTCAGCATCGGTGCCGACTCGCCGCTGCGCCCCAACGTCGACGAGATCCACAGGGCCGGCGAGCGTGCCGCAACCTTGACACGCCAGCTGCTCGCTTTCAGCCGCAAGCAGACCCTCGAGCCGCGCCTGCTCGACGTGAACGACGTGATCCGGGGAATGACGTCGCTGCTCAGGAGCCTGCTCGGCGAAGAAACCGAGCTGCGCGAGGAGCTGATGGCCGAACCGGCGCCGGTTCAGGCCGATCGGGGCCAGCTCGAGCAGATCGTGCTCAACCTGGCGGTGAACGCGCGCGACGCGATGCCCGGCGGCGGTGTTCTCACGCTGCGAACCGAGCGACTGGATGTGGCTCCCGACGAGCCGCTGCCGGATGCCCATGTCGCGGCGGGTCGGTACGTCCTGCTGCAAGTCATCGACACCGGGATCGGCATGGATCGCGAGACGCAGGAGCATGCGTTCGATCCTTATTTTTCGACCAAAGAAGAGGGTAGGGGAACCGGCCTCGGCCTGTCCATGGTCTACGGCTTCGTCAAGCAGAGCGGCGGCTACGTCTACCTCTCGAGCGCGCCCAGTGCCGGCACGACCTTCCGTGTCTATTTCCCGTACATCGAAGGCGCGGCAGTGGCTCCCGAGGAGCAGGCGCGCCCCGGTGACCACGGGCGGCGACGGATCGAAACGATCCTGGTGGCCGAGGACAACTCGCAGGTGCTGGGGCTCTTGTGCACTGTGCTGCAGGCGGCTGGCTACCGCGTCCTGCAGGCGGGAAACGGCAAGGAAGCGCTGGACAAGGCCACCGCCCACGACGGCCCGATCCACGCCTTGGTCACGGACCTGGTGATGCCGGGAATGTCCGGGCGAGAGCTGGCACGGAAGGTGCGCGAGCTGCGGCCAGACACCCGGGTGCTATTCGTTTCCGGCTACGCCGGCGACGAACTGGGCGACCGCGTCGAGCCCGGCGAGGCCTTGCTTCTCAAGCCCTTCAACCCGCAGGAGCTGACGCGCCGGATCGACGAGCTCCTGGCCGGCGCAGCCGGCGGCGCCTGAGCGCCGGCCCTCTCGGCGGCGCGGTCGCCCCGCCCCGGAACCCTCCTAGTAGGAGGGGCACCGACGCCAGCTTGAGCCTCTCGCGACTGGCGCGACCTCGAAACCGGCTCGACAATGGGCATCATGTCGCCGACGGCAGCGCTGGCCACCTTGAGTCCAACCCCGGCTCCGCCGGACCGCCTGAGCGATGCGTTATTCCGGGTGGCGATCGAGGACGCCACAGTCGGGGTCGCCCTGATCGACATGCGGGGCCGCATCCGCTTCCTCAATTGGGCCGCCGCCCACATGGTGGGCTACAGCGTGGCCGAGCTCACCGGCAAGCCGCTCGTCCGCATCCTGCGGCAGGCCAGTGAGAGCCAGATCGACACGCTCTTCGGAGCGTGCCCGGATCTGGACCAGCCGTATCCACGCTGGCACGCCAGGGCATTGACGGCCCGGGCCAAGGACGGCAGGCCGGTGCACGTCGAGGTGTCCGCCGCCAAGATGGGCCTGGCGGAAGAGCCCCTCGTCGTCGTTTTCGTTCGGGACAACCTGCGCCACCGGCGCATCGAGGACGAGTTGCGAAAGACCCAGCGTCGCCTGGAGATGCTCAACGAAATCATGCACTTCGCCGCCCACCATCGAGAGTGCCCGCCGATCTGGCAGAAAGTCTGCGACACGCTGACCGGAGCCTTCGGCTGGAGCATGGTCGGCTGCCTCCTCCAGGGCGCTGGGGGCGAGCTCTGCTGGGGGCCGACGGCGGGGGGCCCGGCCGCCGGAACACCTCTCGATCCGGCCAACCTCCTGGCCAGCCGCGTCGCCTCGGAACGACGGTCCACGTACCTGCCGGCCCTGGAGGCCGAGCCCGACTATCTCCCGGTCGTCAGCGGCGCGCAGTCTGCCATCCTGGTGCCGGTCCAGCACCGCGACGCGATCCTCGGCCTGCTCGCCTGCGAGAGTCGGCAGAGCGGCGCCTTTGCCGATCACGTGATCTTCCTCGAATCACTCGCCGAGCAGATCGCAGCACCCCTCGCCGCCGCGCTCGAGGACGAGGAAGCGCTCCGCCGGAGTCGAGCGCTCGAAACGCTCAGCGAAGTTTCGCGCATCGCCCTCGAGACGACCGAACTCGACGAGGTTCTCGAGCGCATCGTCGGCTACGTCCAGCACCGCTTCGACTTACCGTTCGTATACATCGCACTGGCGGACGAGAATAACGAGCAGTTGCAGCTGCGGTCGATCGCCGCAAAGACGATCTTGAACGCCAGCCTCGGAGAGAGCTTCCCGATCGCCGGGGGCAGCGTGATCGGACGCGCCTTCCGCACCGGCGAGCCTCAGCTGGTGCCCGACGTCTCCCGGGATCCCGACTACCTGGAAGCCTCGCCCCTGGTGCGCGCCGAGCTGGCGATCCCCATTCGGCTCCACGAAGGGGTTCTGGGGGTGCTCAATCTCGAGAGCTCGGACGCCGCCGACTTCTCGACCGAGTCTTGTCGGATTCTCTGCCTGCTCGCCGACCAGGTCGCGGGCGCCGTCTTGCTGACCATGATGAACCGTCGCTTGCAGCAGACGACCGAGCAGCTTGCTGCTGCCAACGCCGACCAGGCGAAACGCGCCGGCGGCAAGCGCGTCTCCCTTCAGTCCAGGTAGCCCAGCGCCCGCAGCATCTCCTCGTGCTGGGCGGAGAGCTCGGTGGTCTGCGCCCGCGCCAGCGGCCGCCACTCGAGGGCCGCGAGGCGCCGGGCGAGGCGGCGGTGGAGGGTCGGCTCGGCGCGCGAGAGATCGCGAGTAGCGAGGGGATCGCGGGTGAGGTCGAACAACTCCGTTCGAGTGAGGGTCGGTCCCTGCATGAGGAGGGAGAGACACCGTTCGTCGTCGCCCTCGCCCACCCGTGCCGGAACGTCGCAGCCGTCGGCCTCGAGGGTGAGGCGATGGCGGTCCTCGCCTGCCGGGAGCGGCACTTGGAAGTAGGCCCACTCGACACCCACCTCGAGCTCGGTCAGCGGCCGTTCATCGACGCTCACACGCACGGCGCGCGGGCGGTAGAAGCTCCTGCCCAGGAAATCGAGCTCCTCGCCGCCGAGATCGAAGACGGCGCGGCGGGAGATCCAAGTGCCGTCGGGGTCGGAGTCGTAGACGACGAGATGGAATTGGTAGAGGTCGCCGCCCTCGCGGACGATCAGCGTGCGGTTGCGCTCCTCGTCGAAGACCTCGGCGTAGGCCTCGGCGTCCGGGCAGCTCGCCGGATCGCGCAGGCAGGGCACGAGGCTCGTACCCGGCAGGCCGGGCGGGGCGCTGATGCCGGCCAGGTCGTAGAGCGTCGGCGCGAGGTCGACGAGCTGCGCCAACGTCGACAGCCGCACGCCGGACAACTGATCTGGGTGGACGAGGAACAGCGGCACGAACAGGCTCTCGGGATAGAGCTGGGTGTGGCCGAGACGGCGGTGCTCGAGGAACTCCTCGCCGTGGTCCGAGGTCAGGACCAAGGTGGTCTCGTCTGCCAGGCCCAGCCGCTCGACCTCGGCGACGAAGGCCGCGAGTACCTCGTCCACGTAGCGGATCGTGCCGTCGTAGAGGCGGCCGAAGTCCTCGACTGTCGCTAGGTCGAAAGCGTGCTTGCCGCGGTTGAAGTCGCGCAGGTTCTCGCCCTTCGAGAGCGCTGCCCGGCTCGGGTCGGCGGGGGCGAAGCGCGTCGCGAACTCCCCCGGCGGGGCGTAGGGGTCGTGGATTGCGTAGCTGTGGAGGAAGAGGAAGAAGCGCTCCTCCGGGCCGAGGCCGCGCAGGAAGGCGAGGCCGCGCTCGAGGGTGGCTTCGATATCGGTGTCCCGCTGGTAGGGCGGATCCGCGAATGTCTCGAAGCCGCGGGCGAAGCCGTAACCGCCGGCCACGAAGCCGCCCTCGGTGAAGCCGGCGGTGCGGAAGCCGGCGGCGCGGAAGCGTTCGGGAAGCGTCGGCACCTCGGCGGCGAGCACGCCGTTCGGGGGATAAACCCCGTGCTGCTGCGGGTAGAGGCCCGTGAACAGCGACATGTGGGAGACGAGGGTGGCCGGATACGGCGCCAGCACGCGCTGGAAGACGGTCGCCCGCTCCGCGAGCCGCGCGAGGAACGGGCTCGTCTCCTCCCCGTAGCCGTAAGCCGACAGACGATCCGCGCGCAGCGTGTCCAAGGACACGACGATGTACCCACGGGTCGGGCGCGGCTCGAAACCCGCGGGCGGCTGGGCGGGGGGAGGAGAAGCCGGCCGACCACAGCCGACGGACAACAGCATCAGGCCAACAGCGACAACCGGAACAGGGAAGACAAGAGAAACAACCGCTCGAGTAAGAGGGGAGTGTCCTCGGCGGTCGTGCCGCGCGCTCCAGGTCGTTTCCCTACTTGAAATCAGTTGCAGTTCCTGTTCAGCCGAAGAGGCTGGGCTGCGTCGGGGCGACGCGAATGACGCACTCCGGCCCCTCGCGGTCGGCGCTGTTGACGAAGGTCGACACCGGGTAGGTCTCGAGTGGATCTGGGAAGGGAACGAGAAGAGCGGCGAGCTCCTCGCTCGAGTCCTCGCCGAGCCAGGCCGTGTGCGCCGCCCGGGGCAAGATCACCGGCATGCGGTCGTGGAGCCAGGCGATCGCCGGCGTGGCATCGGTCGTCAGAATGGCGAAGGAGCCGTGGATCTCCTCTTTCTGCGCCGACCAGGGATCCCACAGCCCGGCGAAGGCGAAGAGCCCCCCGGCCGCCGGCCGGACCAGGTAGGGCTGCCGCACGGCGCCCTCGCGCCGCCACTCGAAGAAGCCGTCGGCGGGAACGAGACAGCGGCGGCGGGCGAAGGCGTCGGCAAAGCCGGCCTTGGTGGCAGCCGTCTCGGCGCGGGCGTTGATCACTGTCGGCACGCTGCCGATGCCTTGCAGGCCCCAGCGCATCGTCTCGAGGACCCTCCGGCCGCCGGGGGCGAGCCGTACGACCGGCGCCGGTTGGGTCGGGGCGATGTTGTAGCGGGGGGCCAGCTCGGGCGCCGCGTCGAGCTCCAGGAGTTCCGCCAGCAGCTCGGACGGAGTCGACAGCGAGTACCGGCCGCACATCGGCGGGATGGTAGCGCAGGACCTTGATTTACGCCTTGTTTATGCCTATCGTGAGGGCTCGCCGTGCCCCTCCCCTACGTCGAGCTCCACGCCGCCTCCGCTTTCTCCTTCTTGGATGGCGCCTCCCTGCCCGAGGACTTGATCGAGCGCGCCGCCGAGCTCGAGTTGCCCGCCGTCGCCTTGGCCGACCGCAACGGCCTCTACGGCGCGCCGCGTTTCCACAAGGCGGCGAAAGAGGCGGGGATCAGAGCCATCGTGGGAGTAGAAGTTGTTTTCGAATGGAGAAACGGGGCGACCTCTCCTCGTCTCACCCTCCTGGTCGCCAACCGCACCGGCTACCGCAATCTCTGCAAGCTCCTCACCGCCGCGGCACGGGGGCGGCCGAAGGGTGAGGCGCGGATCGACTGGCAAATGCTGGAACAGCACAGTGAAGGCCTCCACCTCCTCACCGGCGGTGACGAAGGACCGCTCGCCCGTGCGCTCGAAGCGGACGGGCACGACGCGGCAGAGTGCCTCCTCGCGCGCCTCGCTCACCTCTTCCCGGACCGCCTCCATGTCGAGCTGCAACGCCACCTCGACCGCCAGGAAGAAGACCGCAATCAGGCTTTGGTCGACCTCGCCCGCCGCCTGCGTCTCCCGCTCGTCGCCACCAACGGCGTGCGTTACGCCACCCAGTGCGACAAACAGCTCCACGATGTCCTCACCTGCATTCGTTCCCACACCCACCTCGACGCTGCCGGCCGGCTGCTGGCCGCCCACCGAGAGCGCCACTTGAAAAGCGCCGCCGAGATGACCTCCCTTTTCCCCGATCGGTTGAAGGCCGTCGCCGAGAGCGCGGCGCTCGCCACTAGCCTCGACTTCACCCTGGCCGACCTGGGCTACCGCTTCCCCAACTACCCTCTGCCGCCGGGCGAGACCCCGATCTCGTATCTCCGCCAGCTCACCTGGAACGAGGCGCAAGTCCGCTTCCGGCCGCTCTCCGGCCGGGCCCAGGACCAGCTCGCCCGAGAGCTCGCGCTGATCGACAAGCTCGACCTCGCCGGCTACTTCCTGATCGTCCGCGACCTCGTCCAGTTCTGCAAACGCGAGGGGATCATGGTGCAGGGCCGCGGCTCGGCCGCCAACAGCGCCGTCTGCTACGCGCTCACGATCACCGCCGTCGACCCGGTGAAGATGGACCTGCTCTTCGAGCGCTTCCTCTCCGAGGAGCGCGGCGAGTGGCCGGACATCGATTTGGATCTCCCCTCCGGCGAGCCGCGCGAGAAGGCGATCCAATACGTCTACGAGCGCTACGGCCCGCACGGCGCGGCGATGACCGCCAACGTCATCACCTACCGCGACCGCTCGGCGGCGCGCGAGGTGGCCAAGGCCATGGGTTACTCCGCCGAGCAGGTCGATCGGCTGGCCAAGCAGCTCGGCCGCTGGCACTACGACCGCTGCCGCGGCGACCCCAAGTCGATGGCCGCCGAGCTCGCCGCCGCTGGCTTCGACCCCGAGGAGGCGCGCCTCCAGCTCTTCGTCGATCTCTGGCGGCGCATCCAGAACCTGCCCCGCCACCTGGGCCAACATTCGGGCGGCATGGTCCTCGCCGCCGGCCGTCTCGACGAGGTCGTGCCCCTCGAGCCCGCCGCCATGGAGGGCCGCGTCGTCGTGCAGTGGGACAAGGACGACTGCGCCGATCTCGGGATCATCAAGGTCGACCTCCTCGGCCTCGGCATGCTCCAGGCCCTCGAGGAGGCGATCCCGCTCATCCACGACCGGGAGCGCATCGACGTCGACCTCGCTCACCTGCCGCCCGACGATCCGGAGACCTACGAGATGTTGCGACACGCCGACACGGTAGGCGTCTTCCAGGTCGAGAGCCGGGCGCAGATGGCCTCGCTCCCCCGCAACTCCCCCCGCACCTTTTACGACCTCGTCGTGCAGGTGGCGATCATCCGCCCCGGCCCGATCGTCGGTGGCATGGTCCACCCCTACTTCGAGCGCCGCCGCGGCCGAGAGCCCGTCACCTACCCGCACCCCTGCCTCGAGCCCATCCTGGCGCGCACCTTGGGCATCCCCCTCTTCCAGGAGCAGATCCTACGCGTCGCCATGACGGCGGCCGGCCTTTCCGGCGGCGAGGCCGAGGAGCTGCGGCGGGCGATGGGCTTCAAGCGCTCGGTCGAGCGCATGGCGGCGATCGAGGCGAAGCTGCGCCGCGGCATGGCCGCGCGCGGCATCACGGGCGAGACCCAGGACGCGATCGTCAAGGCCATCACCTCCTTCGCCCTCTACGGCTTCCCCGAGTCCCACGCCGCGAGCTTCGCCTTGATCGCCTACGCCAGCGCGTACTTGAAGGCCCACCACCCCACGGCCTTCCTCATCGCGCTCTTGAACGCCTGGCCGATGGGCTTCTACCACCCCGCCACCTTGGTCAAGGACGCGCAGCGACATGGGGTGGAGGTGCGCGCGATCGATGTGAATCACTCGGGGTGGGCGTGTAGGTGGGAAAACAAAGAAACAGATCAGGTAAGGGAAAAACAGCGGGAGGGGGCCAGGCCGCCGGGCGGTGCGTGTCGTTTGGGGCTGCGCTTCGTCGCCGGGTTGCGTCGGGCCGCTGCGGAAGCGATCGAGGTCGCGCAACTGCGCGCGCCTTTCCGCGATCCCGACGACCTCGCTCGGCGCTGCCGCCTGCGTGTCGACGAGCTCGCCACCCTGGCCGAGATCGGCGCCTTGGCCTCCCTCGGCCTCACCCGGCGGCAGGCTCTCTGGCAGGCGGCGCGGGCGGCGCGCCCGGCGGGCGAGCTGTTCGCAGGGGAGACAGGTGGGGCAAGGCACCCGGCATCGGAAACCTCCCCCTTACTCGAAATGACCCCCTTCGAAGAGACTCTCGCGGACTACGCCGGCGCCAATCTCACCACCGGCCCGCACCCTCTCGCCCACCTGCGCCCCGCCCTCGACCGCCACCGCGTCGTGCCCGCGGCCCGCCTCGCCGGCCTCGCCCACGGCACCCGCGTGCGCACCGCCGGCGCCGTCACCGTCCGCCAGCGTCCGGGCACCGCCAAGGGAGTGCTCTTCCTCACTCTCGAGGACGAAACTGGAATGTCACAGGCGATCGTCAGCCCCGAGCTGCTGCAGCGCGAGCGCCAGGTTCTCGTCGGCGCGGCCGGCCTCGTCGTCGAAGGGGTGCTCCTCCACCGCGACGGCAGCTACTCCGTGCGCGCCGAGCGCTGCTGGCGGCTCACCGACCTGGCCGCCGCGCCCAGTCACGATTTCCGGTGAGACCCGCGCGCCTCAACCCTCGAGCTGCATCCCCATCACGTGATACCCGGCGTCCACGTACACCACCTCGCCGGTGATACCGGAGGCCAGCGGCGAGAGCAGGAAGACGCCGAGTCGCCCGACCTCCTCCGGCGTGATGTTGCGGCCCAGCGGCGCCATCGAGGCGACCTTCGCGTGCATGGTCGTGAAACCAGGGATGCTCCGCGCCGCCACGGTCTTCACCGGCCCGGCCGACACCGCATTCACCCGCACGCCCTTCGGGCCCATCTCGTAGGCCAGGTAGCGCACGCTCCCCTCGAGGGCGCTCTTGGCGATGGCCATGACGTTGTACTTGGGGACAACCTTCTCGGAGGCGTAGTAGGTGAGCGTCACCAGGCCGGCTCCCGGGGCGAGCAGCGGCTCGGCGCGGCGGGCGATCGCCACCAGCGAATAGGCCGAGACCTCGAGGGCCGTGAGCCAGTCGGCGCGTGTCGTGTCCACGTAGCGTCCCGTCATTGCCTCGCGGGGCGCGAAGGCGATGGCATGGACGATGCCGTCGAGCGTGCCCCAGCGCGACGCGAGCTCGCCGAAGACGCGATCGAGATCGGCGTCCACCGTCACGTCGCAGGGCAGCACGGGACAGTCGGCGAGCCGCGCCGTCAGCTCCTCCACCGTCTCCCGCAGGCGCTCGCCCTGATACGTGAACCCCATCGTCGCCCCCGCCGCGATCGCCTGCTCGGCGATCGCCCAGCCGAGGCTGTGCTTGTTGGTGACGCCCATCACCAGGATGCGCTTGCCGGCAAGATCGATCGGGAGCATGGCGGGAGATGTTAGCCCACCGCCCTCCCGTACAATCCACTCACCCTGCGCAAGTACCTCAGCTTCGCGATCCTGCTCGCGGTCAAGGCGGTCGCCCGGCTCTTCTACCGCTTCGAGAGCCGCTGGATCGGCCCCTGGCCCACCGATGCCTGGCAGAGCATCCGCCTGCTCTGCTTCTTGAACCACACCAGCCTCTTCGAGCCCCTGTTCGTCGGCCTCGCCCCCGTTCCCTTCCTCTGGCAGCTCGCCAGTCGGGCCGTCGCCCCGGTCGCCGACAAGACCATGGTGCGCCCGCTCGTCGGCCGCTTCATCCGCCTGCTGGTGCGCCATCCGGTCTCGATCACCCGCGAGGCCGACCACACCTGGGAAGCCGTCTTCTCCCGCATCGAGCCGGACTCGCTGGTCGCCATCCTCCCCGAGGGCCGCATGCGCCGCGCGACCGGCCTCGACCGCGAGGGTAATCCCATGACGGCGCGCGGCGGCATCGCCGACATCCTGCACGAGCTCGAGGAGGGCCGCATGCTCATCGCCTACAGCGGCGGCCTCCACCACGTCCAGATCCCCGGCCAGAAGCTCCCGCGCCCCTTCCAGACCCTGCGCATGAGCTTCGAGCTCCTCGACATCGCCACCTACCGCGGCGACCTCCTCGAACAGTTCGGTGAGGGCGGCTTCAAGCGCGCCGTCAAGGCCGACCTCGACCGCCGCCGCGACCTCCACGCCCCAGTCACCGCCGAAAGCTGCCGCCAACCCGTCGCGTAGGTGTGGGAGAATCCCCGCCCATGGAACAGGTCGCAGAGCGCAGCCGCACCGCCGATCTCATCGCCCTGGAAGAGCGCTCCGGGGCCCACAACTACCACCCGCTCGACGTCGTCATCGAGCGCGGCCAGGGCGTCTGGGTCTGGGACGTCGACGGCAACCGCTACCTCGACTGCCTGGCGGCCTACTCCGCCGTCAACCAGGGGCACTGCCACCCGAAGATCGTGCAGGCCTTGGTCGAGCAGAGCAAGAAGCTCGCGCTGATCTCGCGCGCCTTCCGCAACGACCAGTTGGGCCCCTTCTACGACGAGCTGACGCGCCTCGCCGGCTTCAGCCGCGCGCTGCCGATGAACTCCGGCGCCGAGGCCGTCGAGACGGCGATCAAGGCGGCCCGCAAGTGGGGCTACCAGGTCAAGGGCATTCCCGAAGGCGAGGCCGAGATCCTCGTCTTTTCCGACAACTTCCACGGCCGCACGACCACCATCGTCGGCTTCTCCTCCGAGCCCCAGTACCGCGCCGGCTTCGGGCCGTTCACCCCGGGCTTCCGTCTCCTCCCCTACGGCGACGCCGACGCCGTCGAGGAGGCGATGCATCCCAACGTCGCCGCCGTCCTCGTCGAGCCGATCCAGGGCGAGGCGGGGATCATCGTGCCGCCTGCCGGCTACCTGAAGCGCCTGCGCGAGATCACCCGCGCCCACCACGCCCTCCTGGTCTGCGACGAGATCCAGGCCGGCCTCGGCCGCACCGGCAAGATGTGGTGCTACGAGCACGAGGGCATCCGGCCCGACCTCGTCATCATCGGCAAGGCCCTCTCCGGCGGCCTCTACCCGGTCTCGGCCATCGTCGCCGACGACGAGGTGATGGACGTTTTCGGCCCCGGCGATCACGGCTCGACCTACGGCGGCAACCCCGTGGCGGCGGCGGTGGCGCGAGCGGCGCTCCGCGTCCTCGTCGAAGAGGGCATGGTCGAGAACTCGGCGCGCCTCGGCACGGTCTTCCTGGAGCGCCTACGCGCCATCGACTCGCCGCACGTCAAGGAAGTGCGCGGCAAGGGCCTGTGGATCGGCATCGAGCTCCACCCGGAGGCCGGCGGCGCGCGGCGCTTCTGCGAGGCCTTGAAGAACGAGGGGCTGCTCTGCAAGGAGACCCACGCCCACGTCATCCGCGTGGCGCCGCCCCTGGTGATCACCGCCGACGAGGTGGAGTGGGCGGCGGAGCGGCTCGAGCGAGTGTTGACGACGCTCTAGGCGAGAAGGAGCTGGAGGAGGAGCGTCGCCCCTTCCTTGTCCAGCGGCCGGTTGCCGTTGCCGCACTTCGGGGAGTGGATGCAGGAGGGGCAGCCTTCTTCGCAGGGGCAGCGGCGGATGAGGTCGAGGACGCGGGCGAGAAGCTCGGGCAGGCGCTCGAAGACCTTGGCCGCGATGCCGATGCCGCCCCGGTGGGCGTCGTAGACGAAGACGGCGGCGGAGTCGAGCTGGGGGTGGCGGGGCTGCGAGATGCCGCCCAGGTCGCCGCGGTCGCAGACGGCGAGGAGCGGGATCAGGGAGATCGCCGCGTGCTCGGCGGCGTGGAGGGCGCCCATGACGTGGCGGCCCGCCAGACGCAGGCGCTCCTCGACCTCTCCCGGCGCCAGCCACCACAGCCCCACGGTCTCGAAGACGATCGGCGGCAGCTCCAAGTCGAAGACGTCGATCGTCTCCTGGCCGTGGAGGCGCTTGCGCTCGAAGCCGACGACGCGTTCGGTGACCCGCAGGCGGCCGAGGCCGGCGGCGAGGTCTCCGTCGCGGCGCTCGGCCAAGGTCTCCAGGATCTCGGTCTCCTTCTCGCCGCGCGGCGTCGTGAAGTACTCGACCTCGGTGGGCTCGACGAAGACGCGCCGCGCGCCGAGATCGAGGGTGCGCACCAGATACTGGCGGCCGGCGTGGAAGTAGACGGCGCCGGGGTGGGTCTCGCGCAGCACGCGGGCCCCGTCGACGGTGCCGACCAAGCGGCCCGAGTCACTCTCGAGGATCGCCGTCGAGCCGCCGGCGCCCCGCATGTCGACGTCGCGGTGCGGCCGGCCGACGCGGGCCGTGAGGCGGCGACCGTCGCGGCTGGGCGCCAGCTCGCCACGCGCCAAGGCCCCATCGACGGCGGCGGCGTGCCGCCCCAGGTACGCAGCGTCCCCCTCACGGTCGAGCGGCAGCTCGGCTGCGGCGCACAGCAGGTGGGCGCGGGCGACCTCAGGGTTGCCGGGGTCCACGAAGAGGCCCTCGCAGGGCCGTGACAACAGCTCGTGTGGGTGATCGACGAAGTACTGGTCGAGGGCGTCGGGGAGCGGCACCAGCGCGGTCAGGGACTCGCCACCGGCGCGCCCGACCCGGCCCGAGCGCTGCCAAGTGGCCATGACGCTGCCGGGGAAGCCCACCAAGACGCACGCGTCGAGGCCGCCGATGTCGATGCCGAGCTCCAAGGCCGAGGTGGCGATGACGCCGTCGAGCTCTCCCGTCGCCAGCCGGCGCTCGATGTCGCGACGCTCTTCGGGCAGGAAGCCCGAACGGTAGCTCGCGACCCGGCGGGCGAGGTCGGGCCGCTGCTCGACGAGCCAGGCGTGGAGCAGTTCCGTGATGCGCCGCGCCTTGGTGAAGACGATGGTCTTGAGCCCTTGCTCGATCAGTCGGGTGAGGAGGCGCAGTGCGGTCGTGTAGGGGCTCGCGGCCGGGCGCAGCATGAGGAAGCCGCGCCCCGCGCGGGGCGCCCCCGAGCCCGAGATCCAACGAAAGGGCTCACCGGCCAGGACGGCGGCGAACTCTGCGGCGTTGGCGGCGGTGGCGGAGGAGGCGATGAGGAGGGGCCGACTCCCCTCGGCACGGCACAACCGCCGCAACCGCTCGAGTAGGTGATGAGCGTGGCAGCCGAAGACTCCGCGGTAGACGTGCAGCTCGTCGAGAACGACCCAGCGCAGGTCGCGGAGGAGTTCGGACCACTCGGCCCAGCCACCCAGGATCCCCAGGTGCAGCATGTCGGGGTTGGAGATGAGAACGCGCGGCGGCCGCCGTCGGATCGCCTGCCGTGCGCGCGGCGGCGTGTCGCCGTCGTAGACCGCGCAGGGCACCTCGATTCCCGATGCCGCCGCCAGCGCCTCGAGCTTCGTGCGCTGATCCTGAGCCAGGGCCTTGAGCGGGTAGAGGAACAGCGCTCGGCCGGGCCCGCCGGCCAGCGCCTCCTCGAGCACCGGCAACTGGAAGACGAGCGACTTGCCGGAGGCGGTCGGCGTCGTCACCAGGACGTTCTCGCCGGCGCGCACGGCCTCGATCGCCGCCACTTGGTGCGTCCACAGGCGCCACACGCCCCGCGCGGCGAGCGCCGCGGCCAGCCGGTCCGGCAAGGGAGCGGCGAGCTCGGCGGTGCGCTCCGGCTCCGGCGGCAAGAGCACCAGCTCCCCCACCTCGGGTCCCAGCCGCGAGTCCCGACGCAGCTCCTCGACGAGCCCTACGATCGCCGACACGCCACGATCCTACGTGTTCAGTTCTTCCTACCTGATTCAGTCTTTCAGGGTGGGCGGCGTCGCCCGTGGTAAGTTTCCCCGCCCAACGAACTGGAAACGCCAAGAGGAGATCTCCCATGCCGATCCGCACCGCATCCGCCATCTGGGAAGGCAGCCTCAAGGAGGGTGGCGGCCGCATGAAGCTCGGCAGCGGCGCCTACGACGGCCCCTACTCCTTCGGCTCGCGCTTCGAGGAGGCTCCCGGCACCAACCCCGAGGAGCTGATCGCCGCCGCCCACGCCGGCTGCTTCTCGATGGCGCTCTCGGGCGGGCTCGGCCGCGCCGGCTTCACGCCGCGCCGCGTCGCCACCAGCGCCCGCGCTCACTTGGAGAAGCTCGAGTCGGGCTTCGCGATCACCAGGATCGAGCTGGCGACCGAGGCCGACGTCCCCGGCATCGACGAGGCGAGCTTCCGCGAGCAGGCCGAAGCCGCCAAGCAGAACTGCCCGGTGTCGAAGGCCCTAGCCGGCGTCGAGATCGTCCTCGACGCGCGGCTCGTCGCCTAGTCCGGACTGCGGTCGGCAGGACGGGCAGTCGCAAGCCGACGATCGCCTCCCGGCGCCCGGGCGGCGAGGGCTCGAGGCTGTTGATCTCGGCCTCGAGCCAGATTCGGTTGCTCTCGCCGAGCGACAGCGCCGGGCCGTGCCCGACGTCGGCGAAGGCGACGAGCACCGTGTCGGGGCCGGGGGTGGCGTCGGTGTCCAGCGGCTGCGGCGTCCGTACCAGGGCGATCGCGTTCTCGAGGTGGGCGACGTCACAAAAGAACAGGAGCACCTCGGCGCCGAAGCCGCCCACCGACCAGAGCTGGACGGCGCGGCCGCGCTCGTCGAGGGCGAGGGCCAGGACGTTGGCTTGGGGCGGCAGCTTCGCCTCGTCGCCGAGGCTCTTTACCTCGCGCAGGACCACCCGGCCGTTGATGGCCACGACGACGTCGCTCTCGTCGGCGCCGTCGGTCTCTGCACTGAACAGGGAGTCGCCGCGACCGTTGACTGCGTCTTGCAAGAAGCGGGTCCAGCGGTCGCCGTCGCCGGTCGGCTCCCCCTCGCGCGCGGCGAGGGCGCCGTCGAGGTAGACGGCGTCGTCGTCCGCCGTCGAGCCCGTGACCAATTGCACCACCTGGATGAGGTGATTGCCGTCGTCCGAGAAATCGTAGTTCCAGTCGAGACCCCGCGGCCGGGCGAGCGGGAAGCCGGCGACGAGATCGTCGGAGCGCAGGACGACCTCGACCTGGGCGGGTGAGGGTCCCGAGCTGCGGTAGAGCACGCGGCCCTTGCCCTTGCCGCCGGGACCGTCGCGGAACTCGGAGACCCAGAAGGCGCGCCCGTCGCGCAGCATGCTCGGCCGACGGGAGATCTCGAGGACGGCGCCCACGGGAAAGCCCGGGGCCGGATCGCCCTCGCGCACGACCAGACCCTGCTGCGACCAGATGACGTCCTTGCCGGCCAGCGAGGATTGGAAGACGAACTCCCCGGTGGCGCCGATCCCCATCGTCGGCGAGGCGCCGACCAACCCGGCCTCGCTGTTGCGGAACACCACCTTGCCGCCCCGCCAGACGAAGCCGTCGAGCTCGCCGGCGTCGTCGAGGTTGCCCGTGAACGCGACCTCGCCGCCCGCGCCGGTTGCCGGCATGCCGAGGCTGGCGACCGGGAGGCCCCCGCCACCCTCCGGTCGGTCGCCCTCGCGCAGCAGGATGACAGCCCCTCCCGAATCGGCCCCCTTCGCCGCCTCGGCGGCCAGGGCGACGAAGGCGTAGGGCCAGCCGCTGGCGGTCGCGGCTCCGGCCAGCGCCAGCCAGGGAAGACTCACTCCGAGCGCGCTCCTCACCGCCCTAGCCTAACGCCGAGCCGCGCCGCGGCGCGCAGCAGGGCGGCGACCGACTTGCCGTCGACGATCTCGCCGCCGGCGGCCATGGCGACCGCCTGCGCCAGCGGCAGGCGGACGACTGACAGGACCTCGTCGGGATCGAGTCGCTGCTCGGTGGCGGCGAGGCCGGTGGCGAGGAAGAGCCAGATGCGCTCGTCGGTGAAGCCCGGGGTCGTCCAGATCGGGCCGAGCAGCTCGAGTCGCTGCGCGGCGAGGCCCACTTCCTCGGCCAGCTCGCGGTGGGCGCAAGCCTCCGGCGCCTCGTCGGTCGCCAGCGTCCCCGCCGGCACCTCGAGCAGCCAGTCGCCGACGGCGAAGCGGTACTGGCGCACCAGCACGACCTCGTTCTCCGCGGTCACGGGCACGATAGCGGCTGCCCCGCGATGGCGCACGATCTCGAAGTCGGCCTCCACACCGTTGGGCAGGCGCGCCCGCTCCACGGTGACGTCGAGCAGCCGGCCGCGAAAGACGCTGCGCCGGCTCAAGAGGCCGCCGGGCGCTGCTGGGCCACCAGGCCGATGAAGCGCACGGCCGGATCGGGATCGGCTGCGGCCCGGGTCACGAGCTCGGTGGTCACGGGCGCGTCGGGGAAACGGATCAGGGCGGCGCGCAGCAGGGTCGCGCGCACCTCGGCGGCCCGCGCCGCCGCCTCCTCGCCGCCGAAGTCGAGGGCGAACGCCTGCCCGATCCCGTCGAGGGCCTCGGAGCGGTCGAGCACGGCGAACCCGTGCGCCGCCGCCAGCCGCACCGCGGGATCCGGATCGGCGAGCAGCCGGCCGAGCAGCGCGCCCGCCTCCGGGGGCGCCGCCGCCGCTAGCGCCGCTGCCGCCTGACAGCGCAGCTGTCGCGTGAGGCTCTCGCGCTGCGCAGCTTTCTGGTCGCTGCGGGCGCGCTCGCCTTGGACCAGGTTGCCGACCAGTTGCGCGGCCTGCTTCGCCTGCTGAATCGCAGACGGCGCCGCGAGGCCCCCGCTCACCGCGGTCGTCACGGCGGCGCTCAGGAACGGCTTGATCGCGCGCCACACGGAGCGGAAACCTCGCGGGTCGAGCTGCCAGTCTTCCTTACCCAGCGCCGTTTCGACCGCCGACAGCTGAACCAGGTCGCCCAACTCAAGTAGCCCGACGGCGCTCCAAGCGGCGACCCAGTCGTTGCCCGGGCCGGCGCCCAGGGCCTCGGCGAGCGAGCCCTGAGCCCGCTCGCCGCCCAACTCGACCAGATCGCGCACCACCTGGGCGCGGATGTCCGGCTTCTTCGCGTCCGTCGTGCGGCGCTGGGCGATGACGTCGGCCGCCCAGCCGAAGGCCGCCTCGTCCCCCATCTCGTAGAGCGCCTGTGCGGCGCGCAGTTGCTCGTCGACGTCGCGGTCGTCGAGCTCCTGGCGCAGCTGGCGGATCGCTGCCTCGTCGCCGAAGCCCATCGCCAGCCCGCGCAGCGCCGCCTGCTTGGTCTCCGGCGGATCGCGGTGGCGGGCCAGGCGGCGCAGCGGCTCGACGGCGCGGGGATCGCGCGAGCGCCCCAAACCGTCGGCCGCGCCCCGGAAGTAGGGCTCGTTCTCCTTGCCGGCGGCGTAGCGCAGGAGGGTCGCCACCACTTCCTCCTGGCGCGCCGGCTCGAGGGCACCGGCGCCGGCGAGCGCGCCGAGCCCCGCCAAGGCGGCGTTGCGCAGCTGCACCATGCCGCGATCCGGCGGCTGGTTCCGCGGCCGCTCCGGCGGCGGCTCGCCGAAGGCGCCGCCAGCGGTCAGCGAGACCGTGTCGGCGTTCTCGAGCATCCACGAGAGCAGCGCCTCACCGCGGCGCGGCCCGAGATCCACGATTCCCTGCAGGCAGGCGTCGGGCACCCAGGCGGCCTCCAGCATCTGCAGGCAGTTGACGTAGAAGCGGCCCGCCGCCTGCGCGTCGCCGAGACCGGCCAGTGCCTCGGCGGCGGCGATGGCGCGCACCCAGGGGTCCGCCATTGCCTGCTTCATCTCGCGCTCCATCTGTTCGCCGTCGATCTCGGGCGGCGGCGGGCCGATGCCCATGGCCTGCTTCACCATGCCGCCGGTGCTCATCTGCCGCCGACTCCACTCCTGCTGCTGGCGCATGGAGTCGGTGTTCATGCCGGCGGTCACGCCCTGCATGGTCACCACCATGACGTTCGTCTGGCTGCGCAGGGCGCGCTTCAACTGCTCCGTGGCGTCGGCCCTACGCTCCTCGGCCAACCACGTCGCCCCCTCGTGGGCGAGGAAGTCGGCCGCCACCGGGTTCTTCGTCGTGCCGAGGACGCGCTCGGCCAGGAGCGCACCCAGGGGATCCTCCTGCGCGAGGGAGGACGCCGCCGGTCCCCAGAGGGCCAGGACGCCGGTCAGGCCCGGCGCGAACCAGCGACGCGGAGCCATGCCTCGAGCGCGGCGGGCGCCGCTAGTTCTCCATCTCGTTCAAGTCCGGCATCGCCGGGCCTGAAGGAGCCATCATCTCGACCTCGGCGTAGTCGGCGGGGATCTCGAAGGTCGAGGCGGGAATGTCCTCGGTGGCGATGTCGCTCACCTCCATGGTGATCGTGGTCGGACCGGCGTCGCTGGCCCTGCCGAAGCCGCCCATCTTCATCATCCCGGTCGCCCGGGTCTCGGCGCGCGAGACCACGACCCGCCGCAAGGGGAAGCCGGTCATCTTGCTGCGCTCGACCTCGGCGATCTCCTTCATCTTCCCACCCAACGCGGAGCCCGAGAAGGACTCCATCATCTCGGGGTTGAAGCCGGTCGGCAGCTCGATCGCCGTCGTCGTCCAAACGTCCTCCAGCGCGTCCGTCTCCGAGATCACCGAGCCCATCGGCGTCTCCATCGTCGAGCTGAAGGTGCTGCGGTAGCGGTAATGACGGGTGGGATACCCGGCCACCACACCCCCGTCCTCCTCGAGCTGCTTCTCGACCGCGCCCGGCTCGAAGCGCATGCTGACCCCGGCCTGCTCCATGCCCTGCATCGTCTGCTCCAGGGCCCCCACCATGCTGCCCAGCATCTCGGGATCCATGCGGAAGTAGCTCTTCTTCGCCGGATCGACGAAGAACATCGCGTCGTCGCGCAGCAGCAGGTAGCCGCCGGCGCTCATCATCGGGTTGGCGGCCATGCGCTCGATGTCGATGCGCGCCGCCTCGTCGCCGATCCACACCTTCGAGGTCATGTCCGCGGCCGAGGCGCCCTCGCCGCCCTCGTTGCGGACCACCTGCCGGAAGGTGAGGCTGGCCTCGACACGGGGCGCCAGGAACAGGGACGACAGGGCGAGGAATCCACAGGCCTTGCGCAGCATCGTTCTCCTCCTCCGATCCGTTGGGTCGTCTGCGACGAGCCCTTCCATCGTATCAACGCGCAGAAGCGGCCAAGAGTCACTCATCGTGCCGCCTCGACCGCGGCGAGCCGCTCGGCGCCGCTGTAGACGTTGAACCGCTCGCCGCGCAGGAAGCCGACCAGGGTGATGCCGTACTCGGCCGCCAGCTCCACGGCCAAGCTGCTGGCGGCGCCCACCGCGGCCACGACCGGGATCCCCCCGAGCACCGCTTTTTGCACCAGCTCGTAGCTCGCCCGGCCGGAGAGCAGCACGAGCCGGTCGTCGGCGGGCAGCTCGCCCGACTGGAGCAGGGCCCCCAGCACCTTGTCGAAGGCGTTGTGACGCCCCACGTCCTCACGCACCAGGAGCAGTCGGCCCGCGGCGTCGAAGAGGGCCGCCGCGTGCAGCCCGCCGGTGCGGGCGAAGACCGACTGCGCGGCGGCCAGGGTGGCGGGGAGCGAGCGCAGCACCGCCGGCTCGAGCCGTACCACGCCCCGCGGCCGGCGCGGGCAGGCGATGCGCACGCGGTCGAGGGCGGCCCGGCCGCAGATGCCGCACGACGAAGTGGTGTAGACGTTGCGCCGCAGGGCTTCGACGTCGATCTCTACCTGCGGCGCCAGGGTGACCTCGACGACGTTCGGGGTCGGCTCTCCCCGGCAGTGCTCCACGGCCAGCACGTCGGCGCGCTCGCGGATCACCCCCTCGCTCACCAGGAAGCCCAGGGCCAGCTCGAGGTCGTGGCCGGGCGTACGCATGGTCACCGCCAGCGGCGAGCGCCGGCGGCGGCCGTCCCGCTCGTCGATCACACGGATCTCGAGCGGTTCCTCGACCACCAGGTCGTCACGGCGGCGCGCGCCGACCTCTCCGGTGAGGACGAGCACCTCGACGCCGGCGGCGGCCCCCGGCGGCAGCGGCGCGTCGCTCACGCCGGCGCTCCGACGGCCGGCACCACTTCCACGAGCGTGTCGCGGTAGGCGGGAATGCCGCACTGTGGATCGACGACGCCGCGCGCCACGAGGACGTTGGCCTCGGGCCAGTACATCATCAAGGTACCGGGCTGGAGGTCGCCGGCGACGACCCGCGCCTCGAGGGTACCGGTGGCGGAGCGCACCGTGACGCGGTCGCCCGGCGCCAGGCGCAAGCGGCGGAGATCTTCCGGCGACAGCACGACCTCGTCGCGCCGGCTGCCGAGCGGCGTGTCGACGGGGCCGAAGACCATGCTGTTGAACTGCTTGCCGCGGCGGGTCGTGAGCCGCAGTCGGCCCTCCGGCGCCCCGCCCTCCGGCGGTGCCAGCGGCGTGAAGCGGGCTCGCCCATCGGAGGTCGCGAAGCGTCCCCCCTCGCCCAGCATCGGCCCGCCCCACTGGAACTGGTCGCCCTCGCGCGTGAGGAGCTGGATGCCGTCGTAGGCCGGAACCAGGCGGGCTATCTCGGCGCGGATCGCCGCCGTCGTCTCGCAGCCGAGGCGCTCGGCCCGCTCGGGCCGCACCCGCGCCGCGAGGTCGAGCAGCACCCGCCACTCATCGCGCGCCTCGGCGACCCGCGGGCCCGCCACCTCGGGGCTGAAGATCACACGCCGCTCAGTCGAGGTCTCGGTGCCGCCGCCGGCCACTTCGTAACGCGTCGTCGCCGGCAGCAGCAGGACGGTGTCGGCCGGCTCGACGAACATCTGCGGGTTGGCGACGATGTCGTGGTGGACGCGCAGCGGGATCCGCCCCAGGGCCTGGCGCACGTAGGCGCTGTCGGGGAGGATGCCGAAGAGATTGCTGCCGACGCAGTAGAGGGCGTCGAGCTCGCCGGCGTGGGCGCGATCGACGGTCTCGGCGACGAAGTTGCCTCGCCAGGCGGGAACCTCGAAGCCCCACAGCTCCGAGAACCGGGCGGCGCTCTCGGCGTCCAGGGCCACGCCGCCGGGCAGGGCGTTCGGCACGCAGCCCATCTCAGCGCCGCCCTGCACTCCCGAATGCCCGCGGATCGGCATCAGCCCGCAGCCGGCGCGGCCCACCATGCCGCGGGCCAGGCCCAGATTGACGACCGCCTGCACGTTCTGGACCCCGAAGGCGTGCATCGTCAGACCCATGGACCACACCAGGACGGCGGAGCGCGCCTCGGCGTAGCGCCGGGCAAAGTCGTGCATCGCGGCGCGCTCGCTCCCCGCGGCGCGCTCCAGCTCCGCGAAGCTCTGGCCGGCGAGGGTCCGCTCCAGCTCCTCCCAGCCCGTCGTGTGCTCGGCGATGAAGCGGCGGTCGAGCCAGCCCTCGGCGGCGAGCACCTTCAGGACGCCGTTCGCGAAGGCGATGTCACCGCCCACCTTGACGGTGTAGAAGGCGTCGGCGACGCGGGTGCCGAGGAGCACCGAATCGACGCTCGACGGCACCCAGTAGCGCTCCAGACCCGGCTCGCGGAAGGGGTTGACGACCGCGACCTTGGCGCCTCGTTTCTTGGCCAGGTGCAGGTACTTCATCATCACCGGCTGGTTGTTGGCGACGTCGCTGCCGAAGAAGATCGCGAGGTCGGTGGCCAGCAGGTCGCGATAGGAGCAGGTGGTGGCGGCGAAGCCCGTCGTCTGCTTCAAGGCCACCGTGCTCGGCGCGTGACAGACCCGGGCCGAGTTGTCGACGTGGTTGGTGCCGAGGTAGCGGGCCGCCTTCTGCGCCGCGTAGTAGGTCTCGTTCAGGGTGCCGCGGGACACCAGGTAGAAGGCGAGCCGGCGGGGGTCGATGCCGCGCAGCCGGTGGGCGACCAGCCCCAAGGCCTCCTCCCAGACGAGCGGCCGGAACCCCGGCTCGCCACGCCGGCGGACCATCGGCGCCGGCAGCCGCCCGAGGGAGCGCAGCTCGCGCTCCGAGCGCTCGGCGAGCGGCCCGGCGTCGGCCAGGAGCGCTGGGTCGAAGGCGCCGGCCGTGTTCAAGCGCAGCAGGTTCAATCGCACCCAGCAGAGGTGGACGCCGTCGATGGTCCAGTCCTTCATCCCGGCTGTGCCCAGGGCGCAGCCGTCGCAGACGCCGTGATTCAGGATGCGCCAGGCGTACGGGAGACGGTCCCGGTTCTCCCACGCCACCCGCGCCATCTCGCGGAACGGCCCGATCTGCCGGTTGATGCGCGTCGTCAGTGCGCCCACGCCGCCTCCAGCTCTCGCAGGCGAGTGACGTCCGCCTCGACGTTGACGTTCAGCAGCCGTTCCGCCGCCACCTCGACCCGCTCCAGAAAAAAGATTTCAAGTAGAGCTTCGTGCATCGGGCGTACGCCGCGCTCCAGCGCTCGCGTGAAGACGGGCCCGCACGCCGCCCCGTAGAGGCCGCACAGCGGCTGCAACACGCCGTCCGCCTGGGCCAGCCGCGCCGCCGGGCCGTCGGCGCCGAAGTCAGGCCGTACCGCCGCGAGGCTCATCACCAACTCGGCATCGACCATCGGCAGGTCGCAGGCAAGGACGAAGACGGGGCTGCTGGCCGCGGCGAACAGAGCGGCCTCGATCCCGGCGAGCGGCCCCGCGTCGGGCCAGCGATCCGCCACCCGCTCCACCTCCAGGGCCGCGTACTCGGGCCGTCCAGGAGCGACCAGCACCACCCGCGCGAACAGCCCCTCGAGGAGGTCGACGGCACGGCCGACGAGCGTCCTCCCTCTACTCGAAATCAGTGCCTTGTCCCGCCCCAACCTGCGGCTGCGACCGCCGGCGAGGACGGCGCCCAAGGTGCCTTCGATCACGCCGCCATCGTAGCAGCGCGAACCGCCGGCTCCGGCACGCTGCGTGCTACACTGCGTGCGCTCTCCGCCGTGCCGTCCTCCGGCATTCCATCCTCTCCGACGACCGTCCCTCGCTGATGGCCGCCGAGCCTCGCCTCGCCACCTCGCAGCCGCCTCCCGACGACCTCGCGCCGGTCTACGACTCGGCCGCGCGGCCCCACCCTTTCCTGGAGGAGTGGCGGGAGCTCTACCGCTATCGCGACCTCGTCGGGCAGTGGAGCGGCCGCAACCTGAAGCTGCGCTACAAGCGCTCGGCGCTCGGCGTCTTGTGGACGCTGCTCGAGCCGCTCATGCTGATGGTGATCTTGACGGTCGTCTTCTCGACCGTCTTCCAGCCGCTCGCGGACTTCCCCGTCTACCTGCTGGCCGGCTTGATCCTGTTCGACTTCTTCAGCCGCTCGACGCTGCAGATCGTCGAAGAGATCATCGCCAGCCAGAGCCTCGCCCAGCGCATCTACGTTCCCAGGAGCGCCTTCGCCCTGGCAGCCATCGTCGCCTATCTGACCAACTGGGCGATCGCCCACCTTCCCCTCGTCGGCATCATGCTCTTCTTCGGCCGGCCGTTCTCGGCCGCCTTGGTGACGGTGCCGCTGGGCATGCTCCTGGCGGCCGCCTTCGCGCTCGGGGTCGGCCTGATCGTCGCCACCCTGGGGGCCTTCTTCCACGACGTGCGCTTGACCTACCAGGTCCTGCTCACCGCCTGGTTCTACGCCACGCCGATCATCTATCCGCTCGAGATCGTGCCGGAGTCGCTGCGTCCCCTCTTCGCGGCCAACCCCCTGATGCTCTTCTGCCGCTTGGTCCGCGATCCGGTCTACGTCGGTCTGCCCGCGCCGCCCGGCGTCTGGGCGACGGCCACCCTGGTCGCCGTCGGCACCCTGCTCGCCGGCTGGTGGATCTTCACCCACTGGAGGGACGCCTTTGGCCGCGGTTGACGGGCGACCGGCCATCGAGCTCAGCGGGATCGGCGTCCGCTTCGAGATCCCCAACGAGCGCATCAGGAGCTTCAAGGAGTACGTTCTGCGGCGCCTCTCGGGGCGCATCGGTCACCGCCAGCTCTGGGCGCTCGACGACGTGGCGCTCACCGTCGCGGCCGGCGAGAGCTTCGGCGTCCTGGGCCGCAACGGCGCCGGCAAGAGCACGCTCTTGAAGGTCGTCTCGCGGGTGCTGCGCCCGACCACCGGACGGGTGGTCGTCCGCGGTCGTACGGCCGCCCTGCTCGAGCTCGGCGCCGGGTTCCATTTCGACCTGACGGGGCGGGAGAACGTCTTCTTGAACGCCACGCTCCTCGGCTACCCCAGGACGCTCGTCGCGCGGCACTTCGACGAGATCGTCGACTTCGCGGAGCTCGCCGAATTCATCGATCTGCCGGTGCGCAACTACTCGAGCGGCATGCTCGCCCGGCTCGGCTTCGCCGTCGCCACCCAGTTCCGGCCCGACCTCTTGATCCTCGACGAGATCCTGGCGGTAGGCGACACCGGCTTCCAGGAGAAGTGCCTGCGGCGGCTCGAAAGCTTCAAGCGGCAGGGCACGACGATCCTTCTGGTGTCGCACGAGCTGGAGCGTCTCGAGACGCACTGCGACCGCGTCGCCTGGCTCGAGCACGGCCGGCTGGTCGCCCTCGACGCGCCGGCGCGGGTGGTGCCCCCCTACCGCGAGGCCGTCCTCTCGCCGCCCCCCGCATGAGCGAGGCGCGGCGGGTGGCCGTGGCGATCGTCACCCGCGACTCAGCGGCGGACTTGCCGTCCTGCCTCGCCGCCGTCGGCCGTCTCACTCACCGACCGCTGGACCTGATCCTGGTAGACAACAACAGCCTGGACGGCAGCGCCGAGCTGGCCCGGCGCCTGGCGCCGCCGGACCTGCCCTGCCGCGTGGAGGCGCTGCCAGAGAACCTCGGCTACGCCGCCGGTGTGAACCGCGCCCTTGCCGCCAGCGACGCGCCCTGGGTGCTGGCCCTCAACCCCGACGCCGAGCCGGCGGCCGATTTCGTCGACCGGCTGTTCGCGCGCCTCGACGCCGCCCCGGAGCCGCGCGTCGGTGCCCTCACCGGCCGGCTGCTGCGCCCCGAAGAGCCGGCGCGGCTCGACGCGTGCGGCATGCATCTCACCCTCACCTGGCGACACCTCGACCGCGGTTCCGAGGAGCCGGATCGTGGCCAATGGAGCCGTCCGGAGCGCGTCTTCGGCGCGACCGGCGCCGCGGCGCTCTTCCGGCGCGTGGCGCTCGACGACGTCGCCGTCGACGGCGAAGTCTTGCTCGAGGAGTTCCATTCCTTCCGCGAGGACGCGGAGCTCGCTTTCCGCCTGCGCGAGCGCGGTTGGGAGATCCTCTACGAGCCGGCGGCGCGCGCCGTGCACCGCCGGACGAGCCTGCCGCGGCGCCGCCGGGCGATGCCGCCGGAGGTCAACCGGCACTCGCTGAAGAACCGTTACCTGCTGCGCGCCTACCACCAGACGCCGCCGAACCTCTTGCTCACCCTGCCGTGGGCCGCGACCCGCGACCTGGGCGCCCTTGCTTACGTGATGCTGTTCGAGCGCTCTTCGCTCGCCGCCTACCGCTGGCTGTGGGAGAACCGCCACCACATCGTCGCGCGCCGGCGCGCCATCCAGGGGCGGCGCACGGTCCCCCGCTGGCAGGTCGACCGCTGGTTCTGGCGCCAGGGAGCGCCGTTGTGAGGCGGCGGCGGATCGGCTTGCTCGGCAGCCGCGGCATCCCGGCGAGCTACGGCGGCTTCGAGACCTTGATGGAGGAGCTGGCGCCGCGCCTCGTCGAGCGCGGCTTCGAGGTGACGGTCTACTGCCGCAGCCACCACACGCCGCGGCGACTCCGGGAGCATCGGGGAGCGCACCTCGTGGTGCTGCCCACGTTGCGCACCAAGTACCTCGACACCCCCGTTCACACGCTGCTGTCGGTCCTGCACGCCTGGGGGCGCCGCTACGACGCCGTCCTCCTCGTCAATGGAGTCAACGCCGTCTTCGCG
Organism: uncultured Thermoanaerobaculia bacterium; assembly: GCA_964469055.1. Lineage (GTDB taxonomy): Bacteria > Acidobacteriota > Thermoanaerobaculia > Multivoradales > JAHEKO01 > CAYXXN01. Next base: position 32,271 of record CAYXXN010000005.1, read on the forward strand.
CCCCTCTTGCGGGTCACCGGTACGCCGGTGGCACTCAACGTCGACGGTGTCGAGAAGCATCGCGCCAAGTGGGGCTGGCCGGGGCGATTCGCGTACGCCCTCGCCGAGCGCCTGGCGACGCGCCTGCCGACGGCCCTGGTCACCGACGCCGACGCCATCCGAACCCATTACCTGAATCTTTACGGCGCCGAATCCACGGTGATCCGCTACGGCGTCGACCCGCGCCCCTTGCCTCCGGGGCCGACGCTGGAGCGCCTGGGCCTCGAGCCGCGCGGCTACTTCCTGTACGTGAGCCGTTTCGAGCCTGAGAACAACCCCCACCGCGTCGTCGAGGCCTACGGCGGCGTCTCCGGCGACCTGCCGCTAGTGATGGTCGGCGACGCGCCCTACGCCGCTCGCTTCATCCGCTCCTTCCGCCCTACGCCCGATCCACGCGTCCGCTTTCCGGGCGCCATCTACGGCGAGGGCTACCGCGAGCTCCTCTCCCACGCCTTCGCCTTCGTCCAGGCCACCGAAGTGGGTGGCACCCATCCGGCCCTGGTGGAAGCGATGGGCTACGGCAACTGCGTGGTCGTCAATGACACGCCCGAGAACCGCGAGACGGCGGGCGAGGCGGCCCGCTATTTCCGCGCCCAGGAGCCTGCCAGCTTGGCCGCCGCGCTCCAGGGCCTGCTGGCGGCGCCCGAGGCGGCGGCCGAGGGGCGGCGGCTGGCGGCGGCGCGAGCCGCGGAGCGCTTCTCCTGGGAAGCGGTGGCCAACGCCTACGCGGCGCTCCTCGCCGGCCTCGCCGACGGCCGCCGCCGGCAGGACTAGAATAGGCGGACTCGCCGCCACCCGATGCTCAAGGAGCGCGCTCGCCTCGTCGCCAGGGTCCTGCTCGCCGCCGATCTGGCGGCCGTGGCGGCGGCCTTCCTCCTCGCCTACTGGCTCCGCGACACCCTCGTGCCCTGGCTGGGCGTGCGCCCGCAGGATCTCTATCCCCTGCGGCAGTACCTGCCGCTGCTGCCGCTCGCCCTGATCCTCTGGGGCCTGCTGCTGTCGCGGGCCGGGGCCTACCGGTCGCACCGCACGATCACCCTCGTCGAGGAGGCCTGGTCGGTGCTGCGCGTCGCCGCCTTCGCGACGGTTCTCTTCGTGCTCTTCGTCTACGCGCTGCGACTGGACGAGGCCCTGCTGGGTCGCGACAAGCTGTCGCGACTGTGGCTCTTCTTCTTCACCACGCTCGCGGCGCTGCTGGTGCTCGGCCAGCGGACCGGCGTGCGCCTGTTGTCGCGCTACGTGCGCTCGCGCGGCTACAACTACCGGAACATCGTGATCGCCGGCACGGGACCCATGGCCGGCTCGATCCTCGAGGCCATCGAGCAGCATCCCTACTGGGGCTACCACCTGGTCGGCGTGGTGGGCGAGGACGATGCAGCCTCGCAGCGCCCCATCGCCGGCCGCTCCCCGCTCGGCCGACTCGACGACCTGCCGGAGCTGGTGGCCCGCGAGGTCGTGGACGAGGTGATCTTCGCCGTCGAGGGCACCGACCTCGAGCGGCTCGAGGACCTGATCTTGCGCCTCGAGGAGCAGGGAGTCGTGGTGCGCCTGGCGCTCGACCTCTTCCCGCACGCCCGGGCCCGGGTGCGAATCGGCGACTTCGAGGGCCGGCCGCTGCTCACCTTCTCGAGCACCCCCTCGAGCCCCTTCCTGCTGGCGCTCAAGCGCTCGACGGACCTCGCGGTGAGCCTGCTGCTCCTGCTCCTCGCCTTGCCCGCGATGGGCTTGATCGCCCTGGCCATCAAGGTGACCTCGAGAGGCGACGTGCTCTTCCGCCAGATTCGGTGCGGACTGAACGGCCGGCGCTTCACGCTCTACAAATTCCGCACCATGGTCGAGGACGCCGAGCACCGGCGGGCTGCCCTAGAGCACCTGAACGAGATGTCGGGGCCGGTCTTCAAGGCCCGCCGCGACCCGCGAGTGACGCCGTTCGGCCGCTTGCTGCGCCGTTTCAGCTTGGACGAGCTGCCGCAGCTCTGGAACGTCCTCTCCGGCTCGATGAGCCTGGTCGGCCCGCGGCCCCCCATCCCCGAGGAAGTCGCCCAGTACCAGCGCTGGCAGCGCCGCCGCCTCTCGATGCGCCCCGGTCTCACCTGCCTGTGGCAGATCAGCGGTCGCAACGACGTCGACTTCGACCGCTGGATGGAGCTCGACCTCGAGTACATCGACCGCTGGTCGCCGCTGCTCGATCTCAAGATCCTGCTGAAGACCGTGCCCGTCGTGCTCACCGGCCGCGGCGCCTCGTAGCGCTTGGCCCAGGCCGCCCGGGGTGCGGCCCCCCGCCGGGCCCCGTGGTAAAACTGCACGGGCATGGCCTCCCTCGCCGCCGTCATCCTCAACTGGAACCGCCTGGCGGCCACCCGGGAGTGCGTCGCGGGGTTGCGCGCCTGGCGCGATCCGGCGCTCGAGATCTGGGTGGTGGACAACGGCTCGGGCAACAGTGAGGCGGCGGCGCTGGTCGCGGAGTTTGCCGATGTCCGAGTGCTCGAGGCGGGGGCCAACTTGGGCTTCGGCGGCGGCAACAACCTGGCCCTCCGCCAGACGACGGCGACTTACGCACTCCTGCTGAACAACGATGCCGGCCTCGAAGAGGGAGACGGCCGGCGGCTGGTCGCCTTGCTCGACGCCCGGCCTGATCTGGCCGTCGTCGGCCCGGTGATCACCGACCGCGACGACCGGGCGCGCGTGCAGGCGGCGGGCGGCCGCGACATCGCTCGCCATGCGCGCACCAACTTGCGGCCCGCTGACTTGCCGGCGAGCTGGCTGACGCGCGACGCGCCGTATCCGGTCGACTACGTGCCGGGCACCGCGGCCGTGCTGCGCCTGGAGGCGGCGCGCGCCGTCGCCTGGCTCGACGAGCGCTACTTCTTCGCCGGCGAGATGGCCGACCTCTGCCGCCGCCTGCGCGACCTGGGGTGGGGCTGCGCCGTCCTGCCGACGACGCGCGCCTGGCACGATCGCAACGGCCGGCAGCCGGAGCGGTTGGCGCTCGACGCCTACTACAGCCTGCGCAACCGCTTCCTCTACCTGCGCGAGCACCCGCTGGCGGCCGCACGGCGGCAGCGCTTCCGCTGGGTGCTGCTCGGCCTGGCGGGTGCCGGCCGCGCCCTCGCCGTCGGCCGACCAGCCAGTGCACGCGCCCGCGTCGTCGCCCTGCGCGACGGCCTCGCCGGACGCTTCGGCGGCTGGAACGGCGCATGAGCCCGGCGCCGGCGGCGACCGGCGGGCGCGTCACCGTCGTCGTCCCTACCTGGAACTCCGCGCGCTGGCTGGCCGGCTGCCTGGCGGCTCTCGAGCGGCAGACCTTGCACCATTTCCGGGTGCTGGTTGTCGACAGCGCCTCGGAGGACGACTCCGCAGCAGTGGCCGCCGCCGCGCCGAGCGAGCCCTTCGTCTTGCGGTTGCCCGCCAACCGCGGCTTCGCCGCCGCCGCCAACGCCGGCTGGCGAGCGGCGGAAACTCCTTACGTGGCGCTGCTCAATCCGGACACCCTGCCCGAGCCCGACTGGCTGGCGAGACTCGTCGCCTGCCTCGACGAGAGCGGAGAGGAGACGGCAGCGGTCGCCTCCCGGATGCTCTCGATGAGCGACCCCGATCTCCTCGACGACGCCGGCGACACGTTCTCCTGGTACGGCTCGGCGATCAAGCGGGGTCACGGCGAGCCGACGACGCGCTACGAGCGGCGCGAGGAGGTGCTGTCGGCCTGCGCCGGGGCCGCCCTCTACCGGCGCAGCACTCTCGCCGCCGTCGGCGGGTTCGACGAGGCCTTCGGCTCCTACCTCGAGGACGTCGATCTCGGCCTGCGCGCGCGGCTGCTCGGCTACCGCTGCGTGTATGAACCGTCGGCGCGCGTGCGCCACGAAGGCGGCGGCAGCGCTCTGGCGCGCGCCGCGCACGTGCGGCTCGTCACCTGCAACCGGCTTCTCCTCCTCGTCAAGTGCCTGCCGCTCCGGCTCCTCCTGCGGCACTGGAAACAGATCACGTGGGGACAGATCTATTTCGCCGTCGCCTATCGGCGGCCCTTGGCCAGTCTCGCCGGGTACCTGCGCTGGCTGGCCCGGCTGCCGCGCGCCCTCCGTCAACGCCGTCGCATCCTCGCCAGCCGCGTGCTGGCCGACGCGGCGATCGAGGGCCTGCTCGAAGACCGCCTGGGCGAGCCCGCGCTGGGCAGCCTCGCGCGGCGCTGGGTGAGGAGAAAGACAAAGACCACGTGAGGGTCGCACACCACTTCCCCGGCGTGCCGCCGCCGGACCCGGGTCGCGACGCGGTGCTGCAGGAAGCCATCTTCCTACGCGAGCTGTTTCCTGGACCCGATCAGTTCCACGGTTTCGGCCGCCCACTCCACGGCCGCGTTCCATCGAGCTTGCACGCCCTGCGGACGAGACGGTGGTTGACCCAGTTCGAGGCCGACGTCGAGCTGCACCACCTTTTCGCCGATCGGTTGGAGTGGACGCGTCTCTTCGAGAAGGCGAGCCGACCGTTGGTGTGCACGCTGACCACGGGCGTTGGCGACGAGCCGCTCCCCGGACCCGCGAGCCTGCCGGCCCTCGCGGCGGTGATCGTCGCCGATGACGACCAGGCCACGCGGCTCACGGCGCGAGGTTTTCGCTACGTGAGCGTCGTCCCCGCGCCGACCGACTTGGTGGGCCTCGAGCGCGCGCCGGCCCCGCCACGGCCGCCCTTGGTACTCGTCGCCGGCTCGGC
>CAYXXN010000006.1:0-36100 GCA_964469055.1 uncultured Thermoanaerobaculia bacterium
TGCGCTCGATCCTGCGCCACGACCCGGACAAGATCATGGTGGGCGAGATCCGCGACGAGGACACGGCCCAGATCGCCGTCCAGTCGGCGCTGACCGGCCACCTGGTGTTCACCACGGTCCACGCCAACAACGTGGTCGACGTGCTGGGTCGGTTCCTCAACATGAAGGTCGACCTCTACAACTTCGTCTCGGCCTTGAACTGCGTGCTCGCGCAGCGCCTCGTGCGCCGCATCTGCCCGCACTGCAAGCGGGCCATCCGGGCTTCGCCGCAGCTCTTGGAGGAGAGCGGTCTCGAGCCGTCGCTCTACGTCGAGCGGACCTTCTACGAGGGGTCGGGGTGTCTCGACTGCAGCGGCACGGGCTTTCTCGGCCGCACCGCGATCTCGGAGCTGCTCGACCTCTCCGATCGCATTCGCGAGATCATCCTCGAGCGGCGGCCGGCCTCGGAGATCAAACGGGTAGCACACGAGGAGGGCATGCGCTTCCTACGCGAGTCGGCGCTGGAGAAGGCGTTCGAGGGAGTGACGACACTGCGTGAGATCAACAAGGTCACCTTCGTCGAGTAGGCGCTGGCTCGGCCTCGAGCCGCCGCCCGTGCCGCCCCACGTCTTCGGCTTGGGGGCGGAGGCGCTCGCCTACGGCCGCTTCGCGCGCGCCGCCGGCGGCTTCGAGCTCGAGGCCTACGGTCGGATCGCCCTGCCCGAGGGGCTCTTCGCGCCGGGACCGTTGGGCGGCCCGCTTCACGACCCGGCGGCGCTCAGGGAGCCGCTGGCCGAGCTCGTGCGCGAGGCCGGCGCTCGGGTGAGCGAGGCTTCGCTGGTGCTGCCCGACGCCTGGCTCCGAGTCGCTTTCGTCGAGGTGGGCGAGCTGCCGCGCAGCTCCACCGCGCTGGACGAGCTGCTGCGCTGGAAGCTCAAGCGCCTGGTGCCCTTCCGCATCGAGGATCTACGCTTGGCCGCCGTCGAGGTGCCGGCGTTGGCGGGCCAGGAAGAGCCACGGCGCGCCATGCTCTGCTTCGGGATCGAGGCCTTGCTCGCCCAGCTCGAGGCCCTCTTCGCCGCGCAGGGGGTGCGGCTGGGGCAGGTCGTGCCTGCGAGCCTGGCTGCCGCGGCGGCGGCCTACGAGGTGACGGGCGGCCCCGAGCTGACCGGTCTGCTGATCGCCGGCGAGGAGGGCTACGCCTTGACCTTCCTCCAGGCCGGCGACCCCGTGCTCCACCGCTATCGCGCGCTCGCGGGGTCGAGCGGGGGCGAGCGGCTCGTGGTGCGCGACTTGAAGCTCACCCACACGTTCCTCGGCGAGCGGTTGCCGGAAAACGAGGTGGCGCGCGTGCTGCTGCTCTGCCCGGAGAAAGCGGTGCCAGCCTGGACGGAGAGCTTGGGGCTCGCCTTCGACCGGCCGGTGGTCCTGCTGCGCCGCGAGCAGCTGCCGCTGCGCGGCACGCTGCCCGAGGCCGCCCTCGACCGCGTGGCGCCGCTGCTCGGGGCGGCGATCCAGGAGGCGGCGTGAGCGCGCTCCCCAACCTTGCGAGCCGCCCCTTCATCAACCGGCGGCCGGTGCAGCGCTTGGCGCTGCTCCTGTGGCTGGCGGGCGGCGCCTCCTTGGTCGCCAACGCGCTCCTCTACTGGCGGTACGTCACCGGCGCTGGCCGCCGCCACGAGGAGCTGACGCAGATCGCCGCCGACGCCGAGCGCGAGCGTGCCGCGCTGACCGAGCAGCAGGAGGCGCTCTCCGGGATCGATCTCGAGTGGCAGAGCGAACAGGTCCGTTTCCTCGACTACAAGATCGCCGAGCGCACGTTCTCTTGGAGCGAGCTCTTCGACCAGCTCGCCGACGTGCTGCCGCGCGGCGTGCGTCTCTCGCGGCTGCAGCCGAGCGTCGCCCAGGCCGAGACCTCGCGTCGCCGGCTGCAGGCCACTTACGGCGAGAGCGTCGGATTGGCCATGAACGGCGCGGCGGAGAGTGGGGAGGACGTCTACGCTTTCGTCGATGCCCTCTTCGGGCACCAGGCCTTCGCCCAGCCGTCGCTGTCGCGCGAGACCCGTGGCGACGAGGAGGTGGAGTTCAACCTGACGGTGACCTACCTGCCGGGCGCGGTACGGAGTACCGAGAGCCTGGCGACGGCGGCCGCTGGGGGGGTCGAGCCCGCCCTGCCGGCCGAGCCGGGCGCCGAGCTCGCGCCGGCCTCGATCGAGGTCGATCCCGACCTCGAGAAGACGGCCGCCCTGGCGCAGGGATCCGCATCGTGATGCACGCCCGACGATGGCGTCGCGAGACCCGGCTGTGGCTCCCCGCCGCCCTGTTCTGCGCGCTGAACCTCGCGGCGCTCGCGGGCTACCGGTTGCTGCTGGCGGGAGAGGGTCAGCGCGCCGAGCGTGCTCTGGAGGCGCGCCGCCAAGAGCTCGCCCAGCTCGTCAGCCAGCGGCGTGAGACCGAGGAGCTGACGGCACGGGCGCACACGAACCGTGACCAGTTGACCGCGTTCTACGGCGAGCGTTTGGGCACCGAGGGCGAGCGACTGACCAAGACCCTGGCTGAGGTGCAGGAGCTGGCGCAGCGCGCCGGCCTGCGGCCCACCGCCTTTCAGTATCCGCACGAGCCGATCGCCGAGTTTGGTCTCGTCCAACGGGCCATCGTGTTCGGTGTGAGTGGTACCTACGAGCAGTTGCGCCGGTTCGTGAACTTCCTCGAGCTCTCAGAGAGCTTTCTCACGCTGCAGGAAGTCGGCCTCGCGGGGAGGGGGGGCCAAAGCGAGCAGCTCAAGATCTCGCTGCGGCTCGCGACGTTGTTCGTGCGCCAGGGCGTCGACCCGCAGCGCTTGGCCGTCGAGCGCGCCGCCGCCGACGGGGAGGGGGACGAGGCCAGCGAGGAGACGCAGCCGTGAGTCCCCAGAGGCGACAGAAGACGATTCTCGCGCTGCTGCTGGCGCTGCTGGCGGTCGTCGTGCTCCGCCAGCTCGCTGGCTCCGAGGGCGGAGGCGGCGGGAGGGGAGCGGCGAGGGCACGGCGCGGGGCGGACGCCACGGAGGCGATCGAGGTCCCGGAGCTCCACCTGGCGCGGCTCACCGCCGAACGGGCCGTCTACGCTCCCGGTCGCGATCCGTTCCGCTACGGCCCGCGGCCCGCGCCACCGCCGTCCGAGCCGACGGCCGCACAAACGAAGGCAGCGGCGCGCCGGGCCGCGGGTGCGGGAGGGGGCGCCGACGGGGAGGCGCGCGGCCGCCGTGGCCAGGCCCGACCGTCGCAGCCGCGGGCGCCCGAGATCGAAGTCCAGTACCTGGGCAGCTTCGGGCCGCCGGGCGATCGGATTGCCGTATTCTTGGACGCCGAGGAGATCATCAACGCCAAGGTCGGCGACGTCCTGAAGAATCAGTTCATCGTGCAGGGGATCGGCTTCGAGTCCGTCGATCTCGGCTTCGTAGGGTTCCCCGCGGAGCCGAGTCAGCGGCTTCCGGCGGGCGGCTAAGGCGCGAGGTGCTCATGGGCAAGTGGACGAGAAGACTGCTGTCGCTCGCGGCCGTCACCGGACTCGCCGGCTGCGTCGGCTACGGCGGCTTCCGCGCCGCGCAGATCGCCGAGCAGCGCGGCAACTGGGACGAGGCCGTGCTGCGCTACCTCGAGCTCGCCGACCAGTACCCCGGCAACATCGCGTACAAGGCTGGTCTGCTGCGCGCCAAGCTGCGCGCCTCCCAGCAGCACGTCGACCGGGCGCAGGATCTGCACGAGCTCGGCGCTCTGGAGGCGGCGGTGCGGGAGTATCAACAGGCCGTCCAACTCGATCCCGCCAACCAGTTCGCCCTGGTGGAGCTGCGCAAGGCGACCGAAGAGTTGGCCGAGGCGCGCGGCGGCAGCCAGGGCCCGACCACGCTGGAGGACATCAAGGACAGGGTACGGCGCGAACGGCCGCAGCCACCCCAGCTCAACCCGCGCTCCGCGGCGCCGATCTCGCTGTCGTTCCCCAACCGCGTGAACGTCTTCGACATCTACGAGGCCCTCGGCAAGGCCTTCGGCATCAACATCCAGCTCGATCCGAAGCTGCGGCCGACGCAGATGGCGATCGAGCTCGAGGACGTCACGGCGCAGGAGGCCCTGGAGATCGTCATGCAGACGGCGGGGCACTTCTACAAGGTGCTCTCCCCCGACACGATCATCGTCGTCGAGGACAACCAGCAGAACCGGCGCAAGTACGAGGACCTGGTCATCCAGACCTTCTATCTCTCGAACGCGGAAGTGAAGGACATGATGACGCTCTTGCGCAGCCTCGTCGGTGCCAAGAACATCGCCTCCAACGACCAGTTGAACGCCATCGTGCTCAAGGACACTGCCGACACCGTCCAGGTGGCAGAGCGCATCATCCAGAGCAACGACAAGGCGCGGGGCGAGGTGGTGATCGACGTAGAGCTACTGCAGATCGACACCAACCGCATCCGCGAGCTGGGCGTCAGCCTGTCCTCGTATCAGGCGACCCAGTCGCTCGACCAGGATCCGGCACTGCGCGTCGCGGACCTCGAGTTCCTCGACCAGAGCGACTGGATCCTCTCCCTGCCGTCCTTCATCTACGACTTCGTGAAGTCGAGCACCGAGGCGCAGCTCCTCGCCAACCCGCAGGTGCGCATCTCCGACGGCGAGGAAGCCTCGCTCACCATCGGTGACCGGGTGCCGATCCCGGTGACCACGTTCAACACCGCGCAGACCGTGGGCGGCAACATCGTGCCGATCACCTCGTTCCAGTACCAGGATGTCGGCATCCGCCTGCGGATCGAGCCCCGCCTGCACCACAACCGGGAAGTGACGCTCGACCTCGAAGTCGAAGTTGCCAGCCTGTCGGGCTTCGTCGAGGGCAGCGGCGGCCAGCAGCAGCCGATCATCGCGACGCGCAACATCCAGTCGACGATCCGTTTGAAGGACGGCGAGACCAACTTCCTGGCCGGCCTGATTCGTGATGACAACACTATGGGCGACGTCGGCTTCCCCGGCCTCTCGGATATCCCGGTGCTGGGCAGGTTGTTCTCGAAGAAGTCGACGGAGAAGCGGCGCACCGACTTGGTGCTGACGCTCACCCCGCACATCATCCGCTCGGCCGACATCACCGAGGAAGACCTCCTGCCGATCTGGGTGGGCACGGAGCAGGACCTCTCCTTCAGCGGCGGTAGCCCGCGGGTCGAGTCCGAGGTCCCGGGCCCGTTCGAGGACGAGGAGGACGCCGAGGAGCAGGAGCGCATTCGCGAGATGATCCGCCAGCGCATCCAGTCGCTGCCGGAGGGCATCCAGGAGGGCGCGGAGGGAACGGAAGGAGCCGCGTCGGGCCTCGAGCTGGCGCCGTCGGGCGCGCCCTCCGACGTCTTCGGCGACGAAGAGGAGGAAGACGCGGAAGAGGACGAGCCGCCCGGGCCGCGTGCCGCGGCCGCGCGCGCCGATGCCTGGCGACCGATGTTGGCGGCGGCCCGGGGTGAGGGGCCGGCGCCGCGCGCCGCGGTCGAGTCCTCGCCGGTGCGCCTGGCCCTCCTGCCCGCCGCGACGGCCCTCGTCGTGGGCGACGAGGTGACGCTCGAGTTGGTGGCCGAGAGCGAGACTCCGGTGTCGCACTTCCCCGTGCGCCTGCGCTTCGACCCGGCACGGCTCGAGTTGGTGCGCGTCGAGGCAGGCGACTTCCTCGGTGGCGAGGCCGAGGCCGTCTTCCTCGCCGACGCCTCCTCGCCCGGCGAGGTGGTGCTCGGAGCGAGCCGGGTGGGCGAGGCCCCCGGCGTCGTGGGGCGCGGCGTCGTGGCGCGACTGGTCGTACGAGCCCTGACGCCGGGTGAGGCCGTCGTCGGCTTCGGCCGCAGCCGGGCGCGGGGCCGCGACCTCGAGCGCCTGCCGCTGGTGCGGCAGCCGGCGCGATTGGTCGTCGTGGCGAGCCCCGACGAACTGCCGCCGCCGCCCGAGGCGGGGGACGAACCTCCGCTGCCGCGCCGGCTCGCTCTGGCGGCGCCCGGCCGCGAGGTCGCCGCGTGAGCCGGCCCGACCGGCCCGGCTACACGCTGGTCGAGCTGGTCGTCGTCTGCGCCATCCTGGTCACCCTGGCCGGGCTGGCGATGCCCCTCGCCAAGGTGGGCGTCCAGCGCGGCCACGAGACCGAGCTGCGCTCTGAGCTGCGCGAGATGCGCAACGCCATCGACGAGTACAAACGTTACAGCGATGCCGGCCTTATCGCGCCCGACCTCGCGACGGATGGCTACCCGCCCGACCTCGAGACTTTGGTCGAGGGCGTGGATCTCGTCGGCCAGATCGACCTCCGGGTGCGGTTCCTGCGCCGCCTGCCCGTCGACCCGATGACCGGTACCACGGAGTGGGGCCTGCGCAGCTTTCAGGACGATTGGGACGCGGACTCCTGGGATGGCGACAACGTCTTCGACGTGTACTCCCTCTCGGGTGGTGTCGGCTTGAACGGCGTCCCCTACTTCCAGTGGTGAGGCGATGAGCCGCCGGTCACCGGGCTTTACCCTGCTCGAGCTGATCATCGTCATCGCCGTGATCGGCATCTTGGCGACGATCGCGCTGCCGGCCTTGAAGAACATCCCGCGGCGGGCGGCCGAGGCGGTGCTCAAGACCGACCTGCGCGTGATGAGGGAGGTGCTCAACGAGTACAAGGCCGACAAGGGCCACTATCCGGCCGCCCTCGAGGAGCTGGTGAGCGAGGGCTACCTCGCAACGATCCCCGTCGACCCCATCACCAAGAGCACCGGCACTTGGGTGCCCCTCTTCGAGCCGTTCGACCCCGAGAGCCCGCCGGCCGAGACCGAGCTGCCGGACGGCGCCACGCCCGGGGTCTTCGACGTCCGCTCCGGCTCGACGGCGCTGTCGCTCGACGGCACTCCGTACTACCTGTGGTGATGGACGACCGCCGGCAGCGGCTCGCCGAACGCGGCTACAACCTGGTCGCGCTGATGGTCATCGTGGGCGTCCTCGTCATCGTGCTCGGTATGGCGATCCCCAGCTTCGAGCTCGGGCTCAAGCGCGAGCGCGAGGAGGAGGCGATCTTCCGCGGCCTCCAGATCGCCGAAGCGATCCGCGTCTTCCAGCTCCGGCAGGGGCGCCTGCCGGTGAGGCTCGAGGAGCTGCTCGAGGTCGAGCCCCGCGCCCTCCGCCAGCTCTGGAAGGACCCGCTGACCGAGGACGGGGTCTGGGGGCTGGTGCGCGGGACGGGCTTGACGCCCTCGGGCGACGAGCCGCCCGAGGAGGGCCCCGACGTCGAGGAGGAGGCCGAGGAACCGGAAGAGGAGGACCTGGGCGGCGGCCCCGGGACGGCTTTCAGCCTGGGCGGAAACGAGCAGGAGGTCGCGACGACCATCGGCCCCATCGCCGGGGTGTTCAGTCGCGCCCAGGGTGTTGCGACGATCCTCTTCGCCGGCGAAGAGACCTACCAGAAGTGGCGCTTCACGGCGGAGCTGCTGCCCAAGCCGATCGTCGGGGCGGCCGGCGACATCGTTACCCGCGCCAACGCCGCCACGGTGGGACGCCCCTTCCTCTACGGTCTGGCGCCGGCGGGCCTCTCGGCCCTCGAGCCGGAGGAGCTGACGCCGAGCGGCGGGGCCATCGACGTTTTCGGGGACGACGAGGAGGAGGGCGAGGGCGGGGGGTTGGCGGGCGGCTTCGACGACGCCGAGGGCGAGGCGGAGGACGAGGAGGAGAACGAGGACGAGGAGGACGAGGAGGAGGAGTACCGGTGAGTCGCGTGCTGCTGCGCGTCCTGCGCCTGCCGCATGCTGGCGACCTGCCGGCGCCGCGCCGGGCCTCGCGGGGGAGCGCCGGACTCGACCTCTGCGCCGCCCTCGACGGCGAGCTGGTGCTGGCGCCCGGCGAGCGCACCCTCGTGCCCACCGGCTTCGCGCTCGAGATCCCGCTCGGCTGGGAGGGTCAGGTGCGGCCGCGCTCGGGCCTGGCGATCCGGCACGGCATCGGCATTCCCAACACGCCGGGGACGATCGACAGCGACTACCGAGGCGAGCTCCAGGTGGCGCTCATCAACCTCGGCCGCGAGCCGTATACCCTGCGGCGCGGCGACCGCATCGCCCAGCTCCTGCTCGCCCCGGTGCCCGAGGTGGAGGTCGAGGAAGTCGCCCACCTCGCGCCGAGCGGGCGCGGGGCGGGCGGTTTCGGGTCGACGGGGTCCTAGGCGGTCTAGGGCCCTTCGGTGGCCTCGGCCTGCATCACCGACTCGAGCTCGGCGGAGAGCAGGGTGAAGTCGTTGCGCAGGTTCTCGAGGTCGGCGATGACCTCGGTGTGGAGCTGCGAGATCTCGTCGCGCTCGCGGTCGTTGAGCCGCAGGCGCTCCGGGCAGCCCTGGCAGTCGACGCGGCTGTACTTCCAGTTGCTCACCTTGGAGGAGAGGCCGTCGATCTTGGTCATCACCGACTCCCGACGCCGGAGCAAGGCGACCCGCTCCTCGCCCACCGAGCGCTCGATCGAGCCCGTCTTCTGCATGACGACGTCGAGCACGCCGCGGGCGTCGGTGAGCTGGGTCTGGAGCTGGGTGTTCTGCTCGGATAGGGCCCGGTACCCCTGCGCCATCTGCTGGGTCATCCGGTCGAGCATCTCGCGCACCTGCTCGCGCACCCGAGTGTCGAGGCCCGCCGTGACCTCTTGCAGCCTGACGTCGAGCTCCTGACGCAACTCGGCGGCCGCCGTCGGCAGGTAGTCCATCGCCTCGACCAGCGTCTGCTTGCGCTCTTCCATCGCCTGTTGGTAGAGGCCCTCGTACTCGTCCGCGCGCTCCTTGCACTCGGCGAGCTCGGTCACTTTGGCCTCGAAGTCGGACTTCTTGACGCAGCCGGTGGCCAGCAGCGCCACCGTCATGGTCACGATGAGTAGCCTAGAGTTCACGACGTGCTCCTTTCTTGTTTCCACTTGGGGAAAACGTGGTGCGGCACCCGCGGGGGGGACACGTGGAGGCCGGGGATGGTAACACGGCGAGGGCCTACCCCTTGCCGGCCAGGCCGCGGAGCAGGTCGCGCACGATGTCCTTGAGCTCGAGGGTGTAGGAGCCGAGCTCGTCACAGCGCTGGTCGAGCTGCTCCTGCGAGGGCACCGAGAAGGTCGATCTCGGCCGCAGGCGGTAGGCGAGGCGTTCGTCGAGCGCGTCGAGACGCTCGAGCAGCTGGCGAAGGAGGTCGGGGTCCATGGGCAGGAGGATATTCCCTTTCAGACCGCCGCCGACGGGCAGAGCTCCGCCAGCACGCAACGCTCGCACTCCGGCCGGCGGGCCTTGCACACCTGGCGGCCGTGGTGGATGAGCAGGTGGGCCCAAGGAGTCCAGGCCGCCCGCGGCACCAGCTCCATCAGGTCCCGCTCGATCTTCTGCGGGTCGTTCTCGGCGGTGAGACCCAAGCGGCGCGACAGGCGCTGGACGTGGGTGTCGACGACGATGCCCTCGTCGATGCCGAAGGCGTTGCCGAGGACGACGTTGGCCGTCTTGCGGCCCACGCCGGGCAGCCGGGTGAGCGCCGCCATCGAGTCGGGCACGCGACCGGCGTGCTCGGCCACCAGGGCCTGGCCGAGGCCCTTCAAGGCTCGCGCCTTGTTGCGGAAAAAGCCCGTGGTTCTCACCAGCTCCTCGAGCTCGGGGAGCGCCGCCGTCGCGTAGTCGGCGGCGGTCGGGTAGCGGCGAAAGAGCGACGGCGTCACCTGGTTGACGCGGGCATCGGTGCACTGCGCCGAAAGGATCGTCGCCACGAGGAGCTCCAGGGGGCTGCCGCGATCGAGCGCGCAGCGGGCGTCGGGGTACTGACGCTCGAGCCGCTCGAAGAGCGTCTTCGTCCGGCGGCGGCGCGCCGCGCGCGACTCCTTGCGCGCCTGGCCGGGGGTGAGCCGCCGCGCTCGGGCGCTCAATCGCCGAAGGCCCGCACGATCCAGTTGAGGACCGCCAGCACCAGGCCGCCCAGGAATGCCGGCAGGCAGCCTTCGATCGCGAGACCCGGCAGCAACCAGCTGGCGAGGTAGAACATCAGCGCGTTGATCACCAGGAAGAAGAAGCCCAGGGTGAGGATGATGAGGGGCAGCGAGAGCACCGTCACGAGCGGTTTGACGAGCAGGTTGATGAGGCCGATGACGAGACCCACGACCAGCAGGTAGGCGAGACCGCCGGTGTAGGTGACGCCGGGGACGAAGGTCGCAGCGAGCCAGACGCCGAGACCGTTGAGGGCCAGCTGAGCCAGCATTCGCAGCATGTCCGTTCTCCTCCCCGCAGGGGTCAGTTGGTCGCTTCCTCGTCGGTGCCGGGAGCCCAGGAGGGCAGGGTGTCGGGATCGACCTCCACCGAGCGCAGCGCAGCGGTCCACAGCTCGTCGGCCGGGGTCGTGAAGAGCAGCTCCTCGACGATCGGCACGGGCAGCCAGTCGTTGCGCAGGATCTCGTCGAGGAGTTGGCCCTCGCCCCAGCCGGCGTAGCCCAGGACCAGCCGGAAGAAGCCGGGCGGGCGCTCGGCCAGGGCCGTCAACTCGGTCATGTGCTGGCTCATCCACAGCCCGGGGCGGATCTCGGTGGAGCTCGCCTCCTCGGCCTCGGCCCGCGCCGCCGCCGCCGCGTAGAGGACGGTGCCGAGCTGCGGCTGGACGGGGCCGCCGAAGAAGGCGAGCGCGTCCTGCGGGCCGGCCCAGGCGATCTCCATGCCGTGCAGGATCTCGGCGACCTGGATGCCGGTCGTACGATTGATGATCAGGCCGAAGCTCCCCTGCTCGTCGTGGTGGAGGAGCAGCACGACGCTCTTGTGGAAGAAGGGGTCGAGGACCTGCGGCATCGCCACCAGAAGGACGGGTGGCTCCAGGGTGGCGGCGACCACGGCGAGGATCTTATCGCCGTGCGCCGCGCTGCCGCGCGCGGTTTGACAGCCCTCGGACGCTGTGAGAAAGTGAATGCCCCGCTTGACGGCGGGCTCTTCCGCGGGGTGGAGCAGTCCGGTAGCTCGTTGGGCTCATAACCCAAAGGTCGCGGGTTCAAATCCCGCCCCCGCAACCATCGAAATTCCCGCGAGAGGTCGCTGGTTCCCGGCGGCCTCTTCGCGTTTCGGGGCCTCGGACTCTCGAGAGTAGGTTCATCGGAGGGGCGGAGCTTGCACGCAACATCGTGCTGCACGTAGAATCGTGCTGGCCGAGATGGAGCGATGAAGACCAACGTTACTGTGAAACTCGACGCGGACCTCCTGCGGGAGGCTCGCGTCATCGCGGCGGAGGAGGGGCGGTCGGTCAGCGCCTTGCTGACCGACCGTCTGGAAGCGCTGGTTCGCGAACGGAAGGCGTACGACCGGGCGCGGCGGCGCGCTCTAGCGCGGTTGCGAGCGGGCCTGGAGTTGCGTTGGGCGCCTCCCAAGTCGCGCGACGAGCTCCATGGCCGATAAATACTTCGTTGACACCAACATCCTCGTGTACGCGCACGACCGGTCGGCGGGCGCGAAGCACGAGCGCGCCAAATCCCTGATCGAGGAGCTCTGGCGGGCTCGGACCGGTGTCGTGAGCACTCAGGTCCTCCAAGAGCTGTGCGTCAATCTGCGACGCAAAGCCGCTCGGCCATTGGACGCGAAGACGACGCGGGAGATCGTGACGGACTACCTGAGCTGGGACGTCACGGTCAACACCGGCGACTCCATTCTCGAGGCTCTCGAGCTCGAGGAGCGGTACGGGATCTCCTTCTGGGACGCCCTGGTGATTCAAGCAGCGGAAGCGTCCGGCGCCGCGGTTCTCTACTCGGAAGACCTGTCGGACGGCCAGCGCTACGGCGCGGTGCGGGTGGTGAACCCTTTGCGCTAGGCTTTCGGAGCGTGTTCACGATTGCGGAGCTCGCCGCGCGGGAGATCCTCGACTCCCGAGGCAATCCCACCCTCGAGGTCGACTGTCTCCTCGACGACGGCTCCTTCGGGCGGGCGGCGGTTCCCTCCGGCGCCTCGACCGGCAGCCGCGAGGCCTTGGAGCTCCGCGATGGCGGCACACGCTACGGCGGCAAGGGGGTGCGGCGGGCGGCGGCCCACGTGGCAGAGACGATCGCGCCGCTGCTCGTCGGGATGGACGCGCGCGACCAGGCGGCGGTCGACCGGCGGATGATCGAACTCGACGGCAGCGAGGCGAAGGAGAACCTCGGCGCCAACGCCATCCTCGGCGCCTCGCTGGCGGTGGCGCGGGCGGCCGCCGAGGGCGCGGGGTTGCCGCTCTACGCCTACCTCGGCGGTCCCACGGCCAACCTCCTGCCCGTGCCCCTGCTGAACGTCTTGAACGGCGGCGCCCACGCCGACAACTCGCTCGACATCCAGGAGTTCATGCTGGTGCCCGTAGGCTTTGCGTCCTTCACCGAGGCGCTGCAGGCGGGGGCCGAGGTCTACCACCACCTGAAGAGGGTCCTCAAGGGCAAGGGGCTGGTGACGGCGGTCGGCGACGAAGGCGGCTTCGCTCCGGATCTCGGCAGCAACCGCGAGGCGCTCGACCTGCTGCTCGCGGCCATCGAGGGCGCCGGCTTGCGCCCGGGCGTCGACGTGGCGCTGGCGCTCGACGTGGCGGCGAGCGAGCTCACCGAGAGCCAGGACGGGGCAGCGTGCTACGCCCTCCCCGGTGAGGGGCGCACCGGTCTCACCAGCGCGGATTTGATTGCCCTCTACACGGAGTGGTTGGAATCTTACCCGCTGGTGTCGATCGAGGACGGTCTGGCGGAGCATGACGCCGCCGGCTGGGCCGAGCTCACCGCTGCCCTGGGCGAGCGCGTGCAGCTGGTGGGCGACGACCTGTTCGTCACCAACCCGCGGATCCTCGCGGCCGGCATCCGCGATGGTCTGGCCAACGCGCTTCTCGTCAAGCTCAACCAGGTGGGCACGTTGACCGAGACCCTGGAGGCCGTCGACCTCGCGCGGCGCAGCGGCTACGCCAACATCATCAGCCACCGCTCCGGCGAGACCGAGGACACCACCATCGCCGACCTGGCGGTGGCGACGCGCGCCGGCCAGATCAAGACCGGCGCGCCGTGTCGCAGCGATCGCGTCGCCAAATACAATCGGCTGCTCCGCATCGAGGAGGAGCTCGCGGGGATGGCCCGCTACCCGGGCCGGGACGCCTTCCCGCGCGCCACGGCATGAGGGCCCCGCGAGAGAGCCCCGGCACCGGGCCGCTGCGCCCGATCGTCTTGGCCGTCCTGCTGGTCGCCGTCGTCCTGGTGCTGCTGGCCGACGTCAAGAGCCACCGTGACCTCGAGGCGGCACGAGCGAGCGAGGCGCAGCTCGAGGCGCGCATCGCCGAGACCCAGGCGCGCATCGACCAACTCGCCGAGCGTCGCGACCTCTTGCTCGAGGATCCGGCGACCCTCGAGCGGCTGGCCCGCGAAGAGCTCAACATGGCGCGGCCGGGCGAGGTCGTGCTGCGGCTGCCGCCGAGCGCCGACGACCGGTGAGACGGCCGCAGCGCCGGCCGATCCCGCGCCCTCGATGATGCCTTCGCCCTGGGTCGAGCTGTCGCGGCGGCTGCGCGACAGCGGCCCCTTCGCGGCCCTGCGGGGGGGCGCGCGCCGAGCCGTTCGGCTGCCACCCCCGGCCGCCGCCTGGGTCGTCGACCAGCTCGCGGCGGAGGTCGGTCGGCCGGCCCTGGTCATCGTGCCCCGCGAGTCCGACGCTCTCTCGTGGGTCGAGGGCGCCGCCCTCTGCGGGCGTGGGGCGGAGTTCTTCCCGGCCCCGGCGCTCACCCCGTACCAGGAGCTCGAGGTCTCGCTGCCGGTGCGCGTCCAGGAGGTGGTGGCTCTCGACCGCTTCCTGGCCGGCGCGCGGCCCGCGCTCGTGGCGACGCCGCGCGCCCTGTTCCGCCGCCTGCCGCCGGCCGGGGCGCTCGCCGCGGCCAGCCGCCTCGTCGAGCGCGGCCGCGAGATCGACCTGGCGGACCTCGTCGACCACCTGGTGGCGCACGGCTACCGACGCTCCGATTTGGTCACCGAGGTGGGCGATCTCGCCGTGCGCGGGGGCGTCTTCGACTGCTATCCGCCGGGCGAGCCGAGCCCCGTGCGGCTGGACCTGTTCGGCGACGTGGTGGAGACGATCCATCGCTTCGACCCCGTCGATCAGCGCTCGATCGAGGCGCTCGAGCGGGTGCGTCTGCTGCCGCTGGCGCTGTTTCGCGAGGGAGCGGCCGAGGCGGCGGCGCTCGCCGGCGATCTGCGCGGCGCCTTCACGCCGTCGACGCCGGAGGCCGCCGAGCGACTGGCCCAGCTGGCGGCCGGCCAGGGCTTCCCGGGCTGGGAGCGTTACCTGCCCCTGGTGGCCGAGGAGACCGTGGGGCTCGACGAGCTGGCGCGCGGGGCGCTCCTCGTCGTCGTCGAGCCCGACGCCTTGGTCGAGGAGTGCGTAGAGTACGGCGCGCAGCTCGACCAGGAGCACGCGGTGCGGGCCGCGCGGGGCAGGCTGGCCGTGCCGCCGCGCTTCCTCGAGCGGCCGGCGGAGGCGGTGGCGGCGCTCCTCGGCCGCGCCGATCTCGCCCTGGGTGTTGCGGACGCCGCGGCGGCGGACTTCCAAGCCGGCCTGACCGAGCTCTTCCACGGCCAGCTGCCGCGTTTCCCCGCCGAGCTCGAGACCGCCCGAC
Organism: uncultured Thermoanaerobaculia bacterium; assembly: GCA_964469055.1. Taxonomy (GTDB): domain Bacteria; phylum Acidobacteriota; class Thermoanaerobaculia; order Multivoradales; family JAHEKO01; genus CAYXXN01. The sequence goes on from CAYXXN010000006.1 coordinate 14,576, forward strand.
GGCGGGGCGAGCGGGTACTGCTGGTGGCGCCGGAGGACCAGCACGCCTGGCTCGGCGACTGGCTGCGCGGGCTAGGCGCCGACGGTGAGCGCGTCGAGCTCGTGGCGGGCGAGCTGGCGCGCGGCTTCCGACTGCCAGCCGTGGGCGCCGTCATCTTCGGCGAGCGCCAACTGTTCCCGCGACGGCCGGCGAGTCCGAGCGCCGCGCGGCGGGCGCGGGCGCTCCTCACCGGTCTGCGCGACCTCCGGCTCGGCGACTACGTGGTGCACCGCGACCACGGCATCGGTCAGTTCCTGGGCTTGCGGGCGGTGGGTGGCGACAAGCGCGGCGTGGAGCTGCCGCCGTCGCTCTCCGAGCTCACCGACGGCGTCCGTGCGGCGGCGATCGAGGTCATGGAGATCGCCTACGCGGGCGATCGGCGACTCTTGCTGCCGCTCGCTCGACTCGACGCCGTCGAGCGCTACGCCGGCCTCGAGTCCCTGCCGCCGCGGCTCGATCAGCTCGGCGGCACCTCCTGGGCGCGAACCCAGGAGCGGGTCAAGACCGGCATGCGCCGACTCGCTTCCGACCTGTTGCGGCTGGCTGCCGAGCGGCAGCTCGCGGCAGCGCCCGCCATCCCCCCGGTCGGCGACCTGCAGATGCAGTTCGAAGCCGCCTTCGAGTACGAGGAGACCGCCGATCAGGAGACCGCCTCCCGCGCCATCCAGGAGGACCTCTCGCGCTCCCGGCCCATGGACCGGCTCCTGTGCGGTGACGTCGGCTTCGGCAAGACCGAGGTGGCGATGCGCGCCGCCTTCCGGGTCGTCGAAGCGGGTCATCAGGTGGCCGTGCTGGCGCCGACGACGATCCTGGCCGACCAGCACCTCGACACGTTCCGCAGCCGCTTCGCCGGCTTCCCGGTCACCGTCGAGATGATCTCGCGCTTTCGCTCGCCGACCGAGGTCCAATCGATCCGAGCCCGGCTCGCCAAGGGCGAGATCGACATCCTGATCGGCACCCACCGGCTGCTCTCGCGCGACATCGAGCTGCCGCGCCTCGCTCTCCTGGTCATCGACGAAGAGCAGCGCTTCGGGGTGGCGCAGAAGGAGAAGCTGCGCGAGCTCAGGAAGAACGTCCACGTGCTGTCGATGTCCGCGACCCCGGTGCCACGAACGCTGCAGCTCTCGCTCGCCGGCGTGCGGGACCTGTCGGTGATCGAGACGCCGCCGCGCGACCGTATGGCGGTCGAGACCGCGATCCTGCCGTTCTCGGCCGAGCTGGTGCGCGAGGCCGTAGCCTTCGAGCGCGAACGTGGCGGCCAGATCTATGTCGTCTGCGACCGGGTCGACGGCATCGAGGAGATGGCCGCCTGGCTGCGTGAGATCCTCCCCGGCGTGCGCCTGACGATCGGCCACGGCCAGCTCCCCGAGCGCCAGCTCGCCGACCGCATGCACGCCTTCAAGGCGGGCGAGTACGACCTGCTGCTCGCGACGACGATCATCGAGAACGGCATCGACATCCCGAACGTCAACACCATGCTGATCGACCGCGCCGACCGCTTCGGCCTTTCCCAGCTCTACCAGTTGCGCGGCCGGGTCGGGCGGGGGCGCCAGCTCGGTTTCTGCTATCTCACCGTGCCGGCGGACCGGGTGCTCGACGCCGAAGCACGCGAACGGCTCGAGGCGATCCGCGAGTTCACGGAGCTGGGCTCGGGGTTCCGGGTGGCGGCCCGCGACCTGGAGATCCGGGGCGCCGGCAACCTGCTGGGCGCCGAGCAGAGCGGCCACATCGCGGCGGTGGGCATGGAGACCTACCTGCGGATGCTGGAGGAGACCGTGCGCGAGCTCTCCGGGGAGTCGGTGCGCGAGCGCGGCTCGGCGGTGCTCGACCTGCCGGTCGAGATGGCGATTCCCCAGGAGTACCTTCCCGACGCGAACCTCCGCATGGAGGCCTACCGCCGTATCGCGACCGGCGAGGAGCCGGAGGAGGAGATCCTGGCGGAGCTCGCCGATCGCTTCGGCCGCCCGCCGCCGGTCGTCTTGGATCTGGTGGCGGCCGCCCGCCTCAAGCGCCGGGCCGAGGAGGTGGGGGTACAGGCCATCTCCTTCGCGCGCGGGACGTTGCAGCTCCGCCTGCGCCGTGACAACCGCCTCGACCTCGAGCGGCTGGTCGCTTGGATCGGCGAACGACCGCTGGCGTCGTTCAGCCCGAGCGGCGTGCTCACGGTCGGCGGCATCGAGCCGGGCGAGAGCTTGCAGGCGGCGGCGAGGACCCTCGCGGAGCTGGCCGGATGAGCCGAGCGCCGAGGTCGTGGATCGTCGCGCTGCTCGCGTTCGCCGCCGGCTGCCCCCCGCCGCCACGACCGGACGTCGTCGCGCGCCTGGCGGGAGAGTCGGTCTCCTATCTGGTCTTCGAGGAGTACGTGGAAGAGAGCGTGCCGGCGATCGGCGCGCCCATCGATGCCGCCGTGCTGTCGCAGCTCTTCGACCGCTTCCTCGAGGAAGAGCTCCTGGCGCGGCTCGCCGCGGGGCGGCGGCAGGCTCCGGCCGATCGCGCCGCGTCGATCGCCACGCTCGTGGCGAAGCGCACGCCGCCGGTCACCGAGGCCGAGGTCGCCAGCTACTACGAGGAGCACAGCGATGAGAACGCCGTGGGCCCGCGCGTGGATCTGCGCCAGCTACTGGTCGAGGAGCGCCAGGTTGCGGACCAGGCGGTGGCGCGTCTGGCCGGTGGCGAGCCCTTCAACCGAGTGGCCCAGACCCTGGTACCCGAGGGCGGCGGCGTCCGGGCCTGGAGCCAGCGCGGCGTGGCCGCCGCCGAGCTGCCGCCGGCCTACGCGGGGGTCGTCTTCGGCCTGCCGGTGGGCGGCGTGAGCCCCGTGCTGGAGGCGGAGGAGGGTTGGGTGGTCTTCCAGGTGGCGCGCCGTCTCCGGGCCCAGCGGTTGCCGCTGGCGGCAGCGGCGCCGGCGATCCGCGAACGGCTCGCCGCGGCGCGCGCGGCGGAAACCCGCGCCGCCCTGGTGGCGGAGGGGCGCGACCGGTATGATCTCCAGGTCTTCGAGCGGAACCTCCCCTTCGCCTACGGCGGTAGGTTCCGGACCCCCGAGTGAAACGCTGGGTTTTCGTCCCGCTCCTCGCGGCCGCTGCGGCCCTTGCCGACGTCAACGGCATCGTCCTGCGGGTCGGCGACCGCATCGTGACGCTCTACGACTACCGCCAGCGCTACGCCGAGCGCCTGCAGCTCATCCAGCGGCGAGAGACGGACAGCCAGCGTCAAGCCGAGTTGCTGGCGAGCGCCGGCCGGACGACGTTTTGCGAGCTCTTCCAAGAGATGGTGGTGCTGGCACGGGCCGACCAGCAACGGCTCGAGGTCAGCGACGAGCAGGTCGGCGAGGCCGTGGCACAGTCGAAGGAGAACCTGGGCCTCGAGACCGACGAACAGTTCCGGGAGGCCCTGCAGGCGAGCGGCCTGACCGAGGAGGTGCTGCGCGAGCAGCTGCGCAAGAGCCTGCTCGTGCAGCAGGTCATGGGCAACCAGTTGCGCGACCGCGTGCAGCTCGACGAAGAGGACCTGCGGCGCTACTACCAGAGTCACCTCGAGGACTTTCGGGTGCCCCGCCGCTTGCACTTGCGGGAGTTCGTCGTCTTGGAGACCGGGACGGCGAGCGCGAAGGCCAACCAGCTCCTGGCGGTGACCCTTGCCGCTCGCGCTCGCGAGGTAGGGCTAGAGGCGGCCGCCGGGCAGGAGAGCTCGGGCGAGGTCAGCGAGGTGATCGACCTCGGCTGGGTGGAAGGCGGGGACCTCGACCCGAGCCTCGAAACGGCGGTGTGGGAGCTCCCGGCCGGCGCGGTGTCCGAGCCGGTGGCGGCGCGCGGCGGGCTCCACGTGGTCGAGGTGGCCGAGGTCGAGGAGGCGCACCTGCTGTCCTTTGCCGAGGTGCGCGATCGCATCGAGGAGCGCGAGCGGCAACGGTTGATCGGTGAGGAGATGGGCACGTTCATGGCCGAGCTGGCCGAGACCTCCTACGTCGTCGAGCAACCGCCGCCCGAGGCGGTCGGCTATCGTGAGACCTGCCTGACGGGAGAGGCCGCGGAGGAGCCGACCCTCGAGGCCCCCGAGGGCTAGGGGCGAGAGCCCGCGGGGGGCTTCCTCGCACGGCGGAAGCGGTTGGTCTCGGGCATGCTCCCGGGAGCGCGAGAATCGCGCCGCCCACCCGTGGAGTAATGTGGACAGAAGTGGATCAAGACTGCTAGACTGCCCGACGTTCTACCCACTGAAGTGGGGCGAGGGTGATGTTTCGGGGCAGCGCAGCCGCGAAAATCGACGACAAGGGTCGGCTCAAGATGCCGACGGAGTTCCGGCGGCACTTCGATGAGCGCTACGGCCCCGACGTCTTCATCACCTCCGTCGACGGCCAGTCGGCGCTGATCTACCCGCTGCTCGTCTGGGAGGAGATCGAGGCCGCGCTCCTCGCGCTGCCCAAGACCGACCGCGTCAAGCAGCGCTATCTCGAGCGGGTCCACTACTACGGGCAGGAGGCCCGGCTCGACGCCCAGGCGCGCGTCGTCATGCCGCAGATCCTGCGCGAGAGCGCCGCGATCCAGGGCGAGGTCGTCATCAGCGCCCGGCTCGATCACCTGGAGGTGTGGAACCACGAGCGGCTGCAGAAGCGCTTCGTGGAGCAGCCGTTCGGGGACGAGGACTACCGCTCTCTGAGCGAGAAGGGGATTTGACCGCGTCCGAGGCCGGGCACGGGGGAGACATCGCATCGGCGGGCGCAACGCACGTACCGGTCTTGCTGGAGGAGGTGATCCGCGCTCTGGAGCCCTCCCGCGGCGGCGTCTTCGTCGATTGCACGGTGGGACTGGGCGGCCACGCGGCGGCGCTCTTGGCGGCCGGCCGAGAGACTCGACTGATCGGCATCGATCGCGACGCCCAAGCTCTGGCGATCGCCGGCGATCGCCTGCAGGTCTTCGGCGATCGCGTCGAGCTCGTGGAGGGGGACTTCGGTGACCTCGGAGCGTTGCTCGCGACGCTGGGGTTCGAACGTGTGGACGGCATCCTGGCCGATCTCGGGGTCTCCTCGCTGCAGCTCGAGACCCCGGAGCGCGGCTTCAGCTTCCGGCGGGAGGGACCTCTGGACATGAGGATGTCCAGCGAGGGGCCGACGGCCGGCGAGATCGTCAACCGCTACTCGGAGGCCGAATTGACCAAGATCTTCCGGGAGTACGGCGAGGAGACGCAGGCCAAGAGGATCGCGCGCGCCATCGTCCGGGAGCGCGCTCAGGAGCCCCTCACCACCACGAGCCGGCTGGCCGAGATCGTGCGCCGGGCCAAGGGCCCGCGGCCGGAGCGCGGCCGGCGGCGCCTCGATCCGGCGACCCGGGCCTTCCAGGCGCTGCGCATCGAGGTCAACCGCGAGCTCGACCGGCTGCGGGAGCTGCTCGACCAGGCGGTCCGCCTGCTCGCCCACAACGGGCGGCTCGTCGTCATCTCCTACCAGAGCCTGGAGGACCGGCTGGTCAAGAACACCCTGCGCGGCCTGGCGAAAGGAGAGGTCGACCCGGTGACGGGCCGGCCGCGCTCCGAGAGCCGGCTCATCGAGCTGCTGACCCGGCGGCCGACGCGACCGAGCGCCGCCGAGGTCGCCGCCAACCCCCGAGCCCGCTCGGCGCGCCTGCGCGCCGCGCGGAGGATTTGAGCCCCGGTGAAGAGCGCCTACTCGGTCCGCCGGCCGGTGGCTAACCTGTACTTGGTGCGGGAGCGGGACCGCCGCCTGCGGCGTGAGCTACTGCAGGTCGTGGGGCTGGTCCTGCCGCTGGTCGTGGGAGTCCTGGTGTACGTCTGGATCTCCCACGGCCTGCTCGACATCGGCTACCACCTGCGCGAGCTCGAGTTGGGGCTCGACCGGCTGGCCCAAGAGGAGCGGGCCTTGAAGGTCGAGACCTCACACCTGGCGCGGCACGAGCGCATCGAGGCGCTCGCCGTCGAGCGGCTGGGCATGCAGCCGGCCACCCTCGATCAAGTGCTGTTCACCGCGGAGCTGCCGTGAACCGCCGCCTGCTCTTCTGCCTCGCCGCGCTCGCCCTGTGGACCGGGGTGGCCGGCGCCCGCCTCTACCACCTGCAGGTCGAGGAGCACGAGAGCTACCGTGCCCGAGCGATGCGCCAGCAGCGCGGCGAGATCCTGCTGCATCCGCCCCGCGGCACGATCTACGACGCTCGGGGGCGCGAGCTCGCGGTTTCGATGACCGTCGACTCGGCCTTCGCCGTGCCGGTCGAGGTGGTCGACCCCGCGGCGACATCGGTCCGCATCGCGAGCACTCTGCACCTCGACGCGGCGGAGCTGGAACGACGCCTGCGTCAGGACGCGCATTTCGTGTGGGTGGCGCGCCAGCTCGACCCGCCGCAGGCCGCCGCGCTCGCCGCTCACCGTCTGCCGGGAATTCACTTTCTCGAGGAGAGCAAGCGCTACTACCCGCAGCGCGAGCTGGCGGCGCCGCTCTTGGGTTTCGTCGGCGTCGACGACGAGGGCCTGTCCGGTCTGGAGGCGCGCTACGACGAGACGGTTGCGGGCGAGGGGGTCGAGCGTCGCATCCTGCGCGACGCTCGCGCCGGCAAGCTCTACCCGGACGTCTCGTTGCCGCAGCCGGTGCCGGGCGACGACATCCGCCTGACCCTCGACTCCACGGTCCAGTACCTGCTCGAGCGCGAGCTCGCCGCCGGGCTCGAACGTCACCAGGGTAAATCGGCGGTGGGCATCGTGCTTGACCCGACGACCGGCGCCGTCCTGGCGATGGCCTCGCTGCCGGCCTTCGACCCCAATCGCTTCCGCGAGGCGCCGGAGGAGAACTGGCGCAACCGAGCCGTCGCCGACGCCTACGAGCCCGGCTCGACCTTCAAGCTGTTCACCGCGGCGGCGGTGCTGGAAGCCAACCTGGCCGACCCGGCCGACCGCTTCGACTGCGGCCGCGGCAGCGTCACCGTGCTGGGCAAGCGCATCAACGACCACAGGCCGTTCGACGTGCTGACCTTCCGCGAGGTGATCGCCAAATCCAGCAACGTCGGCGCCATCCGTCTGGGTCTGCTCGCCGGGGCGCCTCGACTCCACCACCAGGTCGAGGCCTTCGGCTTCGGTCGTCGCACCGGGGTGGACCTGCCGGGCGAGAGCGCCGGCCTCTTGTGGCCGCTCGAGCGCTGGCAGCCGCGTTCCGTCGCCTACGTGTCCTTCGGCCAGGAGATCTCGGTCACGCCGCTGCAGCTCGTCACCGCTTTCGCGGCGATCGCCAACGGCGGCGAGCTGCTGCGGCCGTGGGTCGTCGCCAGCGCCGGCCGCGGTGGGCGCTGGAGCCCGCGGGGCGGGCGCTCGGTCGCGAGCCGGGCCGTCACCTCGGCCACCGCCCGTTCGCTCGAGCGCATGCTCGAGGCGGTGGTCGACGAGGGGACCGGCAAACGGGCCGCGATTCCCGGCTACACCGTGGCCGGCAAGACCGGAACGGCGCAGAAGGCCCTGCCGGGGGAAGGCTACGTCGCCGGACGGTACGTGGCGAGCTTCGTCGGCTTCGCCCCGGCGCGCCGGCCGGCCGTCGCCTGTCTGATCGCCGTGGACGAGCCCCGCGGCGGCCTCTACCACGGCGGCGACGTGGCGGCCGAGATCTTCTCCACCGTGGTGGGGCAGACGCTCTTCTACCTCGGCGTGCCGCCCGACCGACGCGAGACCGATCCCTGGGCCGTGGCCGAGCGGCCGGCGGCGACCGGGCAAGGGGAGGAGAGCGCCGCCGAGCCCTCGCCGCCGGTGGAAACGGGTGAGACCGCCGCCGCGGGCGGGCGATGAGGGTCATGGAGCTGCTCGAGGGCCTGCCCGTCTCCGTTCCCGCGCCGCCACCGGCGGTGGAAGTGCGCGGCATCGCCCACGACTCGCGTCGCGTCGAGCCCGACGATCTCTTCGTGGCGCTCATCGGCCAGCGCTTCGACGGCCGAATCTTCGTGTCCGAGGCCTTGGCGCGCGGCGCGGTGGCGGTGTTGGCGCGCGGTGAGGCGCCCGCCGGCTTTTCGGGAGTCTGGCTCGCGGCGGCGGAGCCCCGTGCGCTCCTCGGCCCCCTGGCGGCCCGCCTCTACGGACATCCCGACCGCGAGCTCGCCATGGTCGGCGTCACCGGCACCAACGGCAAGTCGACGGTGATGGAGCTGACGGCGGCGATGCTCGAGGCCGCAGGGTTCGCCAGCGGCCGCGTCGGCACGCTGGGCTACCGCTTCGGCGAGCGCGGCTTCGCGGGCGAGCGCACGACGCCGGAGGCGTCGGATCTCTTCCGCCTGCTGCGCGAGATGCACGAGGCCGGAGCGAGGGCCGTCGCCATGGAGGTCTCCTCGCACGCCCTGGTGCAGGGGCGAGTCGAGGGCGTCGGCTTCGACGTCGCGGTCTTCACCAATCTGACCCGCGATCACTTCGACTTCCACGCCGGCTTCGACGACTACTTCGCAGCCAAGCGACGGCTGTTCGAGCAGTTGAAGCCCGGCGGCCGCGCCGTCGTCAACCTGGACGACCCGTACGGAAGGAAACTGGCGGGCGAGCTGCCCTCCGCCTGGACCTACGGCGAGGGGGGGACGGTGCGCGTCGAAGGCGCGCGACTCGATCGCGCCGGGATCGCTGGCGAGCTGGTCACCCCGGCCGGCCGGAGGGCCTTCGCGACACCACTGCTCGGCCGCTACAACCTGGAGAACCTGTTGGCGGCGGCGGCCGCGGCGAGCGCCTTGGCCGTCCCCCTCGAGGTGATCGCGACAGCGCTCGCCGCGGCCCGCGCCCTGCCCGGTCGGATGGAGGCGGTCGAGCGCGGCCAGCCGTTCCTCGTCGTCGTCGACTACGCCCACACCGACGCCGCCCTCGAGACCGCCCTGCGGGCGACGCGCGAGCTGGCGCCGCGCGGTCGGTTGATCGTCGTCTTCGGCTGCGGCGGCGACCGCGACCCGGGCAAGCGGCCACTCATGGGGCGGGTCGCCGGCCAGCTCGCCGACCTGGCGATTGCCACCTCCGACAACCCGCGCAGCGAGGACCCGCTCTCCATCCTGGCGGCGGTCGAAGCGGGCCTCGTGCAGAGCGGGGCTTCGAGCTACCTCTTGATCGCGGACCGGCGCGAGGCCATCCGCCGCGCGGTCGAGGAGGCGCGCGCCGGCGACGCCCTGGTCGTCGCCGGCAAGGGACACGAACGGGTGCAGGTCGTCGGGGAGCGGCAGATCCCCTTCGTCGATCGCGAGGAGCTCGAACGAGCCCTCGAGGAGAAAGCGGTTGGAGGGAAGCGTCGCTGAGGCGGCCGCCATGATGGAAGGACGAGTCATCGCCGGCGACCCGCAGGCCCGATGGCGGGGCGCCGCTCTCGACTCCCGGCGAGTGACCGGGGGCGAGCTGTTCTTCGCCCTGGCGGGAGAGAGGAGCGACGGCCACCTCTACGTCGCGGACGCGCTGGCGCGCGGCGCCGCGGCGGCGCTCGTCCACCGCGATCTGGTAGTGGCGAGCGGCACGCTGGTGCGGGTCGCCGACACCTACGGCGCCCTCCACGCGCTGACCCGGGCCCAACGCGAGCGGGCGCCGCAGCGGCTGGTGGCGGTGACCGGCTCGGTCGGCAAGACGACGACCAAGGACCTGCTCGCGCTGATGCTGGGCCGTCGCTTCCGGGTCGCCGGGAGCCCGGGCAACCTCAACAACCTCTACGGCTTCCCCCTGGCCCTGCTCGGCATCGCCGAGGACACCGAGTGGATGGTCGCCGAGATGGGCATGTCGACGCCGGGGGAAATGGCGGCGATCAGCCGGCTGGGCAAGCCCGACGTGGCCGTCTTCACCAATGTGCGGCCCGCCCACCTGGAGAAGTTCGGCGACCTGCGCGCGGTCGCCGCCGCCAAGGCCGAGCTGCTCGAAGGCCTGACACCGGGTGGCCTGGTGGTGGCGAACGCCGACGATCCCGAGGTGCGCTGGATCGCCGCCCGGCACCAGGGTCCCCTCGCCTGGTACGCCCTCGAGGGCGAGGCGCCGTCGCGGGCGATGGACGTCGAGCCGCTGCCCGGTGGCAGCGTGGGCAGCCGTTTCCGCTGGCGGGTGGACGGTGGGGAGCACGAGGTAGTGCTGCCGCTCCATGGGCGCTACAACGTCGCCAACTTCCTCGCCGCCGCGACCGCGGCCCACGCCGCCGGCGTGCCGGCGGCCGAGATCGTCGCCGCTGTCGCCGCCGCCGCGCCGGCGGCGGGGCGCGGACGAGTGCGACGCCGCGCCGATGGTGCGGTGGTCGTCGACGACACCTACAACTCGAACCCCTCTGCCCTGAGCGAGGCGCTGGCCGCCGCCGCCGAGCTGCCTGCCGCGCGCCGGTGGGCGGTCCTGGGCGACATGCTCGAGCTGGGTGAGGGGGCGGCGCAGTTCCACCGCGAGGCCGGCCAGGAGGCCGCTCGCCGTGGCTTCTCGCCGATCGTCGGCGTGGGCGAGCTGGCGCGTGAGCTGGTCGCCGCGGCGGCCGAAGCGGGGGCCGAGACGGCCTGGTTCCCGACCGCGGCTGCCGCCGCTGCGGCGGTGCCGCCGGCCCGGCCGGGCGACGCCGTCCTGGTCAAGGGCTCGCGCGGCGTGGGGCTCGAGGTCGTGGTCGCCGGCCTGCTCGGCGAGGAGAGCAGCTGATGCTCTATCGGCTGCTTTTCCCCCTCCACGAGCAGTACGCGGTCTTCAACGTCTTCCGCTACATCACCTTCCGTGCGGCGATGGCGGTGGTGACGGCGCTCTTGTTGTCGCTCGTCTTCGGCCCGCGCTTCATCGCCCTGCTGCGCCGGCTTTCCGTCGGCCAGGCGATCCGCGAGGAAGCGCCCGAGCGCCACCGCGGCAAGGCCGGCACGCCGACCATGGGGGGAGTGCTGATCCTCTTCGCCTGGCTGGTGCCGACGCTGCTCTGGGCCGACCTCGGCAACCCCTACGTCTGGCTCGCCGTCGCCGTCGCCCTCGCCTTCGGCGGCATCGGCTTCGCCGACGACTACTTGAAAGTGCGGCGACAGCACAACCGCGGCCTCTCGGCGCGATTCAAGCTGGCGCTGCAGGTGGCGGTCGGGGCGGCTGCGGGCTGGGCGGTGCTGGCGCTCCCCCCGGCCTGGGGCTTCGAGGACACCGTCGCCCTGCCGTTCTTCAAGGAGGCCATCTTCCACCTGGGCGTCCTGTACGTGCCCTTCGTCGTCCTCGTCCTGGTCGGTGCCTCGAACGCTGTCAACCTGACGGACGGGCTCGACGGCCTGGCGATCGGCTCGACCATGGTGGCGGCCGCCACCTACGCCATTTTCACCTACGTCGCCGGCAACTCGGTGGTGGCGGGCTACCTGCAAGTGCCGTACGTGCGCGGCGCCGGCGAGGTCGCCGTCTTCTGCGGCGCCCTGGTCGGCGCGAGCCTCGGCTTCCTCTGGTTCAACTGTCACCCGGCGGAAGTGATCATGGGCGACGTCGGCTCGCTCGCCCTGGGCGGCGCCATCGGCATGGTGGCCGTCCTCTCCAAGCAGGAGATCGTGCTCGTCCTGGTGGGCGGGCTGTTCGTCGTCGAGGCCCTGTCGGTGATCGTCCAGGTGGGCTCCTTCAAGCTGCGGGGCAAGCGCGTGCTGCGCATGGCGCCCATCCATCATCACTTCGAGCTCTCGGGCTGGCCGGAGCCCAAGATCATCGTGCGCTTCTGGATCCTCGCGATCCTGTTCTCGCTGCTCTCCCTTTCCACGTTGAAACTGCGATGAGCGCGGCATGATCGTCCCCTGGTCGAACACGGAATGGCGGCACGCCCTGGTCTACGGGCTGGGCCTCTCTGGAGTGGCGGCCAGCCGTCTCCTGCTGCGGCGCGGCGTCGCGGTGCTCGGCGTCGATGACCGAGACCCGGCCGAGCTCGCCCTCGCCGAGCTCGCGGAGGCCCCGGCCTTCACGGCGCGCCGTGCCGGCGAGGTCGGGGACCTGGCCGGCATCGACGGCGTCGTCGCCAGCCCGGGCGTGCCGAGCGACCGGCCCCTGCTCGCCGCCGCTCGCGCGGCGGGCTTGCCGGTCATCGCCGAGATCGAGCTCGCCTTCGCCTTCGCAGCCGGACCGGTCGTCGGGATCACCGGCAGCAACGGCAAGAGCACGACCACCGCGATGACCGGCGCCCTCCTGCGGCAAGGAGGGCTGGCGGTGGAGGTCTGCGGCAACATCGGCCGGCCGTTCGCCGAGTGCGTCGAGGGTCCGGCGGGGCGGATCTTCGTCACCGAGCTCTCGAGCTTCCAGCTCGAGAGTGTCGTGACCTTCCGGCCGCGCGCCGCGGCGCTGCTCAACCTCTCGCCGGACCACCTGGACCGGCACCTCGACATGCCCGGGTACGCCGCCGCCAAGGCGGTGCTCTTCGCCCGCCAGGAGGAGCGCGACATCGCGGTGCTCAACGCCGACGACCCGGTCGTCCTCGAGGTCGCGCGGGGCATCCGGCGGGCTCGGCGGCGCTTCTTCTCGCGCCTGACGGCGGTCGAGGACGGTTGCTTCCTGGCCGGCGACGAGGTCGTCGAGGTGGCGCCGGGAGCCGAGCCGATGCCGCTCTTCCGGACCGACGACGTGCCGCTGCCGGGCACGCACAACCTCGAGAACGCCATGGCCTCGGCGCTCCTGGCCCGCGCCTTCGGGGTGGAGCCGGCGGCGTTGGTGGCGGGCCTCGCCGGCTTCCAGGGTCTGCCGCATCGCACGCAGCGCGTGGCGACGATCGCCGGCGTGGAGTGGATCGACGACTCGAAGGGCACCAACGTCGGCGCCACCGCCAAGTCGCTCGAGGGCTTCGCCGACGGCGCCGTGCATCTGATCCTGGGTGGCCGCAACAAGGGTGCCGACCCCGGTGAGCTGGCCGAGATCGTGCGCCGCAAGGTCCGCCACCTCTACCTGATCGGCGAGGCGGCGGCCGAGTTCGAGGCGCGCCTCGGGCATCTCGTCCCCGCCCAGCGCGCGGGGGATCTGGCGCGGGCGGTGTCGGCGGCGGCGCGCGAGGCCCGCCCCGGCGAGGTCGTCCTCTTGTCGCCGGCCTGCGCCAGCTTCGACCAGTACGCCAACTACGCCGAGCGTGGCCACCACTTCCAGCGGCTGGTGGCCGCCCTCGCGGAGGCCGGCCGTGGCTAAGAAGCTGGCCTTCGACAGGGCGCTGTTCACGACCGTCGTCGTGCTCCTGGCTTTTGGGCTGACGATGGTCTTCTCGGCGAGCGCCGCCGCCACCGTCGAGACGCGTGCCGGAGTGAGCCCGTTCCTGCTTCGCCAGAGCGCCGCCGCGGCCCTCGGCCTGGTCGCCATGTGGCTCGTCATGCACGTCGACTATCGCGTCCTGCGCCGGCCCGTCGTGCTCTACAGCGGACTCGGCGCGGTGACTCTGCTGCTCGTCGCCGTCCTCTTCCAGCCGGCGGTCAACGGCAGTCGGCGTTGGCTCTTCCTCGGTCCGGCGTCCTTCCAGCCTTCGGAGCTCGCCAAGGTCGCCCTGATCGTCTTCGCGGCGTACCAGATCGAGCGCCAAGGGGAGCGCCAGCGCTGGTGGGAGCTGGTGGCGCCGTGCGGGGCCGTAGCTCTCCTGTTCGCCGCCCTGATCATGCTCGAGCCCGACATGGGGACCGCCATGCTGCTGGCGGCGGCCGGCCTGCTGATGCTCTTCCTGGCCGGCTCGCCGCTGCGCTTCTTCGCCGTCTCGGCTGGCATCCTGGTGCCGATCGCTTTCGTCCTGGTGCGCCTCGAGCCCTATCGCTGGCGGCGCATGATCGCCTTCCTCGATCCCGAGCGCTACGCGCTCGACGCTGGCTTCCAGGCGAGTCAGTCGCTGATCGCCGTGGGCTCCGGCGGCCTCTTCGGCCTGGGCCTGGGCAACAGCGTGCAGAAGCTCCACTTCTTGCCACACCCGCAATCGGACTTCATCTTCTCGATCGTCGGCGAGGAGCTGGGGCTGGCCGGCGCCCTGGCGCTGCTCGCCCTGTTCGGCGTCCTCCTCTGGCGCGGCGTCGTGGCGGGCCTGCGGGCACCCGACGTCTTCGGGCGTTACCTCGCTTGGGGATTGGTCGGGATGATGGGCCTGCAGGCGGTGCTGCACGTCAGCGTCGCGTTGTCGTTGATCCCCACGACCGGCGTGCCGCTGCCGTTCCTGTCGGCCGGCGGCAGCGCCCTGCTCGCCACGCTCCTGGCCTGCGGGGTCTTGCTCAACGTCTCCCAGCACTCGTGACGGGCGCATGGCGCATGACACATCACGAACCGCGAGCGCGACCCAGCCGACGACCCGAGGGCACGTGGTCATTGCCGGCGGCGGCACCGGCGGCCACGTGTTCCCTGGTCTGGCGGTCGCCGAAGCGCTCCAAGCCCGGGGGTGGACGGTGAGCTGGATGGGACGCGAGGGAGGACTCGAACGCCGGCTGGTGGTCGAGCGCGGCCTCGCCTACGACGCCGTGGCGGCGCGCGCGTGGGTGGGCCGTGGACCCCTCGCCCGACTCTCGGCTCTGGCGACGACCGGCCGCTCGGCCCTCGGCGCCGCCCGCCGGCTGCGGCGACGGCGCGCGCGGTTGGTGCTCGGCACCGGTGGCTACGTCTGCGCGCCGGCGGTGCTCGGGGCCCGGCTCGCCCGCCGCCCCGTCGTGCTCCTCGAGCCCAACGCCCGCGCCGGCGCCGCCAACCGCTGGCTGTCGCGCTGGGCCACCTCGGCGGCCGTCGCGTGGCCCGAGACGGCCCGCGAGCTCGCCTGCCCGGCGCGGGTGACGGGCGTGCCGGTGCGCCGCGCCTTCTTCGACCTGCCCGCCGTGGGCGAGCGCGCCGGCCCGACCTCGCTCCTCGTCCTCGGCGGCAGCCAGGGCGCGCGGGACTTGAACCACCTCCTGCCGCGGGCCCTGGCGCTGCTGCCGGCGGCAGTTCTCCCGCTCGCCGTGCGGCACCAGTGCGGGGCCGAGCACCTGGAGGAGACCCGCGCCGCGTGGGCCGAGGCGGCGAGCGAGGCTCTCCTCGTCGAGGTCGTGCCCTTCATCGCCGAGGTGACCGTAGCGATGGGAGAAGCCGACCTCGTCGTCTCGCGGGCCGGCGCCGTCACCCTGGCCGAGCTCTGCGCCGCTGGCCGCCCCGCCGTGCTGCTGCCGCTCGCCCTGGCGGGTGGCCATCAGATGGAAAACGCCCGGCAGCTGGAAAGGGCCGGCGCGGCCGTCGCTCTGGCCGCGCCCACGCCCGAGGAGCTGGCCGAACAGCTCGCCGCCTTGCTCGCCGACCGCCTGCGGCTGCGCGCCATGGGTCGCGCCGCGCGTAGCCTCGCCCGCTCCGACGCGGCCGGCGCCATCGCCGACCTGGTCGAGGAGGTCGCCGCCTGATGTATCTGCGGTTCGCCCACCTCGAGCGCGTGCACCTGGTCGGCGTCGGCGGCGCCGGCATGAGCGCCATCGCCGAGGTGCTGCTCGCGCAGGGGTTGACGGTCTCGGGGTCGGACCTGGTGGCGAGCGAGGTCACGGAGCGCCTGGAGCGCTCGGGCCTCGTCTTCTGGCAAGGCCATGCCGCCGAGCACGTCGCGGGCGCCGACGTGGTCGTCGTCTCCTCGGCGGTGGCGGCGGACAACCCGGAAGTCGCGGCCGCCCGCCGAGGCGCCATCGCCGTCGTCCGCCGCGCCGAGATGCTGGGCGAGCTGATGCGCTTGAAGTACGGCATCGCCGTGGCCGGCACGCACGGCAAGACGACGACCACGTCGATGATCGGCTCCGTGCTCACCGACGCCGGCTTCGACCCGACCGTGCTGGTGGGTGGCCGACTGCGCGTGTCCGGCACCGGTGCCCGCCTCGGTCGTGGCGACTACCTGGTGGCGGAGGCCGACGAGTACGACCGGAGTTTCCTCACCCTGGCGCCGATCGTGGCGGTGATCACTTCCATCGACCGCGATCACCTCGACACCTACCGCGACCTCGAGGAGATCACCGAGGCGTTCTTCACTTTCGCCGAGAAGGCGCCGTTCTTCGGCCAGGTGATCGTCTGCCTCGACGACGCCAACGTTCAGCGTCTGTTGCCACGGCTGGCGGATCGGCGCGTCGTCACCTACGGCTTGGCGCGGCAGGCGCAGCTCCGTGCGGTCGATCTCGAGACCGGCCCCGAAGGCACGCACTTCGCCGTCGTCGTGGGCGGCGAGACCTTGGGCTCGATGCGACTGCCAATGCCCGGCCTGCACAACGTGCGCAACGCCTTGGCCGCCGTCGCCGTAGGCCGCGCCATGGGGGTCGAGTTCACGGCCATCGCCGCCACGCTCGCCTCCTTTGGCGGCGTGCACCGCCGCTTCGAGCGCCTCGGCCACTGGCGGGGGGCGGAGGTGGTGGACGACTACGCCCATCACCCGACGGAGGTCGAGGCGACGCTCGAGGCGGCGCGACAGGTCTTCCCACACGGGCGCATCCACGCCATCTTCCAGCCGCACCTCTATTCACGGACCCGCGACCTGGCACGGGAGTTCGGCCGCGCCTTGCTGGGCGCCGATCAGGCGGTGGTCACCGAGATCTATGCCTCGCGCGAGCAGCCCATCGAGGGCATCACGGGCCGCCTCGTCGTCGAGGCGGCGCGCGCCAGCGGTCACCGGCAAGTTCGTTTCTGCGCGCGCTGGCAGGACGTGCCGACGAAGCTGGCGCCGACGGTGCACGCGGGCGACGTCGTCCTCACCCTCGGGGCCGGCGACATCTACCACTTGGCCGAGCGCCTGGTCGCCGGCGAGGAGGCGGCGTGAACGAGCTGCCGAACGCGGCGCCGCCGGCCGAGCTCTTCCGCCGCCGTCACACGGCGCCGCCGCGGCGTCGGCCGCGTCAGACCTGGTTGTTGCTGCGGGCTCTCTGGCGCGCCGCGCTGACGGTAGGGGTGCCCGCGGGGCTCGCCGCGTGGCTCATGACCTCGCCGCGCTTCCGGTTGCAGAGCGTCGCCGTCGATGGCGCCACGCGGGTCGAGACGGCCTGGGTGGCGGCGGCCGTGGGCACGCTGCGCGGCCGGCCTCTCCTGCTCGTCTCGCTCGCCGAGGTCGAGCAGCGCCTGGCGCGCCACCCCTGGGTGGCGGGGGCGGCGATCCGGAAGGATCTGCCCTCGCGCCTGGTGGTCGAGATCAGCGAGCGCCGGCCGGCCGCCGTGGCGGCGCGGGCCGGCGGCTGGACCTGGATCGACCGCGAGGGCCGGCCGATCGCCCCCGTGGCCCCCGGTGAGGTGGCCGATCGCTACCTGCGCTTCACCGGTCGCGTCGAGCGCCCGACCTGGGTCGCCGCGGTGCTGGGGGCGGCCGAGCGGCTGCGCCAGCGCGGCCCGGCGTGGGCCCGCGACATCCAGGAGCTGGAGGTGCTCGGTCCCGGCGACTTCGCCGTGCGCACGCCGGCACTGCCCTTCCGCCTGCTGTTCCACGCCGCCCGCCTCGACGAGGCCACGGCGAACCTCACCCGTCATCTTCCGGAGATCCTCGCCCACACCGAGGGCATCGAGGCGGTCGATCTCCGCTTTGCCCGACAGATCGTGATCCGCTGGAGCGAGCGGAGCTCGCTGCCCAGCAACAGAGTTCCGGAGGCTTGAGCACCATGGCAAAGATCGACCCCTATCTCGTCGCCGTCGACATCGGCTCTTCCAAGGTCGGAGTGCTCATCGCGCGGCGCGACGAGAGCGGTCAGCTCGAGGTGGTGGGCAAGGGCTACGCCGCCCATCGCGGCACGCGCAAGGGCAACATCGCCAACGTCGAGGCGACGGTGGAAGCCATCAAGCGGGCCGCCGAGGAGGCCGAGGTGATGGCCGGGGTCGAGATCTCTCGCGCCTTCGTCGGCGTGGCCGGCGACGACCTGCGCAGCGTCAACTCCCGCGGCATGGTCTCGGTGGCGCGCAAGGACCGCGAGATCGCGCCGCAGGACATCCAGCGCGTGCTGCAGGCGGCGCAGTCGGCCGCCCTGCCCAACGACCGCCAGATCCTGCACGCCATCGTCCGCGAGTTCATCGTCGACGACCAGCCGGCGATCGCCGAGCCGCTCGGCATGCAGGGCAGCCGCCTCGAGGTCTCCGTCCACCTGGTGACGGGGAACCGCACCCGCAGCCGCACGCTCCTCTCCTGCGTCAATCGCGCCGGCATCGAGGCCATCGAGATGGTCTTCGAGCCCCTGGCCGCCGCGGAGGCGGTGCTCACTCACGACGAGAAGGAGCTGGGCGCCCTGGTCCTCGACCTCGGAGCGGGAAGCACGGAGTACGCCCTCTATCACGAGGGTGAGGTTTCGCTCTCCGGCGTGCTGCCGGTCAGCTCGAGCCACTTCACCAACGACCTGGCCATGGTGCTGCGCACGCCGTTCGCCGAGGCGGAGCGGCTGAAGACCAGCCACGGCTGCTGTGTCGAGGCGTTGGTCGGCGACGACGAAGGGATCTCGGTGCCCACCGTCGCCGGCGGCAACGGTCGCGTCGTGCCACGGCGCGAGCTGTGCGAGATCCTGCACGCCCGGGCAGAGGAGCTGTTCGGCCTGGTGCGGCGCGATCTGGCGCGCAGCGGCTACGAGGGCGAGCTGCGCGGCGGCGTCGTCCTCACGGGCGGCGGCGCCCAGCTCGACGGTCTGCTCGAGCTGGCAGAGCAGATCTTCAACTGCAGCGTCCGTTACGGCCTGCCGCAAGGCCTCGGCGGGCTCGTGGACGTCATCGGCTCGCCCGCCTGGACGACGGCGTCGGGCCTGCTGCTCTACGGGCGCACGGCGCTCGACGAGCAGCGAAAGAAGACCAAGAGCACGGGCTTCTCCGTGCGCTCCGTGATGGGCAGCCTACGCAACATGCTGGCCGATCTCGTTTGACCCCCGAACAAGGAGGTTGGAAATGATTCTCTTCGACGAACGCGACACGCAAGGCAAGGAAGGCATCACCCTGGACGACGCCATGGTGCCGGCCAAGATCAAGGTGATCGGGGTGGGCGGCGGCGGCGGCAACGCCGTCAACCGAATGATGGACTCGCCGATGCGCGGCATCGAGTTTGTCGCCGCCAACACCGACCTGCAGGCGTTGAAGAAGTGCCGGGCGCCGGTGAAGCTCCAGCTCGGCGCTTCGCTGACCCGCGGCCTGGGGGTCGGTGGCGACCCCGAGATCGGGCGCAAGGCGGCGCTCGAGGACACCGACCGCATCCTCGAGTTCCTGGACGGCGCCGACATGGTCTTCCTGGCCGCGGGCCTGGGCGGCGGCACCGGCACGGGCGCCCTGCCGATCGTGGCCTCCCTGGCCGCCGAGGTCGGCGCGCTGACGGTGGCCGTGGTCACCAAGCCCTTCTCCTTCGAGGGCCGCCGGCGCATGGCGCTGGCCGAGCAGGGCCTGGCGGCGCTCCACAACAGCGTCGACACCCTGATCACCATCCCCAACGAGCGGCTGTTGTCGTTCGTCGATCGGGGCACGCCCCTGGGCGAGGCCTTCAAGATCGCCGACGAGGTGCTCTCGCAGGCGGTGCAGGGGATCAGTGACCTGATCGTCATCCCCGGCGAGGTCAACGTCGATTTCGCCGACGTCAGGTCGGTGATGGCGGGCATGGGCATGGCGTTGATGGGTACTGGCATCGCGCGCGGCGAGCAGCGGGCCGTCGAGGCGGCGCAGCGGGCGATCTCCTCGCCCCTCCTGGAAGAGACCTCGGTCGAGGGCGCCAAGGGCGTGCTGATCAACATCTCAGGCGGCCGTGATCTGACGCTGCACGAGGTCAACGAGGCGGCGCGGGTCATCGCCGACGCCGTCGACCCCGACGCCAACATCATCGCCGGCATGGTCATCGATGAGTCCCTGGAGGACGAGATGAAGGTGACGGTGATCGCCACCGGCTTCGACGGCACGCCGCGCCGGAAGCCCACTGGACGTGAGACGTGGGCGGGGGAGCGGTCGATGGAACGGCCCCTGGGCGCCGCCGCGCCGGTGGATCCTCGGCCGGTGCGCATGGTCCAGATCAACGAAGAAGGGGACACCCGCAAGCACGAGCGGGAGGACTTCCCCTTCTACCGCAAGGTCCAGGCCGAGAAGACCCCGGAGGACCCGCACGGCTTCGGCCCGAACTGGTCCAACGTCGACGACTTCGATATCCCGACGGTGCTGAGGAAGCAGATGGATTAGGCGCGGCTGACGGGTGTGGCCGCAGCTACAATGGGCTTCGCGCGTTGGCTGCGGGAGGGGCTCGCGAGTGCCGGAGCGATCACAGGACTGGCTGCGACAAGCGGAAGCGGATCTCCGCCACGCTCGTAACGCGCTCGAGGACGGCGACTACGATTGGGCCGCCTTCGCGAGCCACCAGGCGGCTGAGAAGGGCCTGAAGGCCGCCTTTCAGTCCCTCCACCTCGAAGCCTGGGGCCACACGCTCAGCGTGCTCGTGGCGGGTCTTCCGGCAGGTGCCGCCGCACCGGCAGCGCTGCTCGACCGCGCCAAGGCCCTCGACAAGCACTACATCCCTACCCGCTACCCGAACGGGTTCGAGCGCGGGGCTCCAACAGACTTCTACACTCGCGCCGAGGCCGAAAGCGCCATCGCCGACGCGGAGGCCATTCTTGAGTTCTGTCGTCATCAAGTCGGTCGATAGCGCGGCCGTGCGGCGGAGCGCGGAGGCTTGGGCCGCCCATCTGCTGGCCCAGCATCCGGAGGTCGAAGAGGTCGTCGTCTTCGGCTCCTTCCCCAAAGGAACCTGGGCGCCGGGCAGCGACCTCGACGTGCTGCTCGTGCTGACGAACTCACCGAAGCCGTTCCGCGATCGCATCCCGGACTATCTTCCGGGCGCCTTCCCGGTCGGGGTCGACGTCTTCCCCTACACGAGTGCCGAGTTGGCCGCCATGCGAGGCTCCGGCTTCCTAGCGGAGGTCGAGTCGAGCAACTGGCGCTTCAGACGCCGGGCTCCCTGACTCGGCTGGCGTCGTCACCTTCGTTCGCGCCATCGCTCCCGCTGGGCAGTGGCAATGTCCGCCCGAAGAACCTCGATCTCCGCCTCTTGGCGCTCCAAGCGGCCCATGAGACGCTGCAGCTCGTTGACGAGCATCGGGGTGAGCTGGTCGTAACGGACCGTGTAGGGCTTGCCCTCCTCGTCGTAGACCACCAGCTCGGGGAAGACCTCGACGACCTCCTCGGCGAGGAGGCCGTACTCGCGCGGGCGCTCGCCTGGTCCTACGATCTCCGCCTTGTAACGGAAGGTCACGGGCTCGAGGTCGTAGAGCCGCTCGCTCGCCTCGCCCATGCGGTGGATGTCCTCCTTGAAGCGCCGTGAGGAGGTCGTGGTGCCCAGCTCGCCGGAGCTGTTGACGAGGACGGCGATGCCACCGGCGGTCGTGTTGCCGTGGATGCCGGCGATGAAGGTCTCGGTCTGGGTGCCCTGGATCCCGATGCGGATCTTGCCGGTCTCCGCCGCCACGCCAACGTTGCCGATCGTGATGTTGTTGCTGCCGGTGGTCAAGGCGACACCCGCTGAAGGGCCGAGGGCGATGTTCGAGATGCCGGTCGTGTTGGCGCCCAGGGCGTTGATGCCGACGGCCACATTGCTGTAGCCGGTCGTGTTGGCGTCGAGCGCGTAGGCACCGAGCGCCGTGTTGTAGTTCGCCGTGGCGTTGG
>CAYXXN010000007.1:0-29930 GCA_964469055.1 uncultured Thermoanaerobaculia bacterium
GGAGTTGCGGCGCTTCGCCGACCCGATCGCCGTGCGTCACGTGGCCAACGACGTGCCAGCGGCAGCCGTCGACGCGCTCCTCGCCGTCACCCGCGAGAGCGTCGGGCTCTTCCAGCGCTACTTCCGCTGGAAAGCCGGAGCGCTCTCCCTGGAGCGGCTGCGGCGCTGCGACCTCTACGCGCCGCTCGCCCCGGCCACGCGACAGGTGCCCTACGGCGAGGGCATGGAGTTGGTGCTTGCCACCTTCCGTGATTTCGATCCGCGCCTGGCCGAGCTGGGCGGCCGCGTCTTCGCGGAGGGCCACGTGGACTCGGCGCCCCGCAAGGGCAAGAAGGGCGGGGCTTTCTGCTCGACCGTCCTGCCGCGCCTGACGCCCTGGGTGCTCCTCAACTACACGGGCCGCCTGCGCGACGTTGCGACCCTCGCCCACGAGCTCGGCCACGCACTCCACAGCCTTCTCGCCGCGGGCCGCTCGCTCCTCACCCAGCACCCGTCCCTGCCGCTCGCCGAGACGGCATCGGTCTTCGCCGAGATGCTCCTGACCGACCGGCTCCTGGCCGAGGAGCAGGACCCCGCGGCCCGACGGGAGCTCCTGGCCGCCAAGCTCGACGACGTCTACGCCACGGTGGTGCGCCAGGCCTACTTCACGCTCTTCGAGGTCGAGGCTCACCGCGCCATCCTCGCCGGCTGCCGGAACGAGGACCTGGACGAGTTGTACACGCGAGGCCTCGCGGAGCAGTTCGGCGACGCCGTCGAGGTCGCGCCGGAGTTCGCGCGCGAGTGGGTGTCGATCCCGCACCTCTTCCACACCCCGTTCTACTGCTACGCCTACGCCTTCGGCCAGCTCCTCGTCCTCGCCCTCTACCAGCGCTTCCGGGAGGAGGGACAGGCCTTCGTCCCGGGCTACCTGCGGCTCCTCGCCTGGGGCGGCGCCGCCCGGCCGCTCGACATCCTGGACGAGGCCGGAGTCGATCCCTGCGACCCGGAGTTCTGGCGGGGTGGCTTCGCGGTGGTGGAGAACCTGCTCACCCGCCTCGAGAGCAGCGGCGGGGCGCGCGCGCCCTCTCGCCACCCGGCTCAGGGCAGCTCGGTTTCTCGCTAAGCTCGAGTCTCGCTCGCCCGGTAGAGGGCCACGCGGTCTTTTCCCGCACGCTTGGCCTCGTAGAGCGCCTGATCGGCGCGTCGCGTCAGCTCTTCGGCGTCGAGGGCGAGGTCCTCCGTCGTCGGCTGCCAGCCGTAGACCCCGAAGCTCATGGTGATGCTCACCGTGACACCGGGCGCGACATCGATCCCCTCGCCGGCGATCGACTCCCGCAACCGCTCGGCCTGCTGCGCCGCCGTCTCCAAGCTCGTCTCGGGGAACAGCATGGCGAATTCCTCTCCGCCCACCCGCGAGACGGTGTCGGTGCGGCGGCAGCCGGCAGCGAGCCGACGGCTGATCGCCTTGAGAGCGGCGTCGCCGGCCGCGTGCCCCCAGGTGTCGTTGAGGCGCTTGAAGTCGTCGATGTCACCGACCGCGACGGTGAACGGGCGCAGGCTGCGGCGCGCCCGGACCAGCTCCTGGCTCAGCCGCTCCTGGAAGATGCGCCGGCGGGACAGGCCCGTGACGGTGTCGTTGCTCGCCAGAGCGAAGAGCCGCGCGTGCTCGAGCATGGCCGAGGAACGCTCGGCGATGCTCTCGAGGCGCTCGAGATCGGCGCCGTCGAGCGCGCGTCCGTCGCGCGTGGCGCCGAGGACGAGCAGACCCAGCAGCTCTTCCTGGAACACGACGGGCACGAGGTACTCGGCCTCGAGGGCGTCGAGCGCGGCCGGCAGTCGGGTACCTTCGTCCCGCGCCTGTTCGCCCGAGATCGGGCGGGTGCCCCAGCGAACGCGCCAGGGCGTCAGCTCCTCGGTGCGCAGCAGCAGCGTCCCCGGGTCGATGTCGTGGCCGCGCACGGCGCGCAGACGGTAGAAGCGGCCGGTCGGGTCGGAGACGAAGAGGGCCGTCGAGGCCACCCCCAGTGCCGTCTTGACGTTCTTGACCAGGCGTGCCGCGACTTCGTCGAGGCTCGAGGCGCCGGCCAGATCCGACAGCAGCTTCTGCTCGAGCTGCTGGAGCGCCAGCTTGCGGGGGAAGAAGCGGGCATCGATCCATCGGCTGATCCGCCGGCGGACAGGCTCGAACGCGGCCCCCACCACGGCGGTCAGCACGGCGAGGAGCCAAACCGGTGGCTGGCGCTGGACGAAGAGCCGAAAGATCCCGGCCAGCAGGAGCCAGCCAGCGGCCACCATGGCGGCCAGCGCCAGGACCGTGAGGGAGCAGGTCAACAGACGGCGATGCATCGGCCCGACTTCCCGCTGGCAACCGCGACGGGGTGCGCTGGGATCGCCCGGCAATCTACCAGGTTGAGGAGGCGGGCGACGATGCCGGTATCATCCACCGATGCCTCGGCGCCGAATCCTCGCCATCTGGCTCGGCTTGGCCGCCTGCCGGTGCGTCGCAGCGTCGGCCGCGCTCCCCGCCGAGGAGGCGCTCGACTACCGCTGGAGCCTGGGGGGCCTCTTCGGCACGCTGGCCCGCATGGTGCTCCCCGGCCGCGGCGAGGGTCGGCTCACCACGTGCCTGGTCGAGGATGGCCGCTTGCGGATCGAGTTGGTGGTGACCTCGGCCGAGGGGCCCGCGGGCGACTACTGGCGCTACGCGGCGGTGATCGAGCCCGAGAGCGGGCGCACCCTGCGGGCCGAAAGCGCCTACCGCTACGGCGAGAAGAGCCGGGAACGCGAGGCGGACCTCGACCAGGAGCAGGTCATCGACGTGGCCTCCGGCATCCACCTCGTGCGCCGCCGCCGGCCCGCCTCGCCGTTGAACCTCTCTATTTGGAGCGACGGCAAGGTCTACCCCGTCGTCATCGAGCCGCGGGGCTGGAAGTCCGTCTCGCTGCCCAACGGCAGGCGACGGGCGGAGCTGTTCGCGATTCGCCCGCGCAGCGTGCCCGGTCAGCGGTCGTGGAACGGCAGGATCGACCTGTATCTCGAAGAGGGGGAGCGCGCGCGGCCGGTGTCCATCGTCGTCGACCGGCGCTGGGCGAAGGTCGAGCTCGTGCTCGTGGACTAGACTAGCGGCCCGAGGCGAGAAAAGAGGAAACCATGCGACGAATCTGGATGTTGGTCTTCGCGGGCCTGATCGCCCAACTGGCCTGCGCGGCCGCCCCGGAAACTCCCTCCCAGGAGGGCTCGGGGGCAGCCGCCGGGATGGCGAGCGCCACGCTGACCGGGAAGGCCGGCAGTGGGGCCAGCGGCTCGGTCGCCTTCCAGGCCATGGCGGGAGGGGTGCACATCGAAGCCAAGGTGGCGGGCGTGCCGCCCGGCAGCCACGGCTTCCACCTGCACGAGACGGGGGACTGCAGCGCTCCAGACTTCTCTTCGGCCGGTGGTCACTTCAACCCCGCGGCCGTCGAGCACGGCGGCCCGGAGGCGGCCGTCTGTCACGCCGGCGATCTCGGCAATTTAGAGGTGGGACCCGGCGGCACGGGAACGCTGTCGGTCCATTCGAGCCAGCTCGCGATCGGCGAGGGACCGAACGCCGTCGTCGGGCGCGCCGTCATCCTGCACGAGAACGCCGACGACCTCACGACCCAGCCGACGGGCAACGCCGGCGGTCGCCTCGCCTGTGGCGTCGTCTCGGCAGCGGCGACACCGTAACCGCCGGTGGCGGGAGCCCACGCGTGAGTGATCCCTTCCGCCGCCAGCTCGAGGACCTCGACCCGCAAGAGACCCGCGAGTGGAAGGACGCGCTCGAGGAAGTCATCGAGCGAGATGGCCCCGAGCGCGCCCACTTCCTGATCGAGGCCCTGGTCGACAAGGCCCGGCGCTCCGGCGCCTATCTGCCGTACAACGCGACGACGGCCTATATCAACACCATCCCCCGCCACCAGGAAGAACAGCGGCCGGGGGACCCCGCGCTCGAGCGACGCTTGAAGAGCATCCTGCGCTGGAACGCGCTGGCCATGGTGGTGCGCGCCAACCGCAAGGAGGGGGGCTTGGGCGGGCATATCGCCACGTACCAGTCGGCGGCTACCCTCTTCGAGGTGGGCTTCAACCATTTCTTCCGCGCCCGTTCGGAGAAGCACGGCGGCGACCTGGTGATGTTCCAAGGCCACAGCTCCCCGGGCATCTACGCTCGCGCTTACCTCGAGGGCCGGCTCACCGAGGAGCAGCTCGCCAACTTCCGCAGCGAGGTGGACGCCCACGGGCTCTCCTCCTATCCCCATCCCTGGCTGATGCCGGGCTTCTGGCAGTTCCCGACCGTGTCGATGGGCCTGACGGCGATCTCGGCCATCTACCAGGCGCGCTTCATGAGGTACCTCACGCACCGGGGCCTGCTCGACACGGAAGGCCGCAAGGTGTGGGCCTTCCTGGGCGACGGCGAGATGGACGAGCCCGAATCGCTGGGAGCGATCTCGCTCGCCTCGCGCGAGAGGCTCGACAACCTGATCTTCGTCATCAACTGCAACTTGCAGCGGCTCGACGGCCCGGTGCGGGGCAACGGCAAGATCATCCAGGAGCTCGAGGCCGTCTTCCGTGGCGCCGGCTGGAACGTCCTCAAGGTGATCTGGGGCTCCAACTGGGACCCGCTCCTCGCCAAGGACGCGAGCGGCCTGTTGCGGCAGCGCATGGAGGAGGCCGTCGACGGCGACTACCAAGCCTACGCCGCCAACGAGGGCGGCTTCGTCCGCGAGCACTTCTTCGGCAAGTACCCGGAGCTCGCCGAGATGGTGGCCGACATGTCCGACGAGGACCTCTGGCGCTTGAAGCGCGGCGGTCACGACCCGCAGAAGGTCTACGCCGCCTACGCGGCGGCGGTCCAGCACCAGGGCCAGCCGACGGTCATCCTCGCCAAGACGATCAAGGGCTACGGCATGGGTGAGGCGGGCGAGGGCCAGAACATCACGCATCAGCAGAAGAAGATGGGCGAGGAGGCGCTGCGCCAGTTTCGCGATCGCTTCAACATCCCCATCTCCGACGAGCAGTTGGGGGAGCTGCCCTTCTACAAGCCGGAGGAGGACAGCGCCGTCCTGCGCTACCTGCGCGAGCGGCGCACGGCGTTGGGCGGCTTCCTGCCGCGGCGCGAGGCGTCGGCGCCGCCGCTGCCGGCCCCGGAGCTCACCGCCTTCCACGCCGTGCTCGAGGGCTCGGGCGAGCGCGAGATGTCGACCACCATGGCCTTCGTCCGCCTGCTCCTCACGCTCACTCGCGACGAGCACCTGCGCGATCGGGTGGTGCCGATCGTCGCCGATGAAGCCCGCACCTTCGGCATGGAAGGGTTGTTCCGCCAGCTCGGCATCTACTCGCCGGTGGGTCAGCTCTACACACCCGTCGACCGCGACCAGCTCGCCTGGTACCGCGAGGAGAAGAACGGTCAGATCCTCGAGGAGGGCATCACCGAGGCCGGCTCGCTCGCTTCGTGGATGGCCGCGGGCACGGCCTACGCCAACCACGGCATCGCGATGATTCCCTTCTTCATCTTCTACTCGATGTTCGGCTTCCAGCGGGTGGGGGATCTCATCTGGCAAGCCGGGGACATGCGCACGCGCGGGTTCCTGCTGGGCGCCACTTCGGGTCGCACGACGCTCAACGGCGAGGGGCTTCAGCACCAGGACGGCCACAGCCAGCTCGTCGCCACGACGGTGCCCAACTGCGTCGCCTACGACCCGACCTACGCCTACGAGCTGGCGGTGATCCTCCAAGACGGCCTCTCCCGGATGCTCGGCGGCGAGGACGTCTTCTACTACGTGACGCTCTTGAACGAGAACTACGCGCATCCACCGATGCCGCAAGGTGTCGAGGACGGGATCCGTCGCGGCATGTACCTGCTCTCCGAGGTCGCCGTTGCGGGTAAGGGCAAGAAGGCGGCGCCGACCGTGCAGCTCCTGGGCTCGGGCGCCATCCTGCGCGAGGTGGAGGCGGCCGCCCGGCTGCTGGCCGAGGACTTCGGCGTCGGCTCGACGGTGTGGAGCGTGCCCTCGTTCAGCGAGCTGCGGCGCGAGGGTCTCGCCGTGGAACGCTGGAACCGGCGGCACCCGAGGGAAGAGGCGCGGCGACCGTACGTCGCTCGCTGCCTGGGTGAGCGCCCCGGGCCCGTAGTGGCGGCCACCGATTACCTGCGCACGGTCGCCGACCAGATCCGGGCCTGGGTCCCCGGGCGCTACCTCGTCCTCGGCACCGACGGCTTCGGTCGCTCGGATCGGCGCGAGCGCTTGCGTTCCTTCTTCGAGGTCGACCGCCACAACATCGTGGTGGCGGCTCTCGAGGCGCTGGCGGCCGATGGCGCGCTGCCGCTGGAGCGTTGGGCCGAGGCCCTGGAGCGCTACGCGCTCGATCCGGAGAAGCCGGCCCCGTGGACCGTTTGACCCGCCACCGGGGCGAGCGCTGATGGCCAGGATCGAGCGGGTCCTGGTGCCGGACCTGGGCGATTTCGAGACCGTCGACATCGTCGAGGTGCTCGTCCACGCCGGGCAGCAGGTGCGCGCCGAAGACTCGCTGATCACGCTGGAGAGCGACAAGGCGACGATGGATGTGCCGGCGCCCCTGACCGGGCGGGTGCAGGAGGTGTCGGTGCGCGCCGGTGACAAGGTGGCGCGGGGCGACCTGATCCTGACCTTGGAAGTAGCGGCGGAGGCTGCCGCCGCCCCCGCGCCGACTCCCGGGCACGCGCCGCCGCCGGCCGCGCCAGCCCCTGCGCCTGCGGCGCCGGCGCCCGCGGCACCGCTCCCGGCGACACCCCGCGCCGCCGCCGCGCCGCCGGCTCCGGCGTCGGCCGAGGACCACGCCGCCTTCACCAAGGCCTACGCCAGCCCCGCCGTTCGCCGTTACGCCCGCGAGCTGGGCGTCGACCTGGCCCGCGTGCGGGGCAGCGGCCGCCAGGGTCGGATCGTGAAGGAAGACGTGCAGGGCTTCGTCAAGGAAACCCTCGCCCGGCCGGCGGCGTCGACGGGAGGCGCCTTGCCGGCGATGCCGGTCGTCGACTTCGCCAAGTTCGGCGAGATCGAGCGTCGGCCCCTCACTCGGGTGCAGCGGATCGCCGGACCGCACCTCCATCGCAGCTGGCTCCACGTCCCCCACGTCACGCAGCACGACGAAGCCGACATCACCGAACTCGAGGCCTTCCGCAAGGCACAGGGCCCCCGCGCCGAGCGCGAGGGCGTCAAGCTCACGTTCCTGCCCTTCCTGATGAAGGCGGCGGTGGCGGCATTGAAACAGCACCCGCTCGTCAACGCCTCGCTCGACCCGGACGGCGAGCACGTCATCCTCAAGCGCTACTACCACCTCGGCATCGCCGTCGACACGCCCCAGGGCCTGGTCGTGCCGGTGATCCGCGACGTCGACAAGAAGGGCCTGTTCGAGCTGGCGCGCGAGCTCGCCGAGGTCTCCGTCGCGACGCGCGAGGGGAAGCTCACGCCGGAGCGCCTACGGGGCGGCTCGTTCACGCTCTCGAGTCTCGGCGGCATCGGCGGCGGCCACTTCACGCCGATCGTCAACGCTCCCGAGGTGGCGATCCTGGGCATCGGGCGCGCCCGCGAGCGTCCGGTCTGGGACGGCGCCGCCTTCGTGCCGCGCCTCGTCCTGCCGCTCTCGCTCTCCTACGACCACCGCGTGATCGACGGCGCACTGGGCGTCCGCTTCACGACCCTGCTGGCCGAGCTCCTGGGAGACCTCCGCCGGCTGCTGCTGTGAGCCGGCGGAGCTGAGGGCATGGGCGCGCTCGCGGAGGTCCGGGTCCCCGACCTGGGCGACGTCGACGAGGTCGACATCGTCGAGGTGCTGGTGCGACCGGGGGATCGCGTGGCGGTGGACGACGGCCTCGTGACGCTGGAGAGCGACAAGGCCTCGATGGATGTGCCGTCACCCTTCGCCGGCACTGTCCACGAGATGCGGGTGGCGGTCGGCGGGAGGGTGCGGCAGGGCGACGTCGTGGCCGTCTTGGAAACCGAGGAAAACGTGGGCCAGGCCGGGGAAGGGTCAGGGGCGGCCGCACGTGCAGCCGCCGCGCCCGCGAGCCCCGGAGCCTCGGTCTCGGCGCCGGCGCCGTCCGGCAAAGCGCCGCGCGTGGCCTCCGGCGAGCGTGCCGACCTCCTGGTGCTCGGCGGCGGCCCCGGCGGCTACACGGCGGCTTTCCGGGCCGCCGACCTCGGGCTCCAAGTCACGTTGGTCGAGCGCGAGCCCGCCTTGGGCGGCGTTTGCCTCCTCGTCGGCTGCATCCCATCCAAGGCCCTCCTCCACGCCGCCCGCGTGCTCGAGGAAGCGGCGGCCTTCGCCGAGCACGGCATCGTCTTCGGCAAGCCGCGACTCGATCTCGCCCGGCTGCGGAAGTGGAAGGACGGGATCGTGGCGCGCTCGGCGAGCGCCCTGGCTGCTCTCGCCCGCCAGCGCGGCATCGAGGTCGTCCACGGCACAGGGCGCCTGACCGGGCCCCACGAGCTCGCCGTCGAGAGCGCGGCGGGCGATCGCCGCCTGAGCTTCGCGCGCCTGATCGTCGCCGTCGGCTCGCGAGTCGCGACGATCCCCGGCATTCCCGACGACGATCCACGCGTGCTCGACTCGACGGGCGCGCTGGCCTTGGCGGACGTGCCGCAGCGCTTGCTGATCATCGGTGGCGGGATCATCGGCCTCGAGATGGCCACGGTCTACGGCGCCCTCGGCTCGCACCTGACGATCGTCGAGCTGATGGAAGACCTCGTGCCGGGCTGCGACCGCGACTTGGTGCGGCCGCTCGAGAAGCGGCTGCGCGAGCGCTTCGGGGCCGAGATCCACCTCGCCACCCGTGTCCAGGAGGTGCGCGCCCAGGCCAAGGGGCTCGAGGCCTCCTTCGAGGGCCAGGGGGCGCCTTCCTCCGCCCTCTTCGATCGCGTGCTGGTCGCCGTCGGCCGCCGGCCGAACGGCGACACGATCGGCGCGGAGGCGGCCGGCGTCGCGGTGGACGGCAAGGGCTTCCTCCGAGTCGACCGCCAGCAACGCACCAACGCGCCGCACGTCTTCGCCATCGGCGACGTGGTGGGACATCCGATGCTGGCGCACAAGGCGACGCACGAAGGCAGGGTGGCGGCCGAGGTGTGCGCGGGCCTCCCGGCGAGCTTCGACGCCCGGGTCATCCCTTCGGTCGCCTACACCGATCCGGAGATCGCCTGGGTGGGGCTGACCGAGAGCGAAGCGCGGGCCCAGGGCGTCGCCTACGAGAAGGCGGCCTTCCCCTGGTCGGCGAGCGGGCGAGCCGCAACCCTCGGCCGCTCCGACGGGTCGACGAAGCTGCTCGTCGACCCTGCGACCGGCAGGCTCCTCGGAGTCGGCGTCGTGGGCCCGGGAGCCGGCGAGCTGATCGCCGAGGCGGCGCTGGCCATTGAGATGGACTCGACGGCGGCCGATCTCGCCTTGACCGTCCACCCCCACCCCACCCTCTCCGAGACCCTCGGCCTCGCGGCCGAGGTCCACGAGGCAACGATCACCGATCTCTACCTGCCTCGTCGAGGGGGCCGCGGCGGGCTCAAGGCCGGCGCAGCAGCCGGTGGCGGAGCATCCCCAGCCACCGGTTGACGAGGTTCGAACGCGAGAGGAAGCCCAACACCGGCGGCCGGCGGTAGCCCATCTCTCGGTAGAGGCTGAGCAACGGACCGTACCGCGGGTGGAGCGAGAGCGCCTCGCCGATCGCCTTGACGGCGGCTCGGCGATCGCTGGTCAACAGATGCAGGCGGGCCAAGTTCAAGTGGTTGTCCGGCGCCGTATAGTCCAGACGCAGGGCATGTCGACAGAGGCTCAGACCCTCCTGGACCCGCCGCTGTTCGAGCGCGATGCCGTAACCCAGGAACGAGTAGGCCTCGCTCGGCAGGCCCTCGGAGGTGCTTCCAGTCTCGACCGCGCGGGCGAGTTGCTGGATGCCGGCGCGCCAGTCTCCCTTGTGGCAGAGCTGGATGCCGAGCCGCGCCTCTTCCGCCGGGCGACTCACGCCGTGACCTCGAGGCGACGGGCCATCAGCACGGTGCGGTCGTCGGCGTACGGAACGCCCTCGGCGAAGTCGTCCAGGCTGCGTTCGATCGTAATGGCGAGCTCGGCGAGCGGCGCCGCCCGATGTTCGTGACAGATGGCGCTGAGCCGCTCGAGTCCGTACTCGTCGTCCTGTGGGTTGACCGCTTCCGTGATGCCGTCGGTGTAGATCACCAGCGTGTCGCCGACGCCGAGCTCGAGATCGACGCCCGTGAACGTGCTCACGGGTAGCAGGCCCAAGGGCGTGCCGGTCGGCCCCAGCCTCTCCACCTCCCCCGAGGCGCGCACGACGAGGGCCGGGTTGTGGCCGGCGTTGGTGTAGCGCAGGCGGCCGGTGGCCGGCTCGAGCGCCGCCAGGAAGGCCGTGGCGTACTTCGCGGCCGGAGTGCGCTCGAAGAGCCGCCGGCTCACCCGCTGGCAGATCTCCTCTGGCGAGGAGCCGCTCTCGATCGGGCCGACGAGGAGCGCTTCGAGGGAGGCGGTCAAGAGGGAGGCAGCGATGCCCTTGCCGGAGACATCGGTGACGATCAGGACGGCCTCCGCGCCCTCGTTGCGCTCGATCACCTCGTAGAAGTCGCCGGAGACCCCCCGGGACGGCACCGTGGCGCTGTGCAGAGCCCAGCCCGCCAGGTCGGGCAGCCGGTCCGGCAGCAGCGCGACCTGGATCTGGCGGGCGAGCTTCAGCTCGGTTTCCAGCCGCCGCCGCTCCGCCGCCTCCTCGGTCAGCGCCAGATTGCGAATGCGCAGCGCCGCCACCGAGGCGAGTGAGGTCAGGAGCTGTAGGTCGTCCTCGCCGAACTGGCGCCGATTCAGGCGCGAGGAGAGCGCGATCATGCCGAGCGCTCCCTCCTGGTCTTGCAACGGCGCGGCGATCAAGCTGCGGATCCCGGTGCCGATGATGCTCTCGGCCGCCGAGAAGCGTTCGTCGGTCTCGACATCCAGCACCAACGCGGCGAGCCCCTTCTCGGCGACCTCGCGCACCAGGGTCTCGGAGATGGCGTAGCGCCGAGCCTCGGGATCGGTGGCGCGGAACGCCGCCTGCTCATAGGTGCCCTTGACCTTACCCTTGAGCAGGATGACGCCTTCCTCCGGGCGCAGGTGCTCGAAGGCCCGCGCCAGGATGAGCTCGAGCAGCACCGAGAGATCGACCGAGCGGGCCAGCGCTTGATGCACCTCGTTCAGGAGCTGCAGGCGATCGGTGTACCGCTGCAGGGCGTCCACCGAGCTGCGGTGCTCGGGCGCCATCGAGCGCTGGCTCTCGATCAGATCCGAGGCCGGCCGGAAGATCGTGTGCCCCGGCAGCCCGCGGTCGCGGGTGATGATCGCCGAGTCCGGGGCGACGGCGCGCACCTGGAGGAGGCTGCCGGAGAGCTGGACCTCGTCGCCCTCGGTCAGCAGAGTGGGCTCGGCCACGGCGCGACCGTTGACCAAGGTGCCGTTGCGGGAGCCCAGGTCCTCGATCACCCAGCCGGTCTCCTGGCGGAACACGCGGGCGTGACGCCGTGAGAGGAAGCGGTCGGCGATCGTCAGATCGCACTGTGACGAGCGGCCGATGACGATCGACTCACCCTCGAGGGGGTGGTCGAAAGGCTCCCCCTGCGCGGGCACCACATGGAGCCGGAGCATGAGCGTCCGAGTCTACCGTCGTCGTTCCGCCGCCTGCTAGGCTGAGAAACATCGATGGGCGAGGGAGCCCGGCGGAGGAAAACATGCTCAGGACGAAGCTCGTGTGGGTCATCGCCCTGATGGCGGCGATGGCCGGGTCGCTGGCCGGCCAGGAGGGGCGCGACGCCCTGGGCCCGGCGATCGCCGCCGTCGAGTCGAAGGTCATCGCCTGGCGCCGCGACATCCATCGCCACCCCGAACTCTCGAACCGCGAGGTCCGGACGGCCGGGCTGGTGGCCGCGCATCTCGAGTCGCTCGGTCTCGCCGTGCGCACGGGGGTTGCGCACACCGGGGTGATCGGCACGCTGGTCGGCAGCCGGCCGGGCCCGGTGGTCGCTCTGAGAGCCGACATGGATGCCCTTCCCGTCGTCGAGGAAACCGGGCTGCCCTTCGCCTCGCAGGCGATGGGGGAGTACAACGGCCGGGAAGTCGGCGTGATGCACGCCTGCGGCCACGACGCGCACACGGCCATCCTGATGGGAGTTGCCGAGGTGCTGGCGGGAGCTCGGGAGACGCTGCCGGGCACGGTGGTGTTCCTCTTCCAGCCGGCGGAAGAGGGGCCGCCCGACGGTGAGCGCGGCGGCGCCGGTCTGATGATCGAGGAGGGCGCGCTCGCCGGCCCGCCAGCCCCGGAAGCGATCTTCGGCCTCCACGTGGGCCCCCTGCCGCACGGGCAGCTCTTCTATCGGCCGCAAGCCATCCTGGCGGCGGCGGATCGGCTGCGCGTGCGGGTCGAGGGGCGGCAGACCCACGGCTCCTCGCCCTGGCTCGGCATCGACCCGGTCACGGTCGCAGCCCAGATCATCACGGCGCTCCAGGCCATCCCGAGCCGGCAGCTCGACGTGACGCTGGCCCCGGCCGTGGTCTCGATCGGCAGCATCCACGGTGGGGTGCGCAACAACATCATCCCGGAGGTGGTGGAGCTCGACGGCACGATCCGGACGCTCGACGGCGGCATGCGCGCCGACTTCCACGACCGCATCCGGCGCACGGCCGAGCAGATCGCGGCGGCCTCGGGAGCGCGCGCCCTCGTCGACATCACCGGGTTGGTTCCGGTGACCTACAACGACCCAGCGCTCGCCGCCCGTATGCGGCCGACCCTCGCCTGGGCGGCCGGCGGCGAGGACAAAGTGGGCATCATGCCGCCGTGGATGGGGGCGGAGGACTTCTCGTTCTTCCAGGAGGTCATCCCCGGTCTCTACTTCTTCCTGGGGGCCAATCGGCCGGGGGTAGGGGCTTGGCAGGCCCCCCCCAACCACTCCCCGCGCTTCGACGTTGATGAAGCCACGCTGGTGGTCGGCGTTCGGGCCCTCGCAGGGCTCGCTTGGACCTACCTGGAGGAGGGCCCTTCCTAACAACGCTAAGACATCTTGACGTCTTAGCGTTATACTGATCAAGTGAGTGAACGAAAGCGCGTAACGGTCTACTTCGAGCCGGAGCTCCACCGGACGCTGCGTCTGAAGGCGGCAGAGACGGAGCGAAGCCTCTCCGACCTGGTCAACGAGGCCGTCCGCCGCACCCTAGGCGAGGACGCGGACGACTTGGCGCGGCTTCGGGAGCAGGAGGGCGAGCCGGCCTTCTCGTTCGAGCTGGTGCTGCGCAACCTCCGGCGACGGGGGGCGATCTGAGGCCCCCGGGGCGAGTCTTGATCACGGCCTCGGCGCTCGGGGAGCTCGAGGGTCTGGCCTCGATCGACCTCAGGCGCCGCGTCGTGCGGGTGCTGGCCGAGCTGGCTGCCGGCGCCCCGGCGGTGGACCGTCTGACCACCGCCGGCCTTTGTCGCCGGCGGGAGGCTGGCCTTCGGGTCCTTTACCGGGTGCGCGGCACCGACGTCGTGATCTGCGCGCTGGGGATCGACGGTGCCCGCTAGCTGAGCGCCGCGCGGCGGGAATCCCGCCTCGCCTGTCGGCGGTTGCTAGACTGCGGGCGGCTCTGGTCGGCAGCGGCGACGGCCTGAAGCGACGCTACGCGGAGAGATTCGAGGGAAAGACCCAGAGAGGAGCCGACGATGCCTCGCTTGCGATTGGACAGGCTTGCCCTACTTGGGCTCTTGTTGGCCGCGATGCCAGCTCGGGGCGCCAGTACCGAGCCCACTCCCAGCCTGAGTCCGGAAGAGCAGGCGGCAGAGTCCTACCGACGCGGCGTGCGCTATCGCGACGAGGCGCTCGCGCTCGAGGAGGAAGCCGCCGGAGCGGCTGCCGGCCCGCGGGCCGCGGAGAAGGCCCGCAAGGAGTTCGAGAAGGCGGCACGCGCCTTCCGTTCGGCGGTCGCGGACGACCCGTCGCTCTACCAGGCGCACACCGAGCTCGGCTTCGCGCTGCGCAAGCTCGGCAACTACGAGGAGTCGCTCGCCGCCTACGAGCAGGCGCTGGCACTTCAACCCGGCTACACGGCGGCCATCGAGTACCGGGCGGAGGCCTACCTCGGCCTGGGCCGCCTCGAAGCGGTCAAGGAGGCTTACCTCGAGCTGTTTCGCGGCGAGCGTGGGCACGCCGATCAGCTGATGGCGGCCATGAAGCGCTGGGTGGAGGAGCGACGAGCGGCACCGGGCGAGCTCCAGCCGGCCCTGGTCGAGGAGTTCGCGACCTGGGTGGCCGAACGCGAGGCGCTCGCCGGCCAGACCGCCGACCTGGCCGTCGGCGACACGACGACGCCGACCTGGTGAGCCCTGGGGCCCCGGCGAGCCTCCTCGTCCTCACCGCGCTCACCGTCGTCCCGGCTGCCGCCGCTGGCGGTTACGCCTGGGACCTGCCCGCGGGCTTTCCCCAGCCGCTCGTCCCCGCCGACAACCCGATGAGCGCCGAGAAGGTGGAGCTCGGCCGCCGTCTCTTCTACGACCGGCGCCTCTCGGGCAACGGCGTCCAGGCCTGCGCCTCGTGCCACCAGCAGCGCTTGGCCTTCACCGACGGGAGGGCGCGAGCGGTGGGGTCGACGGGCGAAGGGCACCCGCGGGCCGCCATGAGCCTGACCAACGTCGCCTACAACGCCTCCTTCACCTGGACCGCACGCGGGCTCGCCTCCTTGGAGCGCCAGCTCCGGATGCCGCTCTTCGCCCGGCGGCCGGTCGAGCTCGGCCTGGCCGGCGCCGTGCGGTGGCTCGAGAGCGAGCTGGCGGGAGACGCGGAGCTCTCGGAGCGTTTCGCCCGCGCCTTTCCCGGCGAGCCGCGAGCGGTGCGGATGGCCAACGTCGAGAAAGCCATCGCCAGCTTCGAGCGCACCCTGATCTCCGGCGACTCGCCCTACGATCGGCTGCTGTTCCTCGGCGATCGCGAAGCCCTGTCGCCGGCGGCGAAGCGTGGCATGGAGCTCTTTTTCTCGCCGCGGCTGGCCTGCTCGCAGTGTCACGCCGGCTTCAACCTCTCGGGCCCGGTGGTCTTCGCGGGCTCGCCGCGCGCCGTGCCGGCGTTCCACAACACCAACCTCTCGGGCGTGGGTGCCGGAGGCCAGCGGGACGCGAAGCGCTTTCGCGCCCCGACAGTGCGCAACGTGGCTGTGACGGCGCCCTACATGCACGACGGGAGCCTCGCCACCCTGGCGGAGGTCGTCGATCACTACGCGGCGGGCGGGCGGGCTCGGCCGCCGCACCCCGAGCGCAGCCCGCTCCTCGAGGGCTTCACCCTGGCAGCCGGAGAGGGCGACGCTCTCATCGCCTTCCTCGCGTCGTTGACGGATCCCCAGTTCCTAGCCCAGCCGCACTTCGGTCCGCCGAGCTAGCTCGATCGGCGCCTCGCCTTCAGAAGCGCCAGGAGAGGCCGCCACTGAACTCACGGCCCGAGAGGTCGAGGGCGCCCAGATCCGCGAAGTCACCCGACAACTCGTCCTCGGCCTCGTCCCAGCGGGCCTCGGCGAAGAGCACGATCTCGGAGCCCAGGGGCACGTCGATGCCCGCCGCGTAGTACCAGCCGAAGGCGGCGCCGTCGTCGGTGAACGTGGCGCTGAAGATGAAGGGCTCCGGAGGCGTGAAGGCGATGAAATCGCCGGACTCCTCGAGGGTCCAGATGTAGAGACCGCCGCCGGCGCCGAGCCAAGGCTGAACGGGCGCCTCCGACCCGGTGAGGCTGGCGCGCACGCCGAGGGTGAGAGTGCCGATGTCGAGCAGCGTGTCATGGACGATGTCGAGCCCGTTCTCGTCCACGAAGTCACGATAGAACTGGCTCGATTCCGTGCTGTAGGCGGAGCCCCCCACGACCAGGCTCAGACGAGGGCCGAGGTGTCGCAGGTACTCGAGGCCGCCGATCAGGTCCTCGAAGTCCTCTGGAGAGCCGGTGAAGTCGAGCTGCTTGTTCTGCCAGTACGCGGACTCGCCGCTCGGCTCGAACAGCCCGAGCCGGAAACGGAGCTCGTTGGCGGCGGTATAGGGCCGGTAACCGGCGCCCTGCGCCCAGACCGGCCCGGCCGCGAAGCCCGCCGCCAGGACGAGCCCGAAGGTCCTGAACGATCTGAAGGTCATGTTCTCCCTCCCTCGCGGCGGCGCGGAGGGCGCCGCCGACCGAGCCACACAGCAACCTCGGTGCCAGGCCGCTGCCGGCGCCGGCTCGGCCCGAGCCGGGGCGGCGGGCCTCCTCCCGCCCTATGGCGAGGACGGCCGCCGTCCCCGGGGACGCGGTTGCTAAGATCCCCACATGCGGTTCAAGCGCGCCGGCAAGTACGGCTTCTGCGCCGGCGTGCGCATCGCCGATAAGAAGGTCAAGCACTTCGCGGGTCTGGCAGCCGGCGAAGGCCGCCTCCTCGGCCAGGTGGTGCACAACGAGCGGGTGGTCGAGGAGATGGCGGGCCTGGGGGTGCCCACCGTCGAGCGGCTGGAGGAGGTGCAGGCAGGCACCGTGATCTTCTCCGCGCACGGGGTGCCGCCGTCCTTCCACACCGCGGCCCAGACCCGGGGCCTGAAGGTCCTCGACACGACCTGCCCCTTCGTCTACGACATCCATGAGGAAGCGGAAACGGCGGCGGCGGCCGGCGCACACCTGGTCTTCATCGGCGAGCCCCACCACCGTGAGGTGATCGGCTACACCCGAGACCGGGATCCCGCGACCTACCACGTGCTATCGACCCTGGCCGAGGCGACCGCCGTCGACTGGAACCGCTACCCGAAGGTCAAGATCCTCTACCAAACGACGCTGAACGCGGCGGAGTACGAAGACGTGGCGCGCACCATCGAGGAGCGCGTCGCGGAGGCCACGCGCGCCGACACGATCTGCTACGCGACCAAGGAGAACCAGGACGCCGCACGCGAGCTCGCCGCCGATCCCGACATCGACGTGATCCTGGTCATCGGCGGGCGCCGCAGCGCCAACACGCGCCACCTGTGGGAGGTGTGCCGGGCGCTCAAGCCGAGCTACCTCGTGCACGACGTCGAGGATCTGGCCCCCGAGTGGTTCGATGGCGTCACGACGGTGGGCATCACCGCCGGCGCCTCGACGCCCGACTACCTCGTCGACGAGATCGAGCAGGCTGTCCGCGATCTCCGTGCCCAGCCTGCTTGAGCGCTGGCGCGCGCGCCTCTCCGGCCGCCGGGCGCGCATCGCTCTCCCGGAGGCCGAGGACCCGCGCGTGCTCGCGGCCGCCGCGATGGCCCGCGCCGAGGGCTGGTGCGAGCCGCTGCTGGTGGGCGATGCTGGGGCCATCCACCGCGCCGCGGCGACGGCCTTGGCGAGCCAGCCGCCCGGCGAGATCATCGATCCCACCCTCGATCCGGACGCTCCCCGCCTCGCCGACCACCTCGCCGCCAGGCTCCGGGCGCGGGGCCAGCCGGCGGCCGAGGCGGCGGCGCTCGCCCGCGGCCCCCTCGACTACGCTGGCCTCCTCCTCGCCGCCGGTCGCGCCGACGGCGCGGTGATGGGCGCCGTCGCGACCACCGGCGAGACGATCCGCGTGGCCCTGCGGACGGTCGGGCTGGCCCCAGGACGGGCCTTGCTCTCCTCCTGCTTCGTGATGGAGCCCCACGAGGGTCCGGCGCTCATCTACAGCGACGCGGGGGTGGTGCCCGACCCCGACCCCGACCAGCTCGCCGAGATCGCGATCGCCGCCGCGAGGAGCTGCCGGGTCCTCCTCGGCGCGGAGCCGCGGGTGGCGCTGCTCTCGTTCGCGACCCCGGGGAGGGCCGCGCATCCGCGGGTGGAGAAGGGGCAGGCCGCAGTCGCGCGACTGGCGGCACGGCGGGTGGACTTCCTCTTCGACGGCGAGCTCCAGGCGGACGCCGCGCTGGTGCCCGACGTGGCGGCCCGCAAGGCGCCGGGCAGCCCGGTCGCCGGCCGCGCCAACGTCCTCGTCTTCCCCGACCTCGACGCCGGCAACATCGCCTACAAGCTCAGCGAGCGACTGGCGGGCGCGCGAGCGATCGGGCCCCTGCTCCAAGGCCTGGCGGCGCCGCTCCACGACCTCTCCCGCGGCTGCAGCGCCGCGGACGTCGCCGCGGTAATGCTCGCCGCGGCAGTGCAGGCGCTCGGCTAGCAGCAGCGACCCACAAGGCGCTAGAGCTTGTTGGCCACCACCAGGTTGTAGCCGCGCACCGACAGCGCCGAGGACGAGCTGCCCTCGGCGTGGGCCAGGTGCCAGCTCTGCAGGTCAGCGAAGGTGTCCTTGAACTGGGCGGTGAGATCGTCGCTGGCGCCGGAGAGCTCGTAGCGGATGGCGCTCTCCTCGCTGTCCCAGATCGAGATGGAGACGAACCGGTCGGGCTCGCGGGGGTCCTCGACCAGGAAGACACCGCGGCATCCCCTGACGTTCTCGAGCTCGGGGATGACGAGCCGCATGAAACGCTCCTTGAACTCCTCGGCGGCGCCGGGGCGCACCTGCACGGAGACGAGACGCACGTGGATGGTCGGCAGAATCGCGTCGTCGAGGATGGCGCTGGCCTCGACGCGGTAGGCCACAGCGGGCGAGCGGCCCGGGGGGACCCGTGTGCCCGGCTTGAGCGTGCGGACCTGCCAGGCAGTCGACCCCGCGAGATAGGGCATGCCGCGCTCGAGGAGGCGCCGGAACACAGGGCTCGCCTCGTAGGCCTCTAGGTGCTCGGTGGAGCGCCAGAGGGTGAGCCCGACGAGCTCGTCCGGGTGCACGGTCTGCTGCAGGAGGGCGGCGAACTCGCAGCCTTCGGTGGCGTCGAGGGCGGGGACCACCTGCTCGACGTAGAAGCGCCGAAATTCAGGCAGCTTGCCCTCTTGCACCTGGAGGTGGAAGAAGCGCATGTACATCTGCTGCTCCTCGTGGCGCCAAGTCCACGCCGTGACGGATGAGGCCACCGGCTATCTTAGCCCGATGGCGGCGTCGCCGTTTCCCGGACGTGGTGGCCGGTGTAAGGTCGAGCTCGGTCCTGGAGGGCACGGATGAGAGTCCTGGTCGTCGGCAGCGGCGGTCGCGAGCACGCGCTCTGCTGGAAGCTCTCCCAGAGCCCGCTCTCCACGGTGCTCTTCTGCGCGCCGGGGAACCCCGGCACCGCGGAGGTGGCCGAGAACGTCGATCTCGCGGTCGACGATATCGAGGGCCTCGCGCACTTCGCCGCCGAGCGGCGCATCGACCTGACT
Organism: uncultured Thermoanaerobaculia bacterium; assembly: GCA_964469055.1. Lineage (GTDB taxonomy): Bacteria > Acidobacteriota > Thermoanaerobaculia > Multivoradales > JAHEKO01 > CAYXXN01. The sequence continues at coordinate 19,206 of CAYXXN010000007.1, forward strand.
CTCGTCGGCCCCGAGCTGCCCCTGACCATTGGGTTGGCCGACCGATTGGAAGAGGCAGGTCTCCCGATCTTCGGGCCGCGGCGCCGGGCGGCGCGCCTCGAAGGCAGCAAGGTCTTCGCCAAAGAGTTCATGGCCCGGCACGGCGTGCCGACAGCCCGCTTCCAGGTGGTCGGCAGCCGCCCGGAAGCCGCGGCAGCGGCGCGCGAGTTCGGCCTGCCGGTCGTGCTCAAGGCGGACGGCCTCGCGGCCGGCAAGGGTGTGCTGATCCCGGCCGACGAGGCGGAGCTCGTCGGGGCGCTGGACGCCCTCTTCGACGAGCGCCGTTTCGGCGCCGCCGCCGACCGCGTCGTGGTCGAGGAATGCCTCGCCGGTGAGGAGGTGTCGATGATCGCCCTCGCCGACGGCCGCCGGTTGCTGGCCTTGGCGACGACCAAGGACTACAAGCGGATCGGCGAGGGCGACGTGGGACCCAACACCGGCGGCATGGGCGCGCACAGCCCGTCAGGGGTGATCGCCGAGGCCGAGGCGCAGGCACTCGCCGCGCGGCTCTTGCAACTCGTGCTCGACGGCATGGCCGCCGAGGGTGAGCCGTTCGTCGGCGTGCTCTACGCCGGGCTCATGCTCACCGCCGACGGTCCACGGGTGCTCGAGTTCAACGTGCGCTTCGGCGACCCGGAGTGCCAGCCGCTGATGCTGCGCCTGGTGAGCGACCTGCTGCCGGTGCTGGCAGCCGGCGCGGCGAAGGACTTCGCCGGTGCCCGGCTCGCCTTCGACGACGCCGCCGCGGCCTGCATCGTCCTGGCCAACGCCGGCTATCCCGGAACTCCCGCCGCTGGGGATCCCATCGTCGGGCTGGAGGCGGCGGCGGGCGAGGGAGCGGTGGTCTTCCACGCCGGCACGCGACGCGACGCCGGCCAGCTGCTGGCCACCGGCGGCCGCGTGCTCGGGGTCTGCGCGTCGGGAGCCGACCTCTCCGAAGCCCTCGCCCGAGCCTACGCTGCTGCCGACCGCATCCACTGGCCCCACAAGGTGTTGCGGCGCGACATCGGCCGTCGTTTGCTTTGACAGGGTTGAGGGTGGGTGCCACAATGGCGCCAATTTCAGGTCCGAGCCAGATCGGCTCGCTGGCCACGTCGGTCAGGCGCCGGCTCTGCCTTGCCGGCGGTCCTGGTATCGAAAATGCACGGAGACTCCTAGACGCCATGGCTGGCTGCTCCGGGTGCGCCTTCAAGGGTCATTCGACCGCCATCGAAGACAACTTCGTCGGCGTGCGATTCGGCGAGGAGACCAACGAGACGCTCTGCGCCACAGGCGGGAAGATCTTCGGCCGCGGCGATGCGGTGATCGTCGAGCGCGAGGCCGGCCCCGCCTACGGCCGTGTCGAGCACTCGCCGATGCCGGTCTTCAAGCCTTGCCAGAAGTCGAGTGCCGAACGTATCCTGCGTCCGGCCACCGACAAGGACACGAGCGACCACGACCGCCAGCTCGCCAACGAAGCGACGGCGCGCGCCTTCGTTCGCGAACGGGCTCGCGGCCTCGGCCTCGATCTCAAGGTCTCGCGCGTGGACTTCTCGCTCAACGGCAAGCGGGCCACGGTCTACTTCACCGCCGAGCAACGGGTCGACTTTCGCGAGTTGGTGCGAGATGTGGCGCGTCGCTTCTCGGCCAAGGTGCGGATGGCGCAGGTCGGCGCGCGGGACGAGGCCGGCTTGTTGGGCGGTGTCGGCGTTTGCGGCCGCACCCTGTGCTGCTCGACTTGGCTCCACGATTTCCGCCCGATCTCCATCCAGATGGCCAAGCGCCAGAACTTGACGCTCAACCCTTCGAAGATCTCGGGTCAGTGCGGTCGCCTCTTGTGCTGTCTGGCTTACGAAGACGACCAATACGACCCGCCTCCGCACGGGGGCCCGGAGCCCCAGTCCGCCCATGTCTGAGTCGATCGCCAACCGCAAGCTCATCCGCCCCGAGGCCGATCGCCGGCGAGAGGGCTCCTCGGGCGCCGTGCGTCGCAAGCAGACGCCTCCCGAGCAGACGAACGCCGAGGAGTTCTACTACCTGAAGCAGATGGCCGCCAAGACGCCGATGGTCGTCGTGCTGACCAACGGCGAGGAGCTCCGCGGCTGGATCGAGTGGTACGACAAGGGCTCGCTCAAGCTCAACCGTCACCGCGAGCCGAACCTCTTGATCCTCAAGCACAACATCCGCTACCTGTACAAGGAAGAGGAAGTGCGGCGTCGCGGCCGGCGCGTCGCGGCCGACCCGGGCGACTGAGCGCCGCTTCTCTTCCCGTTCTCGCGCTCACCCAGGGCGATCCGGCCGGCGTCGGACCGGAGATTCTCCTCCGCCTGCTGCAGGACCCGCCGGCGCGCGGCGCCTGGCGGCCGTTGCTCGTCGCCGAGCGCGCGGCCCTCGCCGCGGCGGCGGCGCCGTCCCGCGACCTCGGCGCCGTCCTGGAAGGGCTGCGCTTCTGGACCGACGTGCCGGCAGCCGAGGAGCTCGCTGCGATGCCGCCCGACCTGGTGCCCGTCGTCGACCCCGTGGGCACGCCCCGCGGCGTCGTTCCCGGGCAGTCCGGGCCGGCGGATGCGGGCGCGGCCTTGACGGCGATCGACGTCGGTCTCGCGGCGGCGCGCGCCGGCAGGGTCGCGGCCTTGGTCACGGCACCGGTCTCCAAGGCCTCGATCGCTCGCCACTGCCACCCCCACTTTCGAGGCCACACCGAGTACCTGGCCGAGGCCTGCGGCCGCGAACGCTACGGCCGGGATTACTTGATGGCCTTCCTGACGGCGGACCTGCAGGTAGCGCTGCTGACCACCCACCTGCCCCTGCGCGACGCCCTGGCCGCGGTCACCAGCCGAGCCATCGGCGAGGCCCTGGCGTGTCTTGCGCGGCACGCCGGCGGGCGCATCGCCGTCGCTGGCGTGAACCCGCACGCCGGCGAAGGAGGGCTGCTCGGCGAGGAGGACGCGGCGGTCGTGGCGCCGGCAGTCGCGACAGCCCGCCGCGCCGGCCTCGATGTCCACGGTCCCGAGTCCGCGGATTCTCTCTTCGCCCGCGCCCGCCGCGGCTCCTTCGACTGGGTGTTGGCGCTCTACCACGATCAGGGCTTGATCGCGGTGAAGAGCACGGCCTTCGGCCAGGCCGTCAACTGGACGTTGGGACTTCCCATCCTGCGCACCTCCGTCGATCACGGCACGGCGTTCGCGGTCGCCGGCCGCGCCGAGGCCGACGCGGGGCCGCTGCGCCACGTCGTCGCGACCACCCTGGACCTGCTGGCGGGGCGTTTGCCCCGACGGCAGGGTGGCGACCACGCTTCGCCCGCCGCCCGGGGCTAGCTCCCCCAGTCCAAGCGCAGTCGATCGAGGAGGGCGCCCGAGCGCTCGCCGGGCGAAGGCACGGGGGGAAGGGCCACCACCAGACGACGCGCATGCGGCGGCCAATCGACGGGGCCGACGACCAGGCGCTGCCAGTCACTCCCGTCGGACAGCCGCGCTCGCGCGAGCTCGGCATCGCCGGCCCTGAACACGACTTCCGGCGCCTCGGCCGGCGGCCGGAGCTTGCGGGTCTCGAGGACGAGGGTCACGCGCCGGCCACCCGGCACGACCGGAATCGACACCCTGGCCTGGTTAGGCAGGGCCCAGCCGCCCCGGAAACGCGGCCGACCGACCACCCAGGGGTCGGGATAGAGAGTGCCGCCCTCGTGCCCGAGCCAGGCGTCCTCGAACTCGACGAACCGCGTCGGCGCGCGGGTGGCGACGACGACGAAGAGCCCGCAGCAGGCGAGGGCGAGGAGCGCTCCCCAGCCTCGGCGTCGCGCGGGTTGGCCTCCCAGGCACCAGGTGAGCGGTAGCAGCGCGAGACTCGCCGCCACCCACCACCAGGTCGCTCCGCGCGGCCGGATCGAGCTGGGCGTCCAGCGGGCGAAGTCGGCGCCGAAGCTCGCTCCCAAAAAGTCGAGCAAATGGGTGCGACCGTCGGCAAGACTGTAGGTCCACTCCGGTCGCACGCACCACAACGCGGTGAGCGCGAGAGTGACGAGGCCCAGGGCCTCGAGAATGACCCGGGGGCCGGCGCGCCTGCGGTCGGCGAAGAGCCGCACCAACAAGAGGGCGAGGAAGGGCAGGGCGATGACCCCGTAGCGGAACGGCGGCGACCAGGCCCCATACCACTCACCCCGCGGCAGGACGGCCAGCAGGTACGGGCCGCAGGCGAGCGAGGCGTCGCGCAGCAGGGTGCGATCGCGCAGTCGCGGCCGGGTCAGCGCCGGTACCACGGCGAGCCAAAGGGGCGCGCCGGCGAACAGACCGAAGGCGCAGTCCCATAGCAGACCCACGCCACCGCGCACGTAGCCGCCGAGCGAGCGTACGTAGACCCCGAGGCTCTCCAGCTCCTGGTACTTGAGCGGGTTGCCGAATTGCACGGCGTTGAAGAGCAGGATGGCGACCAGCAGGGCCAGGAGACCCCCCACGGCGAGAGAGAGGTGCGAGCGGCGCTCGCGCCAGCGCACGACGGCCACCGCCAGCAGACCCACAGCCACCAGGGCGAAGCGCAGTTTGAGCAAGGGCAGCAGGAGAAGAGCGCCGCCTCCGGCGAGCCAGGCGCGGCGGTCACCGTGCTCTCCCGCGAGGGTGAGCAGAGCGTCGAGCCCCACGACCGTCGCCAGCGCGGCCGGCACCTCGACCCAGGCCTGGTGAGAGAAGAGGATCAGGGGCGCGCCGAAGGCCAGGAGCCCCGTCGCCAGGAGGGTCTCACCTGGGCGCTCCGCGCCGTAGTGGCGCGCCACGCGGAGCGTCGCCCACACCAGGGCCGCCGCCAGCACGCACAGGGTGAGCTGCGCTCCGCGCAGGCCGAGGAGTCGGTACGGCAGCGCCAGGAGCAGCGGCAGCAGCATGTTGTGACGGGAGTAACGCTCGCCACCGCGGCCGACCGGGTCGCCTGGCTGGGGCTCGAGAGGGCGCTCGAGGAAAGCGCGCGAGTCTTGCGCCGCGTAGTTGTTCGCGAGGTCGGTGTCGAAATCGTGGGCCAGGCTGTGGGTAACGAGCAGGTAGTGGGGCTCGTCACCGTCGGGTGGCCGCCTCCCGCTCGCCCAGGGCAGCAGCGAGAGATAGGCGAGGAGCGGCAGCAGGAAGAACGCCCAGGCGGGCCGGCGCGGCAGCCGGTGGCCGAGCAGGGGGCGCAGCGCGAGTAGCTGGCGGGCGACCCGGTGGGCGAGCAGGAGCACGAACCCGGCCATGATCGTCGGTGCGGCCAGCGCATCCGAGAACGGCAACGCGAGCTGCGCTCGGAGAAAAACGAGCAAGACGAGCGCGGTCAGGGCGACGGCCTCGCCGGTGCGCGCGCCAGCCGGCAGACGGCGGGCGCCGGGCGTGCGTTCCAGGCAGATCCAGCCGGCGAGAAGCGTGGGCAGCCAAACGAGCGTCTCGCGCAGCGGGTCCTCCCCCGCGAGCGGCAGCAGCCGGTGCGCCGCCAGCGACGCCGCGAGGCCGGCGACGAGCCGCAGCATCCAGCTCACGGTCGAGCCGCCACGGCGAGCACCGAGAGCTCGACCCGGTCCGGCAGCCCTGGGTGGCGCTCGAGCGAGAGCTGGCCCGAGAGCGAGCCGCCGGGCTCCCAGGAGGCGCGATAGATCTGGCCGAAGAAGTCGCCCCGGGCCCCCACGTAGGAGGTCCAGGGCTGCGGGGCCGGCGTCGGGTTCGCCGCCGGTTCCTCGCGGCGCGCCGCCCAATCGGCGGTGTCGCGACCGGCCTCGAGCACGCGTCGGCGCAGGGTGCCGTCGGGTCGGCGCAGCGTGATCGTCGCAACCGGCGTCCCGGGAGCGAGCCCCAGGCCGAAGCTCACGTAGCTGTCGAGGATCAGGCGCGATGCTCCCTCCGCCGGCAGCCGGTTCACCCAGGACGGTCGCTCGGTTGTGAGGGTGAAACCGCCCGGCTCGAGTTCCCGCGCCGGGGGCACCGCTCGGGCTGCCACGGCGAGGGCGACCAGCGCTAGAGCCGCCGGCAGCAGCCATCGGCGCCGACGGGTCGTGCTCCACGTGAGGGCCAATCCAAGGAGGGAGACGGCGATCGCCGTGGCCCAGCCGGCAGCGCCGGTCAGCGTCGAAACGACCGCGTCGAGGGCGTCTTCACGCAGCCAAGGGTAGGCAGCGGCCAGCGCAGTCAAGGCGAGCAGGCCGGCGCTCCAGGCGGCCTGCGGCGCGGCGGATCGGGTCGGCATCTGGAGAGCGAGTAGGGCGAGCGATACGGCGAGGGGCTCCCACCCCGGGAGCGTGCGCAAGACGACGAGAGCGAGAAGGACGCCAACCGCGAGCTGGCGACGGCGGGCGATCACGGCGAGCGGCAGCATCGGCAGGAGCAGAAGGAGCCGCCCTCCCGCGGCGGCGACTTCGTTCCAGGACTGCGCGGCGGGCAGCCATAGACCCACGCCAGCGAGTGCAGCGGCCGCCGCCAGGTGCGCGACCCGCGTTCGAGGTGAGGCAGCCACCCACGCGGCCGCTAGCAGCGAGGCCGCCCACACGGGATGCACGCACCAAGAGGCGACGGCCAGGCCAGCCAGCGTGACCGCATAGCGGGTGGGCGGGGCCGCCTCCGTAAACCCAGGTCGGCCAAAGGCGACCAGTGCCAGGGCTGTTTCCCACGTGAAGCCTTGACCCACGGTGGCGAGAGCGCAGGTGACGATCGCAGCCCTCACGTTCCCGTGGCGGCGCGCCAAGCCGACGGCACCGGCAGCGGCGAGCCCCGGCAGCACCAGAAGGTCGAGCAGCGTGTCGGCATCGAGGCGCAACCCCACCAGCCGCTCGGCGCGACAGAGGGCCTGCAGCGCGAGGGCGGCGGCGAGCGCCGCGGGCGGTGCGAAGAGGCCCCCGCGCCGGCCCCAGCGCTCGCCGATGGCGAGGGCGAGGGTCGCGACGAGCGCCAAGACGGCGGCGGCCGCGCGCGTAGGCCCAACGGCCGGGACCAGGGCGAGGACGACCTGCGCCGCGCAGGCGATCGCCAGGGTCGCGGTGCGCTCGATGAGGGTCGAGGCGGGCAGCAAGACGAGAACGGCGAGAAGGGCGAGGAAGGCACCGTCAGCCGGCGCCATGGGCCCGGGCCAGGAAGCGGCGATCACGCGCAGCAGCAGGTAGAGCGCCAGGACGAGCGCGGTGCGGGGCAGCCCGGCCATCGGGTGCCGGCATCTTATGCTCCGCCGCGCCGGCTCCGGACGGCCGCGCCGCACGGGACCGGTTAGACTGCTCGGCCGATGATTGCTCGAGAGCGGCTGCGCGGGGAGGAGGCGACGGTGCGCGACGCGCTGGTTGCACGCGGTGCCGACCTCGGCCTCTACGAGCGCTGGCGCTCCCTCGACGCCGAGCGCCGCGCGGTGCTCGTCGAGGTCGAGGAGCTGAAGCGCCGGCGCAACGAGGCGAGCCGCGAGATCGGGGCCGCCAAGGCCCGCGGCGAAGACCCGGCCGAGCGGATGACGGAGGTCGGCCGTTGGAAAGAGCGGATCGGCGCTCTCGAAGAGCGGAACACGGGGATCGACACCGAGCTCGTCGACGTCGAGCTGCGGCTGCCCAACCTGCCGCACGCGACGGTGCCGCGCGGCCCGGATGAAGGCGCCAACCGCGTCGAGCGCGTCGTGGGCGAAGTGCCGCGCCTCGATTTTCCGCCGCGCTCCCACTGGGAGCTGGGACGGGCGCTCGGGATCCTCGACTTCGAGCGCGGCGCCAAGGTGGCAGGAGCCCGCTTCACGACCTACTTCGGCTGGGGCGCGCGCCTCGAGAGGGCGCTCGCCGCCTTCATGCTCGACCTCCACACCGGCGAGCACGGCTACACGGAGGTGCTGCCGCCGTATCTGGTCAACGCCGAGACGATGACGGGCACGGGACAGCTCCCGAAGTTCGAAGCCGACCTCTTCCGGGTGACGCCGGGCAACCTCTACCTGATCCCCACGGCGGAGGTGCCCCTGACCAACTTGCACCGCGATGAGATCCTCGACGAGGCCAGGTTGCCGCTGCGCTACACGGCGTGGACGCCGTGTTTCCGGGCCGAGGCGGGCTCCTACGGCAAGGACATCCGAGGGCTCATCCGCCAGCACCAGTTCCACAAGGTCGAGCTCGTGCAGCTCACCACGCCGGAGTCGAGTTACGCGGCGCTCGAGGAGTTGACGCGGCACGCCGAACGCGTGCTCGAGCGGCTCGAGCTGCCCTACCGCGTCGTCTGTCTCTCGACCGGCGACCTGGGCTTCGCCGCCGCCAAGACCTACGACCTCGAGGTCTGGCTGCCCGGCCAGGGCGCCTATCGGGAGATCTCCTCGTGCAGCAACTGCGAGGATTTCCAGGCGCGGCGCGCGGGGCTGCGCTACCGGCCGGCCGACGGCGGCAAACCGCAGCTCCTGCACACCCTGAACGGCTCGGGCCTCGCCGTCGGCCGCACGCTGGTGGCGATCCTCGAGAACGGCCAGCGGGCGGACGGCTCGGTCGTCCTCCCCGCGGCCCTGCGCCCCTATCTCGACGGTGCCGAGCGACTCACGCCACCGAACCCGTGAGCCGGGGCGATCCACCCCTCGAGTGGAGCCTGCTACACTCCGACGACAGCTTTGGCGGGTAGCCAGAAGGGGGAATCGATGTCACGCGAACGTCGCTCGCGGAGTCTTTGGCTCGCGTTCCTCGCGCTCGTCCTGACGGTCGGGATCGCGGGGGCTCAGGAGGAACCGGTCGTCGACGAGGCGGCGACCGAGGCGGAGGAGCCGATGGAGACGGTCGAGGAGGTGATCGTCGTCACCGCCTCGCGCACCGAGCAGCGCCTGCAGGACGCGCCGGCTGCGATGACCGTCATCTCCGGCCAAGTGATCGAAGAGTCGCCGGTCGACGACTACGGCGACGTGCTGCGCAACGTGCCGGGCGTCAACGTGACGCAGATCAGCGCCCGTGACATACAGGTCACCAGTCGCGCCTCGACCAACAGCCTGGCCACGAGCCAGCTCGTGCTGGTCGATGGGCGCTCCATCTATCTCGACTTCTTCGGCTTCGTCATCTGGGAGTACTTACCGGCCAACCCCAACGAGATCAAGCAGGTAGAGGTCGTGCGCGGACCCGGCAGCGCGGTGTGGGGAGCCAACGCCATGACCGGCGTCGTCAACCTGATCACCAAGCGACCCCAGGAGATGGTCGGGACCCACGTCGTCCTCGGGGGCGGCGAGCTGTCGACGCTCTACGGCAACGTCACCCACGCCGCGACGAGCGAGAGCGTCGGCTGGAAGATCTCCGGCGGCTGGTACGAGCAGGACCCCTACCCGCGGCCGACGGGCACGATCCCGGGAACCAACACGCCCTACCCGCCGTTCCAGAACGAGGGCACGCAACAGCCCAAGTTCGACCTGCGCGTCGACTGGGACACGAGCGAGGCGTCGAGTTGGCGCCTGTCGGGCGGCTACGCCGGCACCGACGGCATCATTCACACCGGCATCGGACCCTTCGATATCGACCAGGGGTCGTCGCTCTCGTACGTCCAAGGCGGCTGGGCCCACGGGGCGCGGCACTTCGGCCTCTTCGTCAACGACCTCGACGGCGAGGCGAGCAACCTGCTGACCCGCGGCCCCGACGGCCGACCCCTGCTGCTCGGCTTCCAGAGCCAGACCTACAACCTGGACTACAACGAGACCAAGGGTCTGGCCGGCAAGCACATCCTGACCTGGGGCGCCAACGCCCGCCAGAACGAGTTCGATCTGACGATCGCCCCGCGTGGCGACAACCGAGACGAGTTCGGGGTTTTCCTCCAGGACGAGATCCTATTCGGTGAGCGCTTCCGCTGGCTCTTGGGTGCCCGCTTCGACGACATCGATCCGATCGGTGGCGTCGTCTCTCCCCGCACCAGCCTGATGTTCACGCCGAATCGCGACCACACCTTCCGGCTGTCGTTCAACCGCGCCTTCCGGGCGCCGTCCTTGATCAACAACTACCTCGAGATCGTGATCGTGAACCTGGTGGCCCTACCGACCGGCCCCTACGTGTTCCCCTCCGCCGTGTTCGGCAATCCGCAGCTGCAGGAAGAGCGACTCGACGCGATCGAGGCCGGCTGGGTCGGCAGCTTCGGGCCGACGACGGCGAGCGTGTCCGTCTATCGCAACAAGACGACGGACTCGATCGACTTCTTCACGGCGGCCACCTACACTTGCACCAACCCACCCCCGGGCTTCCCGCTGCCGCCGATTGTCCTCTGCGTGCCGCCGCCCCTCGGCCTCGCTGGCTTGTTTCCGTCGGCCTTCAGCTACCGCAACCTCGGCGAGATCGTGGACCAAGGCGTGGAGGTGGGCCTCACCGGCAGGGCCGGCGACGGCTGGAACTGGTTCTTCAACTACTCCTGGCAGGACGAGCCGGACGTGACGAACATCGACATCTCGCAGATCAACCTGTCGCCGGAGAACCGCTTCAACGCCGGGCTCGGCTACAGCGGCGAGCGCTATTTCTTCAACGGCAACGTCAACTACCAGGACGAAGCGTTCTGGACCGACGTGCTCGACTCGCGCTTCTTCGGACCGACCGAGGAGTTCACCCAGCTCAACGTCGCCGTCGGCGTCCACGTGGGAGAGCACGCCACCTTCCAGGTCAACGGCCAGAACGTCACGGACGAGGACGTGCAGCAGCACGTCTTCGGCGACATCATCACCCGCAAGGTGACCGGCCAGGTGACGCTGGACTTCTGAGCAGCGGAGCCCCGAGTCGGTGCCGAGCCGCGCGTCGCCGCC
>CAYXXN010000007.1:29940-32315 GCA_964469055.1 uncultured Thermoanaerobaculia bacterium
GGGGCCGGGGCATTTCGGCGCCGGGGCGCCCCGAGCGGGGGCCGCCCGGGGGGTCGCCGCCGGCGCGCCACCGCCGGTACACTTGGCACGTGCCACGCCTCGGCGCCTGGATCCTGCTCGCCCTCGTCGTCGCGGGGCCGGCCGCAGCGCTCGAGACCGACCAGTTCCTGGTCTGGGAGCGCGACCTCGCCGACGCCACGCCGGCCGTCAACGCGTTCCTGAACGACGAGCTCGACCGGGCTCTCGCGCAGGTGAACGGGGCGCCCGCGGCCCTGGGCTGCGCCGCGATTCCCACGCGCTTCTATCGGCGACTGGTGCCCACCCTCCTCGTCTACTCGCGAATCCGCAGCTTCCTCAATACGGACCCCGCCGTCGAGCGCTTCCCGGGCCGCGACGTCGGCTACTTCGGGTACCTGGAGCGCAGCATCTACCGGCGGCCTACCTGGCCGTTCCTGTTGCCGATGGCACGCACGGTCTCGATCGGCGGCGTCGACGTGGGGATCGACAAGGTCGCCGGTCACATGTTCGGTTTCGGCCGGAGGTACTACCGGCGCTACCAGCGGCTGCGGAGCCGCGGCTGGTCGGAGGAGGACGCCCTGCGGCGGGTCATCCGTCGCGGGCTGCACAACGAGCTGACCCTGGTGGGCGGCTTGGCCGACGGGGTCTTCTCGCTGGCCGACCTGGAGGCCAACTATCGCGGCCTGCTGCTGGCGCGCGATTTCTGCGAAGGCCCGGCACCGCTGCTCGAGCGAGGCGAGGAGGGCTGGCGGGCCGCCCGCCCGATCGATCTCGCGGCGTACGTGAACCCGCTCCTCGACGAGACCTTCAACGCCAGCCTCTACGCGAGCTATCGCTGGCGGAGGGTACGCGACCCGCTGGTCGCGTACTGCCCGGAACGGGCGACGGCGGCGATCGCGGAGCGCATGCGCCGTTACGCGGCTGCGGCTCCCCCGAGCCTCTCGGCCCAGGTGGTCCGCGAACACCTCGAGCGCCGCGCCGCCCGTCTGCTCGAGCGCTCGATCGACGTGGCCTGCCTGGAGTCGGAAGCGGAGCCCGGCCAAGGAGTCGCGGCGCGGCCTGCGGGCCGCTGACCGTTCAGCGCACTCGGTAGCGCAAGGAGGCGCGCAGGTTCAGGAGGTCGTCGTGCTCCCTCGAGGTCGACGGGGGACGGACGACGTCGAGTCGACTCCAGAAGAGCTCGAGGCCCCCGCGCCAGCGCTCGGCCGGCCGAACGCCGACGCCGACGGCGAGGGCCAAGGTCTCACCGTCCGTATGCAGCCGCGTGCGATCGATGAGACCGGCGTAGCGGGCGTCGACCTGAAAATCGAGGTCCATGTGGGTGCCGATGAGCGCGCCGTACGGCTCCCAGCGGTCGTCGCTGCCGAGGCGGGTGGCAGCGGAGAGCTCGACGCTCACCGAGCGCGACGTCGAGGTATCGCTCGAGGGCGCCTCGCAGTCGAAGGGGTTCGGTCCGCCCGCGAGCTCGTCCGCCGAGCAGGTGAAATCTCCCTCGAAGGTGGCGTACTGGCCGGCTGCCCGCAGCCCGAGTCGGCCATTGCCGCGCTCCCAGAAGGGCCGCGCCACGGCGAGGGCGAAGATCTCCGGCTCGACGCCCGAGAGCTCGATGGGCGGGAGGTACGAGACCTCCAACGACCAGCGCGCGGGCAGTCCGACGAGCAGTCGCGGGCGGCCGAAGAACTCGGTCTTGTTCAGATCCTCGACCTTGGTGCCGTCGAAGCCAACGCGACGCTCCGCCGCCGAGAGCTGGGGTACGTTGGCTCCCTCGAGTGTGAGCTCGACCCGGCCGGCGGGCAGGGCCTCCGGAGCCCCGAGTCCGGTCGGCAGGGCGACCGACGCGAAGTACTTCATGGCCCAGGACTCGGGAGCGTCGAACGGCAACTCCTCCTCGATGTCCAACAGAAACTGCGCCGCGGCGGGCGCGGCGCCGAGCACACAAGCGATCAAGGCGCAACGAGCGGTGCACCTCATCGGGCGGGCCGGCGGCTCACTCGTAACCGGGGTCCGGCCGCGGGCCGTTTCCGACCACGACCGAACCCTGCATGGAGCAGCAGCCCTGATGGGTGCGGCAGTAGTAGAGGAACGTCTGGTCGTTCTCGCCGGCGCTGAACTGGCGCTCGAAGGTGGCTCCCTGCGTGGGGAGGGTGAGGCCGCTGTCCCACAGCGCGTTGGCCTCGGTCACGGTGTGACTGGGTGAGGCACCGGCCAGCACCCAGCGCACCGTGTCTCCGACCTGGATGTCGACGCGTTGGGGGCTAAAGGCGTTGTCGAAGACCTGCACCTGGGCGACGTTGCCGCCGCCACCACCGCCACCCCCGCCGCCGGCAACGCACTCAGTATCCGCCGAGAGGTCCGTC